>NZ_JBEOWQ010000002.1:0-319366 GCF_040296145.1 Micromonospora sp. NPDC002296
GAACTCACGGGGGTAGGGCTTGGGCACAGCGACATCCTTCCAGCCCGCCACCAGGGCAAGCCATCTCAGATGTCACCTACCGGTGCAGCAGACCCCCCCGATCACAAGTGGCAGGGCAAGGAGCCGGAGGGCAAGTACGGCGAGGTGCCACAGATCGACCAGGGGTCGCTCAATGTGAACACCACCGCGGTGATGCTCTCCATCGGCGGCAACGACGCCCGTTTCACCAAGGTCGGTATGTCCTGTGCGGCCGGTATCGATTGCAGCGCGACGGGCTACACGATGGAGGGTGACGACAAGCCGCTGCGCGACAAGCAGAATGAACTCATCGACGGCGTGGTGAAGGATTCTGTCCGGGAGGTGGTGCGGCACATCCGCGTCCGGGCCCCCAACGCCAGGATCTTCGTCATGGGCTACCCACACCTCTTCGAGCCCGGTTGCCAGTACGCCATCACGCTGCCGCCAGGCTTTCCTGTCGGCTTCTCTACGGGCGAGACCGCGTTCCTCAACAGCCTTGCCGACCGGATGACCACGGTGCTGCCGTCCGACGCCGCCAACAAGGTTCACGGGATGGACGCCCGCAGCGAGTTCGGCGGGCACGGCATCTGCTCCAACGCTGAGTACCTGCACGGCTTTGTGGTGCCGGATCTGCAGGAGGACGAGGATGGCGATCCGGTGCAGCAGGCGAGCATGGAGACAATGCACCCCAACCAGGAGGGCAACCTTGCCTACGCCCGTATCCTGAACGGGTACATGGATCTGTACGGCTACGACTGGTGACATCACGTGGGGGCCCGGCTGTCATTCAGCCGGGCCCCCACGACTCGAAGGGCAGAGATGCGATTGATCGGGGCGGCCTCTCTTGCCGGGGCACTGGGCGCGCTCGGCGCGGCGGTGTTGGCGTCCCTGTGGCGTACCGAGGCTCTGCTCTTCGCGAGTTGCGAGCCAGAGACCATCGGCGACTGCCTGACCTGGCGACTGCCCATGCTCCTCGTCGGGCCGCTGGTCGTGACCGCCCTGGTCTGGCTCGCGCTGTGGGTGTTCGGTGCCGACCGGGCGGTGCCGTCGGCCCTCCTCGGGGCCATCGTCACAGCCGACGCCCTCCTGCTCTACGAGGCGTTCCAGCCGCGCTGGACGCCGCCGTCCGTCTGGCCGGCCGCGGCCCTCGGAGCGGTCGGTTTCGGTGCGGGCGTCCTGCTGGGGACCGTCCGGCTGCCGTTGGCCGCCCAGGTCGGCGTGGCGGCGGTACTGCTGCTGGCGCCGTACGGGTTCTTTCCCGTCCTGCACCAGACGACGCGGCGGGCCGACCGGGAGGAGGCGTTCTCCCAGCTCGGGCTACCTCTGTTGGTGCCGCAGGTGGACGGCTATCGGGTCGTCACCGCTCATGTCGACCGTGGCGACCGTAAGCTCTCCGTGTCGATGTCCGGGGGCGAGTTCTGGTTCACGATCATCGTGGTACCCGTCCCGGAGGGCTTCGCGCCACCTACGCACTGTGGCCCCACTACCGACGATCTCGACCGCGACCAGCCTGCCGACCCGGCGACCACGCTGCCGTGCCGGCCGGTGGGTCCGGATCACTGGGTACGAGTGGAGCGGGATGACCAGGTCCATCTGATTCGCAGGAATGACGCACTGGTGTACGTCGACCCCGGCGTCGACGTGCCCGCCGCCGACCTCGGCGCGGCAGCGGCGAACCTGGCCGAGGTGACCCCGCAGCGGCTGGCGGAGTTGGCCGTCCGCTGAGCCGCGTGGGCCGGCGGCCCCACCCTGCCCGCGCCTGACCGGTGCGATTCGCGGCGTCGTGCTCTGCGCCGAGCGCGGGATGTCTTCGCCTGCTTCCGAGGAAGCATCGTCGGTGATCGCTGGGAGCCGCACGGTTGCCCCCATCGCCCAGTCATTGCCTTCCCGCGGCTCGGCCATGAGCCGGAGATGATTGAGCAATGGTCTTTCGATGACTCGGCTTCCTAGCGTCTGACCCGGTTGAGTCATGCCGGTGCCGGTGCCGGTGCCGGTGCCGGTGCCGGTGCTGGTGCCGGCGACAAAGATTGGGAAGGTGTGGGAATCGGTGCGTAATCAACGTATGGCCACCGCATTCGCCGCGGTCGGGGCCCTTGTGGGCCTCATGGCAGTCGTGCTGCCCGCGAGCCCGGCCTCGGCGTCCTGCAGCACGGTGCAGTACGCCCACTACGAGGACTCGGGGGCGAAGGGCTGGAAGCTGATCGGTGACGGCAGTTGCAGCGAGCGGTGGGGGCAGGTGGTGGTCGACAGCACCTACCCGACGGCGCCGGGTTACTCGGTCAAGATCGAGCGTCAGATCAAGTCGCCATACGGTTACGCCACGGAGGCGACGTACACGGCGACCCTGCCCGGCAGCGCCACCGGCTCCAGGAGCACCACCCACACCACGAACAGCTCGGGTGACCTGGACCGTCACCGTCTCTGCTGGGACTACGCGTCCTACAACGGCTCCGCCTGGGTGCCGGACGGCAGCTGGACGTGCTCGGGTTGGTACTACTGAGGAGGTAGGAGGTGAGGCGGCCGACGGAGTCCGATCCGTCGGCCGCTTCACGTCGTGTCTGGGCCGGGTTGTCGAGCTCGCTCGGTAAATGCGGCAGAATCGGAGCTATGGAGATCGACTGGGAGCGGCTGCGCGCCGCCGCCACCGAGGTGATGCGACACGCGTACGTGCCGTACTCGAAGTTCCCGGTCGGGGCCGCCGCCCTGGTCGACGACGGCCGGATCGTGGTCGGCTGCAACGTGGAGAACGCCGCGTACGGCGTGGTGCTCTGCGCCGAGTGCGGGGTGGTCTCCTCGCTGCACGCCACCGGCGGGGGCCGGATCGTCGCGCTCTCCTGCGTGGATGCCACCGGCGAGCCGCTGATGCCGTGCGGCCGGTGCCGGCAGCTGCTCTGGGAGCAGGGCGGCCCGCAGTGCCTGGTCGAGGCCAAGGACGGCCCGCTGACCATGGCCGAGCTGCTGCCGCACGCCTTCGACGTGGCCGACATCGAGGCGGTGACCGGCGAGCGGCCGGTGCCGGTGGTGCCGGACCGGCTGGCCGCCTGGCGGGGGCGGGGCACCGTCTTCGTGCACCCGGACCTGTCCGCCGGACAGCAGGTGTGGACGGCGTACTGGGAGCGGTCGGCCGGGGACACCGAGGGCGCCGAGACCGGCGTGCTGGAGGAGGGCCCGAGCTGGGGCGACCCGGCCGAGGCGATCGCCTGGGGGCATGCCCGCACCCCGCGCGTGGTGGTCGTCGACGCGACCGGCACCATCTTCTGGGCCGGCGAGGGCGAGCCGCCGACGGAGGTGCCGGTCCGCTGGGCGGGCTGAGCCGGGTGGCGGCGGGCCGCGGGTCGGAAGCTGCGAGGACGAGAAGAGGAACTCAACGGTGAGTGCTTTCACGGCGGTCGACGTCATCCGGGCCAAGCGGGACGGCGGCGTGCTGAGCGACGCCCAGATCGACTGGGTGGTCGACGCGTACACGACGGGTCTGGTGGCCGACGAGCAGATGTCGGCGCTGGCCATGGCGATCCTGCTGCGCGGGATGAGCGCGTCGGAGATCGCCCGGTGGACCGCCGCGATGATCGCCAGCGGGCAGCGGCTGGACCTGTCCGCCGTCGACCGGCCGACCGTCGACAAGCACTCCACCGGCGGCGTCGGTGACAAGATCACCCTCCCGCTCACCCCACTGGTCGCGGCGTGCGGCGGCGCGGTGCCGCAGCTCTCCGGGCGGGGCCTGGGCCACACCGGCGGCACCCTGGACAAGCTGGAGTCGATTCCCGGCTGGCGGGCCGCGCTGACCAACGACGAGTTCCTCCGGCAGCTCCGCGAGGTGGGCGCGGTGATCTGCGCGGCCGGCGACGGCCTGGCCCCGGCCGACCGCAAGCTGTACGCGCTGCGCGACGTCACCGGCACCGTGGAGGCGATCCCGCTGATCGCCAGCTCGATCATGAGCAAGAAGATCGCCGAGGGGACCGGCGCGCTGGTGCTGGACGTGAAGGTCGGCTCCGGGGCGTTCATGAAGTCCGTCGACGACGCCCGCGAGCTGGCCCGCACCATGGTCGAGCTGGGCGGCGCGCACGGGGTGCGGACCGTCGCCCTGCTCACCGACATGTCCACCCCGCTCGGGCTGACCGTCGGCAACGCGGTCGAGGTGACCGAGTCGGTCGAGGTACTGGCCGGCGGCGGCCCCGCCGACGTGGTGGAGCTGACCCTGGCCCTGGCCCGGGAGATGCTCGACGCGGCCGGGCTGCCCGACGCCGACCCGGCGGCGGCGCTGCGCGACGGCCGGGCGATGGACTCCTGGCGGTCGATGATCCGCGCCCAGGGTGGCGACCCGGACGCGCCCATGCCCACGGCGAACGAGGTCGAGGTGGTCACCGCCGACGCGGACGGCTTCGTCTCCTCGGTCGACGCGTACGCGATCGGGGTGGCGGCCTGGCGGCTCGGCGCGGGCCGGGCCCGCAAGGAGGACCCGATCAGCGTGCCGTCCGGGGTGGTGCTGCACAAGCGGCCCGGCGACCCGGTGCGGGCCGGCGAGCCGCTGTACGAGCTGCGCGCCGAGCACGCCGCCCGGATCCCGGCGGCGCTGGCCGAGGCGGCCCGCGCGGTACGGATCTCGGCCACCGCCCCGGCCGTGAAGCCGCTGGTCATCGAGCGGATCGGCTGAGCCGGCCGAGCGACAGGGTGCCCGTGGTGCCGCCCACCGGAACCGGCTACTCTCCCAGGCCAGGGGGGACGACCAGCGCTGAGCCGATGCGACTGACAGGGATCTGAGCCGTGCGCATACCCGCCCCCGACCCGCGAGAGGTCCGAGAGGCCAGCCTGGACGAGCTGTCCCGGTTGGGACTGCCCCTGCCCCCGAGCCAGTTCCCCCTGGTGTGGGAGCCGGGCGACGAGATCGAGCTGCGGCCGACCGTGGAGATCGAGGCCAGGATCGCGGTGCTGCACCTGATCCTGGCCCGGTGCTTCGGCATGCCGCCGCAGGCCGCGATGAGCTGGCTGCTCGCCTCGCACCTGGTCGACATGGTCACCCCGCCGGAGGGGCAGTTCGTGATGGGCGGCCGGGGCGACCACCGGTCGTTCGTGCTGCACCACGACGCGCTCTTCTCCCTGGCCTGGGTGCTCGGCCTGACCAAGCAGCTCGACCCGACCATGCCGGTGGACGACCGGCTGGTGGAGCGGCTGCCGCAGATCGCCGCGGGGGAGACGTTCACCGAGTGGCGCTCCCGCATCCTCGCCGCGCCCCAGCACCCCGCCGACGCGGCGGCCCTGCTCGACCTGCACTACTGCCTCGACTGGGCGTACCTGGAGGTGGAGCGGTCCGGCCGGTCGCTGCCGGGCCTGGTCGACGCGAACGCCATCGGGCAGCGCCGGTGGGCGCTGGAGTGGGCCGTGATCCTGCGGGGGCAGTACCACGACGAGCCGCCGGGCTGGGAAGAGGTCGACCTGTCGACCTGAGCCCCGCCGGGGTCGGCGTGCGCCCGCTCAGCTCGGCGTGCGTGTCCGGTTCGGCTCGGCGTACGCCCGCTCAGCGGGGGCGGTGCACGGTCAGCCGTACCGCGAGGGTGACCGCGACCGGCTCGGGCAGCGCGGCGATCCGCGCGGCGCGCACGGCCGGGTCCGTGTGCCAGGCGCTGGGGCCCATGCCGACCAGCGTGGCCACCTCGGGGCGGGTCAGCTCCAGCCGGGCCCGCAGCACGGTCTCGCCGACCTGCTCGAAGTGGGCGGCCAGGCTCCCGGCGACCCGGTCGGCCTTGGCCGGGTCGACCCGCAGCAGGTCGAGTGCGTCGACCAGCTCGGTGAGATGCGCCCCAGTGGGGGTGACCACCAGCAGGGCGCCGGCCGGGTGCAGCACCCGGCGGAACTCCGCGCCGTTGCGCGGCGCGAAGACGTTGAGCAGCACGGCCGTCGAGGCGTCGGCCAGCGGGAGCCGCTGCCAGGTGTCGACCAGCGCCGCCGCCGCCCGGGGGTGGGCCTTCGCCGCGCGGCGAAGCGCCGGCTTGGAGACGTCCAGGGCCAGGCCCACGGCGTCCGGCAGCGCCGCCAGCACCGCGTCGAGGTGCCGCCCGGTCCCGGCCCCGGCATCCACCACCAGCGGGTACGCCCCGAACGGCGCCCCGGCGGCCCGCGCCGGCTCCGCCGGGTCGGCTGCGTCGGCCGGGTCGGGCGGGTCGGCTGTGTCGCTCGGGTCCGGGGCGTCCGCCCCCCGTATCGCGGCGCGGGCGGCGGCGGCGAGCGCGGCGGAGACGGGGTCGTAGTGGCCGGCGGCCAGGAAGTCGACTCGGGCGGCCACCATCTCGGCGGTGTCCCCGACGTGCGGGGCGCGCCCGGTGAGCAGGTTGACGTACCCCTGGCGGGCCACGTCGAAGCTGTGCCGGCGCGGGCAGCGCAGCGCGCGGGCGGTCCCGGCGGCGACCTCGGCGAGCGGCTCCGCGCAGACCGGGCAGCGCAGCCGGCTCACCACCCGCCGGCGTGTCGCTTCCCTGAGCAGCTCGGACGAGTGCGGCACGGTCACCCGGCCAGCCTAGGCGGCGGGCCTTGAGCCGCAGGTCGGGTGGGTCTGGCCGAGCGCGGTCGGCTTCGCGGAGCGTCGGGTCGCAGATCCGACAGAGCTTCGAGCTCGACCAAAGGCGAACATTTGACCTGGGTGTCGCCCGCCGGCAGGGCTAAACTCGCCGCGATCCATCGTGGAGGGTGCTGGGGAGGTTCGATGCGAGAGCTCGTGCAGGTCGAGTTGCCCGATGGCCAGATCGCCTGGGCGTTGATCGAGAACGAGGGGGTGCGAGACGTTGCGTTCGGGGCCAGCCTCCTCTCGCTCACCGGGCTGTCGGAGACCCTGACGGCGGTGGCCACGAACGTGCGGCGAGGGGTCGCCGCAGCCCAGCCGGACGAGGTGGCGGTGGAATTCGGTCTCGACCTGGAGTTCGGGGGCAAGGGGCTGGTGGCGGCGCTTGCCGGCTCGTCGGCCAAGGCGGCCCTCAAGGTCACCCTGACCTGGAAGCCGTCCGGTCGCAGGCCGGAGGCGACACCTCCCGAGGGCGCCCGACCGGGTGAATGAGGCGGTGGACTGGGCGGAGCACCTTCGCGGCTGTCTGGTCAAGGTCGTCGCCGCAGCGGCGGGCCAACCCGGCAGCGGCTTCTTCGTGGCTCCGGGCACGGTGCTGACCTCCGCCCACGTCGTCGGCGCGACGGGGGTGGCGGTCACCGTGTGGTGGCGGGGGGCGGCGTACCCCGGCGTGGTCAGCGCGGCCTCCGCGCGGAGCGGGGACGGCGGTCGGATCTGGCCGTATCCGGACCTGGCGGTCATCGAGGTGAGCGGGATCGCGGCCCATCCGTGCGCCTGGCTCTCCACGCGGCCGTCCGCCCTCGGGAAGCGCTGCGTCGTCGCCGGGTACTCGGCCAAGCTCGGGCCCGTGCTGGAGCCGGCGGTCCGACTGCTGGAGTCCACCGGCTCGAACGACTACCTCTCCCGTCGCCTGGTCACCCTGGGCAAGGAGGAGATCGCGCCCGGCATGTCCGGCGGTCCGGTCCTCGACCCCGTCACCGGTGGCGTCTGGGGCGTGGTCAAGGCGACGCGGGGGCAGGGCGGCGGGTTCGTCGTCCCGATCGGCGGCCTGCGCGAACTGGACAGCGCGGTGCACGTCCGGCTGTGGCGGGCCCACGACACCCATCACCGTCCGGACGGGCCGTCGCGCTGGCCGGCGGTCCCCGGCTGCTATCCGTCGTCGTACCTGACGTTGGAGGAGGAGCGGGAGCTGAGGGGCATCATGGCCGAGTTGCCCGTGGGTCGCCCCGCCGACCACACGGCCGACTATCGCCGGATGGCCGACTCGCTGCTGCGGGAGTCGGGCCCGCACCACGACTACGGCGACGTGATCTCCGACCTCATCGACCTGGTGCCGGTGCCGGGGGAGTTGCCACCGCTGCTCGTCTACGTGGCGGACCTGGCGCGGCGGCATCCCACTCACACCCGGCTGCGGGACTGGCTGCTCTACCGGGCCGGGCGACTGAACCTGTCCGACCGGATCGCCCAGCGGCTGGCAGCCGAGCCGAGCAGCAGCGCGGCCGTCTCGGTGATGGTGCGCCTCCGGCCGGCGTACCAGGACCACCGGCGCTATCACGTGACGATGTGGCGCTACGTGGACGCTGAGCACGTGGTGCCCGTGCTGGACGAGTTGAAGGCCGTCCCGTGGGAGACCGCGAAGCAGCGGGTGCAGAGCCTGCTCGTGGAACAGATCGCGCTGCTGACCGCGCACGAGCGGGACATCATGATCGAATTCATTCTTCCGCAGGAACTGCTCAGCGAGCCGATCCACGGCTGGACGCTGTGGCCCCGACGCCCGTGGGAGACCCTGGGCGGCAAGTACGCCGTCGTGGTCCGCGACCTGGAGCGCCTGGAGGACGCGGAGTGCATGGCCTTCCTGCGGACGCGGTATCGGGCGGCGGGTGACCGGGCCGTCGTGTCCGGGCTGCTTGCGGTGGGCTGCGACGACAAGCGGGACCACCAGGCGATGTGGGGCCTGCTGAGCTGTGAGGAATACCTCTCCATGGTCGCCTTGCCGGGGCCTCCCGACCGCCCGCCCGCCCAGGTCGCGCTCGACGTGGCGCTCTCGACCGGCGTGCCCGCCCTGGCCTGGTGCGTGCCCGGCTGCGCGGGCTGCCCCGGCACCGACTGCGTGGGCAGCAGCTCCCAGCAGGGCCTGGTGGAGTGCCTGGCGGACGCCCGCGTGACCGATCTACCCCGGACGATCCTCCGGTTGCGGCGCGCCGCCGCCAAGTTCAACCGCGCAGACCACTGGGGCCTGAACGTGGTGCTGCTCTGGGACGACCCGGTGCGGCAGCCGCCGCGCCAACGGATGCTGCCGCCGGGAGAGGTGGAACTCGCGTGAGTCAGTGGTGGATCTTCAAGGGGAGCGGGGTGCCGCACGACGGCATCGAGCGCCTGCCCGCCCCGCCGCCCTGGCGGACCTTCGACGGCGGCACGGGTGACCGGAGCCAACGGTCGGGGCAGGCCCAGACCTACCAGGCCGACCGGGAGACCCTGGAACTGGTCAACACGGCGATCCTGCTGCGGCGTCCGCTCCTGGTGACCGGGCAGCCCGGCGTGGGCAAGTCGACCCTGGCCTACGCGGTCGCCCACGAGCTGGGGCTCGGTACGGTCCTGCGCTGGCCCATCACCAGCCGGACCACCGTGCGCGACGGCCTGTACCAGTACGACGCCATCGCCCGGATCGAGGAGCACAGCCTGCGGGCGACCGGCCGACCGGGCCCGAGCTTGGAGGCCGAGCCGCCGGATGTGGGCCGGTTCCTGCGACTCGGTCCGCTCGGTACGGCACTGGCGCAGAGCGAGCGCAAGCGGGTCCTGCTGGTCGACGAGATCGACAAGAGCGACATCGACCTCCCCAACGACCTGCTGGACGTCTTCGAGGAAGGCGAGTACGAGATACCGGAGCTCTCCCGGATCGCCGACTCCGTGCCGGAGGTGGCCATCGGCACCGCCGACGGCCGGCGGACCACCGTGCACCAGGGCCGCGTACGGTGCGGGGAGTTTCCCATCGTCGTCCTGACCAGCAACGGGGAGCGGGACTTCCCCCCGGCCTTCCTGCGCCGCTGCGTTCGGCTGGAGCTGCGTCCACCGGACCGGGACCGGCTGGCCGACATCGTCCGGGCCCACCTCGGCCCCGACGGCGACGGCCGGGCCGGGCAGCTGATCCAGTCCTTCCTGGCCCGCCGGGAACATGGCGAACTGGCGACGGACCAGCTGCTCAACGCGGTCTATCTCACCCGGCACGTGCCGGGTGAGCAGCTCGATCCGGACCGGCTGGCGGACCTCGTGTTGCAGTACCTCACCGAGTTGGGGTGAGCGTGTCCGCCGGCAAGGTGCGGTCCGTCTTCGCGGCGGCCGGAGTCGAGCTCGACGCCCGGCAGCTCGCCGAGGCGTTGTGGCTGGCCCAGCACCTCTCCGCCGGCGGCGCGCCCGCCTCGCCCCCGACGCCCGGTCCCGTACCCGCCGACCCTGCCGCCGTCGAGGTCGATCCCGCGCCGCGCCCGGCGGTGCGGGTCGAGGGGCCGGCCGGGCCGCCTCCGGCCGAAGTCGGCGAGCCGGCAGCCAACGCGGCGCAGCGACCGCCACCCGCGGCGGTGGTGCCCGCCCCCGCCGAGGCCAAGGTGCCGGTCCACCTGCGTCCGTCGTCGCCCTCGGCCCGGCCGATCCGGGCCACGCCACTGCTGGTCCACGCCGCCCCGGTGCTGCCCGACACGTTGCGGCTGGCGCGCGCGTTACGCCCGCTGAAGCGGCGGGCGAGCTCCCGGCACCGAGAGGTCGTCGACGAGGAAGCGACGGTACGCCGGATCGCGGAGCGGCGGATCTGGTTGCCGGTGCTCCGCCCGGCGCGAGAGCCCTGGCTCGACCTGGTCCTGGTCGCGGACCTCGGCGCGGGCGGGCAACTCTGGGGCCGCCTGGCGGTCGAACTGACCGCGCTCTTCCGTCGGCTCGGCGCCTTCCGGGACATCCGGCTGCGGCACCTGCACACCGACCCGGCGGGCGTTCCCTGGGTCACGACCCACCGTCAGGCCGGGCACGGCATGCTCCGCAGCCCCGCCGAGCTGGTGGATCCCACCGGTCGTCGGCTCATTCTCCTGCTCAGCGACGGGGTGGGCGAGTCGTGGCAGAACGGCCGGCTGCCGGCGGTGCTGCGGCGTTGGGCGCGGTCCGGGCCGGTCGCGGTGCTGCAACCACTCCCCGCGCACCTGTGGGAACGCACCGCGCTCCGGCCGATTCCCGGGCGACTACGGGCCCCGCTGCCCGGCGTGACCAACGACCGCCTCTCGTTTATCAGCTACCGGCGTCGGGGACGCGCCGGGTCGGCGGAGCATGTCCCCGTGCCGGTGCTGCAGGCCGATCCCGAGTGGCTGGGGCCGTGGGCCCAACTCCTGAGCGGCAGCGCACACGGTGGCATCGACACCTCCGTCCTGCTCGCCGGGCCCGCTCCGTCGATCGTCCCGCCGACGCGCCGCGCGCCGCGCGATCCGGTCGACCGGGTCCGGGCCTTCCGCGCCGAGGCGACACCGGAGGCGTACGAACTCGTCACCTACCTCTCCGCAGCACCGCTCAGCCTGCCGTTGATGCGTACCGTGCAGGCGGCGATGATGCCGGGTTCGTCGCCCGCGCATCTCGCCGAGATCCTGTTCAGCGGCCTGATGCGCATGGTGGCCGAGGACCCGGCGGCCGACGGCGATCGGTTCGAGTTCGTCGACGGGGTGCGCGACGTCCTGCTCGGCACGCTGCACCGGCACGAGGTGGAGCGGGTCGACCGGGAGGTCTCGGCCGGCATCGAGCGGCGGCTGAAGCTGCCCGGGGCGGGGCTGGCGGCGGCCGTCCCCGCCGAGTCCGGTGAGGTGACGCTGACGGCCGACAGTCAGCCCTTCGCGCACCTGCGGGCCCGGATCCTCGCCCGGATGGCGGGGCTCTCCCTGGTCGAGGCCGGCCGCGAGACGCCCGACGCGGGCGGGGAGGGCGACGACCCGCCGGGCGGGCCACTGCGGCTGGTAGACGCCGCTTCCGGAACCGCCGAGGAGAAGCGCCGGCTCTGGGCTACCTCTGCGGACCTGGGTTGGCGGGCCGCCGCGCGGGTCAGCAGGCCAACGGTCGGGCCGCTGACCGCCGCCGGGTTGCCCAGCCGGGATCCCGCCGCGAACCTGGTGCCGGGTTCCCCGGCCGACGGCGGGCCGCCACCCGTCCGGCGCGACCCGGCGCGGCTGGCCGAGGCCCTGACCAACTACTTCCGCGGTTGGCGCCGGGGCCGCGAGTCCCTCGGGTCCGCCGTCGGGGACCATCCCGGCGAGGAGCCCGCCGAGCAGCCGGGACAGGCCGTGGAGCCGGCGGCCCTCGGCGTTGCCCTGCACCTCGCGCCGGCGCTCGCCGAGGTCCTCCGCAACACGGGCGGTCAGCCGGTCGGCACGGCGTTCCTCGTGGGCAACCGCTACGTGGTGACCTGTGCCCACGTCGTCAACCAGGCGCTCGAAGTGCCGGAGAAGACCGGCACGTGGCCCGACGGTCTGGTTCGGCTGCGGTTCCACGGTGGGGCGGGCTCCTTGCCGGTGGATGCCACCGCCAGGGTGGCGGCCTGGCCGCCGCACGAGCGCACCTTCGACGACCTCGACGTGGCCGTCCTGCGGCTGGAGGGCGGGCCGCCGGTAGTGGCCCCGGCGCCGGTCGAGTTCGACACGGCAGCTGGTGGCGAGGCCCTCTCCCTGTCGGTCACCGGAGCCACCGTGCTCGGCGGGCTCGCCGGGGAGAACCGCCTGGCGGTTCCGTTCGGCTCGTGGCTCAGGGGTCGGCACGACATCAGCGGCGCCCCGGTCTGGCGTCCCGCCAGCGGACAGGTCGTCGGCATGGTCAACGGTCGCCTCGGGCCGCAGTCATCGACCAGCCCTGGAACGACACAACTGACCCTCGTGCCGGCCAAGGTGATCGACCGGACGATCGTCGACTATCTCATCGTGCCGCGACGGCGCTTCCCCCGCAGCCGCCTGCGGCGTGGCTACAGCCCCGGCCAGGTCGACGCGTTCGCCGAACGGATCGAGCAGACCCTGCGGGAGTACGCCTCCGGAGCGGTGCCCCGGTCGCCCGTCACCGCGGCCGGCATCCGCAGCGCGGAGTTCGCCTTGCGGTTCAACGGGTACGACGAAGAGCCGGTCGATGTCTGGTTCGACGAGATGGAGCGTCGGATCGCGGACTTCGAGGACGAATGATCGCCCGGAGCCGGCCCGAGCGCCGATCGACGACGGGCCATGGTGCCGCCGACGTTCACGCGGGTCGTGTGCCGGGTCATCGGATGGCTGGCTAGGGTCTGGGCATGGTCGCAATCTCATACGAGGACATCGTCAAGGTCCCGAAGGCGCTGCTGCACGATCACCTCGACGGCGGCCTGCGGCCGGCGACGATCGTCGATCTGGCTGCCGAGGTGGGTCACGAGCTGCCCACCACCGACCCCGATTCGCTGGGCCGGTGGTTCGTCGAGGCGGCCGACTCCGGTTCCCTGGAGCGCTACCTGGAGACGTTCGCGCACACCGTCGCCGTCATGCAGACGCCGTCGTCGCTGCGGCGGGTGGCCAGGGAATGCGCCCAGGACCTGGCCGCCGACGGGGTGGTCTACGCCGAGGTGCGGTTCGCCCCCGAGCAGCACCTGGAGCGGGACCTGACCCTGGACGAGGTGGTGGAGGCTGTCGTCGCCGGGTTCACCGAGGGCGCGGCGCTGGCCGCGGCGGCCGGCACCCCGATCCGGGTCGGCACTCTGCTCACCGCGATGCGGCACGCCGCCCGGTCGCAGGAGATCGCCGAGCTGGCCGTGCGGCACCGGGACGCCGGGGTGGTCGGCTTCGACATCGCCGGCGCGGAGGCGGGCTTCCCGCCCACCCGGCACCTGGACGCCTTCGAGTACCTCCAGCGGGAGAACTTCCACTTCACCATCCACGCCGGCGAGGCCTTCGGGCTGCCGTCGATCTGGCAGGCCATCCAGTGGTGCGGCGCGGACCGGCTCGGGCACGGGGTGCGCATCGTCGACGACATCACCCCCGGCGAGTCGCCGACGCTCGGCCGGCTGGCCGCGTACGTGCGGGACAAGCGGATCCCGCTGGAACTGTGCCCGTCGTCGAACGTGCAGACCGGGGCGGCGGCGTCCATCGCCGAGCACCCGATCGGGCTCCTGCGCGACCTGCGCTTCAGGGCGACGGTGAACACCGACAACCGGCTGATGAGCGGCACCTCGATGTCCCGGGAGATGGCGCTGCTGGTGGACGCCTTCGGCTACGGCTGGAAGGAACTCCAGTGGTTCACCATCAACGCGATGAAGAGCGCCTTCATCCCGTTCGACGAGCGGCTGGCGATCATCGACGAGGTGATCAAGCCCGCGTACGCGAAGCTGCTGGGCTGATTAGTGGTGGTGCGGGTGGCCGGCGAGGAGGTCGGCCACCCGGCGCAGCACCTCGCGGGCCGGGGCCGGGTGTGCGCCGAGCCCCGCCTGCCGGCGCAGCACCGCAGGCTCGGCGCGCAGCAGGGCCAGCCCTCGGCGCAGCAGCACGCCGGGGGCCTTGCGCTGTTCGGCGAGGTCACGGGTCAACCGACGGAGGAAGGTGGTCCCCCGCGGGCGGCGCAGCGCGTACGCCCCGGCGAGCAGCCCTCGGCGTCGACATTCCTCGACGATCTCGGCGGCGAAGATTCCTTCGGCGACGAAGAATGGCGATCCGGCGACCTCGAATGGCCGGGTGGCCACCCGGCGGTCCGCGCCGATCGCATAAACCGGCACTTCGGCCTTTCCGTGCCGGGACAGTCGGGCAATCGTCTCCACGGCCGCCTCGGCGTCCCACGACCGCGGTGAGTCCCAGTCCACGAGGTTGTTCTGACGCGGCAACGTAGGGTCATCGCCGTCCTTGTAGAAGTCGTCGAGGCATAGAACCGGAAGCCCGGTTCGTTGCGCGATGTACGACTTTCCGGAGCCGGATGGGCCGGCGAGCAGGACGACGCGGTGCGGATGATCCATTACTTTGTGTGACTCCGGCCAGACGGATTGCGAGCAAATTGCATCAACATCTCATCACACCCCCGGCAACCGCCAACCTGGGCTTTCTCTTTGGAACACGGCGTGATGGAATCTCGGAGGTCCGACCCACCGGGTCGGTCGCTGGGCGTTGCCCGGGGCAACGCGCGGACGCTGTGATCGCGAGGGCGGTGACGTGAGCAAACGGCCGAAGACGGCGGGCTCCTTCCTGTCGCGACTGCGTCGGCCGGCCGGCCGGCTCCGCGACATGCCGATCTGGTCCAAGCTCGGTCTCATCATGATCGTGCCGACCATCGCGACGGTGGTCGTCGGTACCAGCGGCCTCGTCGACAACCTGGACACGCTCAACAACGCCAACCGTTCCGGCGACCTGGCCAACCTTGTCGGCTACTCGGGCGAGCTGGTCAACAGCCTCCAGGACGAGCGCACCTCGGCGGTGCTGCTGCTCGGGGCCGACGGCGAGCAGTCCAGGGCCCGCTACCAGGAGTCGTACAACCGGGTCAACGGCGGGGTGGACCAGAACACGCGACCCTACCTGCAACAGCGGAACAAGATCGAGGACCTGCCGGGCAGTCTGGACAGCCTCCTCGACGGGATCGACCAGAACCTGAAGGACCTGCCCGGCACCCGCAGCCAGGTGTTCAATGGCAAGCTGAAGATCATCGACGCGATGCAGGCGTACGAGGGTCTGATCAACGACCTGCTCGCCGTCCGCGACTCCGCCACCCAGCTCGCCGGCGACAACGACCTGAGCGACCGGATGCGGGCCTCGGCCGCCGTCGCCCGCGAGAAGGAATACCTCTCGGTCCGCCGGGTCGTGGTGCACCGCGCGCTGATTCAGCGCGAGCTGACCCCGGTGCTGCGCACCGACTACATCGCCAGCGGCACCGGTCAGCAGCAGGCGCTGCAGAGCTTCAAGGCGGTCGCCAACTCCGCCGAGGCGGACCTGCACGACCAGACCGTTTCCGGCGGTGACCGGCGTGAGGCGCAGAACTACACCGGCTGGATCGACGGCAACATCAACGGCAGCATGACCGAGGCGCCGTTCGCGGCGGACCAGTGGGACGCGGCCATGGTGGCCAACGCCAAGCTGATCCGCACCGTCGAGCGCAAGCTGGACGGCGACGTGATCCGGAAGGCCGACGGGTTGCGCTCGAACGTGCAGCGCACGGTGTTCCTCCAGACCGGCCTGCTGCTCAGCATGCTGCTGCTGGCCATCCTCTTCGCATACCTCGTCGCCCGGTCGATGGCCCGCTCACTGCGCGACCTGCGGGAGGGCGCACACAAGATCGCCCGGCACGGGCTGCCGCAGGCGGTCGCCCGCCTGCGCGACCCGCAGCTCTCCAGCCAGCTTTCCCCGGTCCAGTTGGCCAACCAGATCGCCGAGCCGCTGCCGGTCCGCAGCAAGGACGAGTTCGGTCAGGTGACCGAGGCGTTCAACGCGGTCCACCTGGAAGCCGTCCGGACCGCGGCCGAGCAGGCCGCGCTGCGCGCGTCCGTCGCCACCATGTTCGTCAACCTGGCCCGCCGCTCGCAGATCCTGGTCGACCGGCTGATCGGCCACCTCGACCGGCTGGAGCGCGGCGAGGAGGACCCGGACCGGCTGGCCGAGCTGTTCCAGCTCGACCACCTGGCCACCCGGATGCGCCGCAACGACGAGAACCTGCTGGTGCTCGCCGGTGCCGACTCCACCCGCGTGCAGCGCGAGCCTGCGGCGCTGATCGACGTGCTCCGGGCCGCCCAGTCCGAGGTCGAGCACTACACCCGGATCGAGTTCGGGGTGATCGACCGGGACATCGAGGTCGCCGCGCACGCCGTCAACGACCTGGTCCACCTGGTCGCCGAGCTGTTCGACAATGCGACCGCCTTCTCCCCGCCGGACTCGCAGGTGATGGTGGAGGCCCGCCGCGTCGGCGACCGCGCCTCCCTCTACGTCGAGGACCGGGGCATCGGCATCAGCGGCGACCAGCTCAGCGAGCTGAACGAGCGGCTGGCCACGCCGCCGCAGGTGGACGTGGCCGTCTCCCGGATGATGGGTCTGGTCGTGGTCGCCCGACTGGCGTCCCGGCACCAGGTCAGGGTCGAGCTGCGGCCCGGAGCCGATCGGGGCACCGTCGCCGACGTCACCCTGCCCACCTCGGTCCTGGTGCCCCGCGCGCTCTCCGGCCGGGTCCAGCAGCCGTCCGCGCTGCCCCCCGGCCCGCAGCCGGCCGGCCCACAGCCCTCCGGCCCGCAGCCGGCCGGGGCGCCCCCGGCCCTGGGTGCCTTCGCCGCCTTCGGCGGCGGCCCGTCGGCTCCCGTGCCGACGCAGCGCCCGGGGCACTCCGGCAACCAGGTCACCCTGGGCGGCCGGACGTACGACCCGGCCTCCCGCAACGGCACGCCCGCCCCGGCCGGCGGTTCCGCCCGGTCGATGCCGGCCTGGTCCGACCTGACGGGGGCCAGCGGGGTCAGCGGCGGCGACACCCGGGGCCCGCGCACCTCCAACGGGCAGCCGATCGACCCGCTGCCGCAACGGCGTGCCCCCGGCGACGCCGACCCGGACAGCACGGTTCAGCAGCCGGTGATACCTCGGCAACTGCCGAGCAGCCCGGAGGCCCGGGGCTGGACCCCGCCGGTCTCCGCCCCGCCGGTCTCCGCCCCTCCGGTCTCGGGTGCGCCGGTCTCCGGCCAGCCGGTCTCGGCCGCCCCGTTCCCAGGCCAGCCGGTTTCCGGCCAGCCGTACCCCGCAGCGCCCGTCTCCGGCCAGCCGTTCTCCGGGCCGCCGCTGCCGAGTCGGCCGATGCCGTCGGCCCCGGGGCCGGCCGCTCCGCCGGCCTGGCCGCCGGTGGCCCCGCCGGCGCGGGAGCCGGCCACCCCGCCGGTGCCCGAGCGCCTCGCCGCCGCCCTGGACATGACCACGGAGCTGCCGCGGGTGCCGCGCACCGACGTGCCGCCGGGGCCGTACGCCCCGGTCGCCCAGCCGGCTCCGGGCCGGCCGGGGCCCCCGCAGGCCCAGAACCAGCAGCGGTACGCCGACGAGACGATGGAGCTGCCGATCTTCCGGGAGCTCGAGTCGGCGTGGTTCCGCACCCGCCGGGCGGGCTCCGAGGAGGGCGCCGCCCAGTCGGCGCCGGCCAACGGAGCCACGGACCGGGCCAACAGCGCCGTGACCCAGCAGTTCTCCGCGGTCGACGTCGCCGACCGGGCCGTTCAGACACCAGGACCCCGGACGACAGGTAACGCACCGATGGCAGACATCCCGATGGCCGCAGGAGCGCCCCGCGACAACGGGCTGACGACCAGCGGGGGCACCCAACGCGGTCCCGCCGCCGACCCGACGGGTCGCCGGCCGGGCAGCGCCTGGCAGACCTCGGCCGACGACGGCTGGCGGGCCGCCTCGGCGGCCACCGAGGTTCCGGTCGCGGAGACCACCCGCCAGGGCCTGCCCAAGCGGGTGCCGATGGCCCAGTTGGTGCCGGGCGCGGTGGAGAAGCCAGCCGCCTCCGCCCAGCGCCGTACGCCGGAGGGGGTCCGCGGCCTGCTATCCGCCTACCATCGAGGCGTGCAGCGCGGGCGTACCCAGCCCGACGGTAACCCGACCAGCCCGGACGTGACTCCGGGAGGGCAGCAATCCTCGCAGTCTGGCTCAGGCCCGGTGGCCAGGAGCGGGCAGAAGGAGCAACAACGATGACAACTACGCAGGATCTCGGTTGGCTGCTGGCCAACTTCGCCGACCGGGTGCCCGGTGTCGCGCATGCGGTCGCCGTCTCCGCGGACGGCCTGCTCCTCGCGTCGTCACGAGACCTTCCGCGTGACCGTGCCGACCAGTTGGCCGCGATCGCGTCCGGTCTGGTCAGCCTGACCCAGGGAGCGGCCCGCTGCTTCGAGGGCGGCGCGGTGTTGCAGACAGTGGTCGAGATGGACAACGGCTTCCTGTTCCTGATGTCCATCTCGGACGGTTCGTCCTTCGCGGTGCTCGCAGCTCGCAGCTGCGACGTCGGGCAGGTCGGCTATGAGATGGCCCTCCTGGTCGACCGGGTGGGCGACGCGTTGACCCCGCAGCCGCGTGCGGCTGTGGGGATGATGGGCTGACCTACGCGCTGGCCGGTGGGTCAGGCGGGGCGGCAAGGACAACGACGAGGGGTTCCGTTCCAGGGACCAGCCGGTGTCAGGGACGAAGGGAGGTGAGCGGCGAGATGGTCGATCGTGACGAGCCGACCGGTGCGTTGGTCCGTCCGTACGCCGTGACCCGCGGTCGTACCCGCCCCCGGCTGGACATCGCCCTGGAAGCGCTCGTCGAGACGACGGTGCGCGGCCGTACCGCTGCCAGCAGCAATGGCAGCCAGGGCCGTGAACACCAGTACATCGCCGCGCTGTGTGACGGACGTGTACAGTCGCTCGCCGAGATCGCGGCGCGGCTGCAGCTTCCGCTCGGCGTGGCTAGGGTGCTCATCGCCGACATGGCGACGGACGGCCTGGTCGCGGTCCACGAGCCGACCATTTTGGACGACTCCGACGACTCGGTGGGCACTGAACTGCTGGAGAGGGTGCTGAGTGGACTTCGCAGGCTCTGACATGTCGCACCGCCCGCCCGCGCCGAGCGGCCGGGTGACGTCGGCGAAGATCGTTATCGCCGGTGGGTTCGGCGTCGGCAAGACGACGCTGGTCGGCTCGGTCTCGGAGATCACTCCGCTGACCACCGAGGCCATCATGACCTCGGCCGGCGTGGGCGTCGACGACACCCGGCAGGTGCCGGGCAAGACGACGACCACGGTGGCGATGGACTTCGGTCGTATCTCGATCGACCGAGATCTGATCCTGTACCTGTTCGGCACACCTGGCCAGACCCGGTTCTGGTTCATGTGGGACGAACTGGTCCGGGGCGCCATCGGCGCGGTGGTGCTGGTCGACACCCGACGACTGGCCGACTGCTTCGCGGCCATCGACTTCTTCGAGCACCGGCGGCTGCCGTACCTGGTGGCCATCAACTGCTTCGACGGGATGCAGTACCACGACCCGCAGGACGTCCGGGACGCGCTGGCGATCTCTCGGGACGTACCGGTGGTGGCCTGCGACGCCCGGAACCGGGAGTCGACGAAGCACGTGCTGATCTCGCTGGTCGAGTACGTGCTGACGATGCGCCGCTCGCGCGCCGTCACGCCGGCCTGAGATTCGCCCGGGCAACGCCCGGTGAACCGGCACACCGCCGGGTCACCGGGCGCGGCCTGCTGTCCGGGACCGCCCGCCCGGAGCCTGCCCCGCGGGCTGTCCGGGACCGCACGCCCGCTCGCCGTCGACCCGCCCCGCCTCTCGGGCGGGCCGACGGGGTGGCGCCGGCCGCTCGGGCGACTCGCGGATCGGGTCAGGACACCCGGACCCAGCCGCCGTGGTCGACCCGGTAGATGCCGAGGGAGTTGCGGTCCATGCCGCCGTGCCGGATCGGCGCGAACGCGTACGCCCCGGCGATGCCCTCGGTGACCTGGTTCTGCAGGTACGCCCGCAGCCGACCCCGGTCCACGCTGGCCGCCGACCGGGCCGCGTTGGCGATCAGTTGCAGCGCGTCCGAGGCGTACGGGGCGAAACCGCTGAAACCGCCGTGTCGCTGGATGTAGCGGTACACGAAATCCCGCCGGGCCATCGCCGCCGTGGTGGTGTTGGTGAGGGTGGACCCCCCGAGGCAGATCGGGTGGACCGCGTACGCGCCCTCAAGGGCGGCCGAGTTGCCGTCGGCCAGGGTGTCCTCGGCGACGCCGCCCGGGTCCAGGTAGAGCGGCCCACGGTGGCCGGCCTGGCGCAGCGCCAGCACCGCCCCACCGGTGTCGGGGGCGGTGCCCCAGACCACCACGGCGTCCGGCTCCGCCGCCGCCACCCGTCGCGCGGCCCGCAGGAAGCTCTCGCCGGCCCGGGGCAGCCGGACGACCTCGACGGGCCGCAACTCGACGGCCCGCAGGGCCGCTGACATCGCCCGTACGCCCGAGTTGCCGTGCAGCCCGTCCGCAGACAGCACCGCGACCCGTTTCCGCCCCTGCGAGGCGATGAGGCGGGCCAGCCGGCGGGCAACGTCGGAGGCGTCCGGGGTCAGCTTGTAGACGTACGTCCGCTGGGCCAGCGGCAGCACGATCCCGTCCCCGTACGCCAGCGAGACGTACGGGGTCCGGAGTCGCTGGGCGACGCCGACGATGGCGGCGGAGGTCTCGGTGACGGTCCCGCCGAGCAGGGCGTGCGCCCCGTCCCGCTGGATCAGCTCGGTGGCGTGCCGGGCGGCCAGATCCGGGTCGCCGGTGTTGTCGCGTACTTCCAGCCGGACAGTCCGGCGCAGGTTGCCGACGGGCACACCGTCGGCGTTGAGCGACTCCAGACTGATCCGTAGGGCCCGCTCCTGAAGCACCCCGAGCGCCGCGCCGGCACCGGTCAGCTCCAGGCTGACGCCGAGCACGAGTTCCCGGCCGCCGGTCCGGTCGGCGCCACTGGTGGGACCGTCCTGCGCCCCGGTCCGCCCGCAGGCGGTCAGCAACAGGACGCCCGCCGCAGTCGCGAGCACCCCCCGCCGGTTGGGTGTGGCCGGGTCGATCGCCGGTGTCGCCATGTCCAAGTCGCCTTCCCCACCCGGCGATACCTGCCGCCGGCCGTTACCGTCCGGTATGTTCCCGGCCGCCGCGACCCGGCGTCAACTTCTCCGGGTGTGGGCCTGAACACGCAGGTGGGGAGCGGTTTTCGGGGGGCCGATGGCGGCGGCGGGGTCCTTCCCGGGCCGTTACCGTCCGGCGTGCCGACTGACCCGCCACGGGGCGTGGCGGGTCAGGGGGCCGGCGTCGCGCGCCCGGATCGGGCGTGCGGGTCTCAGGACCGGTATCCGGCGGACCGGTACTCGTACTCCCGGTCGTCGTCGCGGTCCCCGGTGTCCCGGGTGAAGTCCCAGCCGCCGGCCGCTTCCCGTCCCGGACGCCCGCCGACCGCGAAGCCGCCGATCTCCTGCCCGCGACGCCAGCCCCGGAAGTAGCCGGTGGTGTTCTCGGCCAGGCTGGCCGCGTCGCGGACGATCCGCAGCGGACGCTCCTCGCGTAGCGGTGAGCCCGGGACCAGGTTGGCCTGCGGCACCCGCTTCGGCAGCCCGGCCTTCGTCTCGGCGCCCACGGCCGGGCGGGCGGCCTGCTCGGCGGCCTGCCAACCGGTGTCCGCAGTGCTCGACCAGTCGACCTCGGCCTCGTCGTCCTGACCCACGAACCAGGCCGACTTGGCGGCGGCGAAGATCAGCAGGTCGCCGTCGCCCTCGTCGGAGATCGGCGGAGTCCGCCGCTCCATCGGGGCGGCACGCGGCGGCTGGACCGGGGCGGGCCGGTGCTCCATGGCCGGCCGGTCGAGGCGGCGCTCCAACGCGGGCCGCTCGGGGCGGTGCTCCATGGCCGGTCGGTCGAGGCGGCGCTCCAACGCGGGCCGCTCGGGATGGTGCTCCATGGCCGGTCGGTCAGGGCGATGTTCCATCGCGGGGCGCTCGGGGCGGTGCTCCATGGCCGGTCGGTCGGGACGGTGTTCCAACGCGGGCCGGTCCGGGTGGGGCTGCGGTGCGGGCCGGTCGGCGCGGATGGACTCCCCGCGGTCGACCAGGCGCAGCGGCGGTGTCTCCAACTGTGGGTCGCCGGACTGGGCCGGCCCCTCGCGCAGCGCCCGGTCCGCCAGCGGCGGCGGCTCGACCAGCCGCAGCATCGGCGGTTCCTGAGGCAGGTCGTCGGCGAGCCAGGGCGGGGTGACCCGACCGTCGGTCGGCACCAGCTCCGTCGGCCCGTCGATCTGTCGCGGCCCCCGGTCCTCGAAGGACCGGACGACCGGGTTGTCTGCGGCGCTGTCGGACGGGTCCTCGGGGTTGTTGACCAGCGGCCAGTTCGCCCGCGAGCCCGGGGGAGCGGCCTCCTGGCCGGGCCGCGGGGTCGGGACCGGCACGCTCAGGTCGGTGGCGCTGAACCCACCGGCGGGTCGGGCGCCCTCGCCGGTGGTCTTCGGCCGGGGCGGGATGACGGTCCGTTGCCGCTCCGCCCGGGCGTGCTGGATCGCGGCGGTGGTCAGCGTGGGCCGGAACGGCTCGCCGGCCTCGGCCGGCGGCACCGAGCCGCGATCGCGCTGGGCCGGCGCGAACGGGGTCATCCCCGGCGGCGGTGGCGGCGGCGCGGACACCGGCCGGTTGGTCGGGCCGTCCACCACCCGGCGCGGCTCGCCGGCCGACGGCGGTGCGGAGACGGGCGGGGTGGCGGTGGCGGCCGGAGCCATCGGGCGCGGGGCGATCGGCGGCGGGGCGATCGGCTCCGGTGCGATCGGCGGCGGGCCGAGGGGCCGGGGCGAGGGCGGCATTCCGCTGCCGGGGATCGGCTCGGGGCGGCCGCGGCGGCCGACGGGCTCGGGTTCGGTGGGCCGCAGCGCGCGCAGCCCGGTGCCGGTGCCGCCGAGGCCGGTCAGTTCGGCGACCGGCTCGCCCCGGCGGGCGGCGGCCCGCCGGCCGGGCGCCTGGGCCGGGTTGGTGACCCGGGCACCGAGCGCGCTGACCAGCGCCTCACAGCCCGCGTCGCAGGCCCGCACCGAGGCGACCGCCTGGCGGACCGTCTCCGCCACGGCCGAGGTGAGCGCCCGGCTGACCGCCGTGCGGCGCGGGGTCTCGGAGATGGCGACCTGCAGGGCGGTCACCGCGTCGTTGATCTCGTCGGCGTCGGCCACCCCGTCGGCCGCGAGATGGGCGGCGATGGCGTCCGCGGCCACCGACACCTCCCGGCCCCGGGCGATCGTGCCGCCCAGCATGCCGGGCTCGGGCAGGGCGTCGAGCACGGCCAGCGCGACCGGCTCGGCCGGGTCCGGGTACGCCCGCAGCGCGGCCGGGTAGAGCTCCCGCAGCACCTCACGCAGCGCCACGGCTGCGGAGTGCCGGCCGCTGGCGAGCGCGGCGTGGGCAGCGAGGACCTGCTTGTAGCCGGTGAGATCCCGGGGTGCCGGCAGGGTGACCGCGGAGAGCGCCCCGGCCTGGAGGGCCCGGGCCAGCCCGACGGCCTGCCGCTCGGCCGGCGGGGACTGCATCTCCTCCAGCGAGTCGTCGTCGGCGAACCGTTCGGCGAAGTCGTCCACCGAGTCGTCGTCGGCGATGGCCAACGGCCGCCCGGCGGCGCTGAGCAGCGCGGTGACCGTGTGGTCGTCGCTGTCGGCCGCGATCGCGGCGCCGCTCGGCCCGCCCGACCGCTCCACGAGCAGGGCGACCAGCTGGGCGTATCCGGCCGGGTCGTCGCCGATCTCGCAGACATGGAGCAGCCGGCCTGCGTCGTCGACGACAGCGGACGTCAGCGTCGAACCGGCCGAAGCCGGTCGGTCGGCTGGATCCGCTGAGGCCAGACCGCAGTACACGCGCACGAGCGCCACGGCGTCGTCCTCCTCCCGGGACTGAGGTCTTTCTCTGCCAAAGACTGATGCTCCCTGGAACGCGTCAGTCGCGCCAGTCCACGACCGCAGAGATCTTGCCGACAATGGTGCGCCAACCGAGACTTGCCGTCTGCGCCCCGATCTTCTTCAGCCGCCGCCGGCCGAGGAAGCCGCCGATCCCGCCGTTGACCGTGGACCGCAGCGCCTCGTCCAGATTGTCCAGGCTGGAGCCGGCGGAGAGCATGTCCAGCACAGCGGGCAGACGCAGGGCGTACGCGACGTCCCGGGCCGCCTCGCCGGCCTCGATGAGCAGGGGAGCGTCCCAGGTGTCGTGTCCGCCGCGCAGGTTCTCCACGACCAGGTCGAGCTCGTAGGTGTCCTCGTCGAGGGGCGCGATGTCGGCCGGGCTCAGCCGATCGGCCAGTTCGCTCCAGCTGTCCAGCTGGGACATGTCGGTGGGTGCGCCGGACCGGACGAAGCTGACCAGCGACTCCGGCGTCTTGAACAGCAGCAGCTTGCCCCGGTGGCTGAGGAAGACCGGAACCTCCTCGTCGCCTTCCTCGTCGCCCTCGTCCTCGTCCTCGGCGTCCTCGTCGGTCTCGGCGTCCTCGTCCCCGTCGGCCTTGGTCGAGGAGTCGTCGGCGCCCCGGCGTCGGGACTTCCCGCCGTTCTCCTCCTCCTCGGCCTCGGCGAACTCGGCGGCCACCTCCTCGTCGAGGATCACGACCTCGTCGTCGTCCTCGTCGACCTCGATCGCCTGACGGCGGGCCAGGAACGGGTCGTCGGCGTCGCGGTCGACGACGTCGGTGGGGGTCAGCTCCCGCGCCGGCCGGTACGCCCGCAGCGTGTAGCCGGTGCCGGAGGGCAGGGCGATCTCCACCGGGTCGATGCGCACCTCGTCCCAGAGCGAGCGGTCGACATCCCGCGCCGACGGGCGCTCGACCTCCTCCTCCTCGACCTCTTCGACGGTGCCGTCGGTCTCGTCGAGCTCGGGCTCGTCGGCGTCGGGCCGTTGGGGCGACTGGCGGGCCACGCTGACCTCCGTGTGCTTCGGGTTGCCCACCCGGCGGCGTCTCCGGCCGTCGAGTGACTCTGGGCACATACCCTAGTGGGCGGCTCACGGGGACCGGTGCCCGCACCCCGGTGGCGATCGGTCGGGCAGACAAGTAGCGTTGCTACCTATGAAGGCCCAGGCGCTGCACGGACACCTCGACGCGCTGCTGCTCGCGGTGCTGGAACGGGGCGCGCTGCACGGCTACGCGATCATCGAGGCACTCCGGGCGCGCAGCGACGGCAGCCTCGACCTGCCGACCGGCACGATCTATCCCGCGCTGCGCCGGTTGGAGCGGGCCGGGCACGTGGCCAGCACCTGGAGCACCGTCAACGGCCGGGAGCGCCGCACCTACGAGCTCACCGACTCCGGCCGCCGGGCGCTCGAAGGCGAGCGGGCCGGCTGGCGGGAGTTCAGCGTCACCGTCGGCCGGTTCCTCGACGACACCCCCGCCGCCCCGGCCTGACCGCCGCGCGACCGCGACGGCGGTCGCCCCGCTCGCCCCGCTCGGCCTGCCGGCCGTCCGACAGCGCCCCCGGGTGACCGTTCGCCGTGCCCCTCGTCAGCGGACCGCGAGCAGCCAGGACCGGGCCGCCCGGCCGATCCAGAGGAAGCCGGCACCGGCCACCAACCCGCCCACGATCATCGGGGGCCAGGTGAGAGCCGCCTCCCACAGCCCGATCGACCAGCCGTATATCGCCCCGCCGCTCAGCACGCCGAAGGCGAGCGCGGTGGTGAGCCCGAAGCCGGTCAGCCGGGCGAGCCGGGGCAGGGCCGGGTGGGCCGACCGGGCCGAGGCGGCCACCAGCAGCAGCCCGGCTACCGCCAGCAGCGCGGTGACGATCCACAGGCCGTTCAGCGAGGCGGACAGGAGGCGGTAGCCGGCCGGCGGGACGGACCCGCCACTCCAGCTCGACCCCTTCCAGGTCAGGTCGCCCGCCACGACCAGAACCCCGGCCACCGCGAGCACCCGCAGGGCCAGGCCGCGCAGCGAGCCGGCCGCCAGCTCCGCCTGGTACGCCGGGGCGAGCCGGGAGGCGTCGCCGAACTCGGCCACCGCCCGCCGCTCGGCCTCCGCCGCCGGCAGCCCCCCGTCCTGGTACGCCTCGACTGCGTCCTGCAACGCGTGCCGCGCCTCGGTCAGCAGGTCGGCCTTGAGTCGTGGCGGACCGTGCAGCCGGTCGTCCAACTCGCGCAGCCGGTCCTCCACGCGTACGACGTCGCACCGGGCCATGGGTCCGAGCCTGCCACGGCGGTGCCCCCGTCCGCGTCGGGGAGATTCCCGGAGCCGGCGCTCAGGGCCGCCGGGTCAGGGCCAGGTAGCCGCGTTCCGCCGCCTCCTGGAGCAGCCACTGGTCCCGGTACCAGCCCGGCGTGGCGACCAGTTCGGCGTGCCGGCCGCGCTGCACCACCCGGCCGGCGTCGAGCACCACGATCTCGTCGAGGCCGGCGAGTCCGCTGAGCCGGTGGCTGATCAGCAGCACCGAGTGCCCCGCCGGGGTGGCGGCCAACGCCGAGGCGAGCACCGCGTCGGCCGCGGCCGGGTCGAGGCCCTCGGTCGGCTCGTCGAGCACCAGCACCCCGGGCGCGGCGAGCAGTGCCCGGGCCAGCGCGAGGCGTTGCCGCTGGCCGCCGGAGAGCTGCCCGCCCTCCTCGCCGACCACGGTGTCCCAGCCGGCGGGCTGGGCGTGCACCCAGTCGAGCAGGCCGGCGGCCCGGGCCGCGGCGGTCAGTGCGTCGGTGTCGGCGGCGGGCCGGCCGAGCAGCAGGTTCTCCCGGACCGTGGTGTGGAAGACGTACGCCTCGGCGAGCAGCCCGCCGACCGCCCGTGGCAGGTCCTGCGCCGGGTACGCCGACAGGTCCACCCCGTCCAGGGTGGCCCGGCCGCCCTCGGGGCGCACCGTGCCGGTGAGGACGGCCGCGAGCGTGCTCTTGCCGGCGCCGCTCGGGCCGACCACGGCGACCCGGCGGCCGGCCGGCAGGTCCAGGGTGACCCGGTCCAGCGCCGGTGCCGCGCCCGCCCGGTACCGCACGGTCACCTCGTCCAGGCACACGTCGTGCGGGGCGGCGGCGGTCACCGCGGCGGGGGCTTCGTCGGTGCGGGCCTCGGCGGCTGGGGCCGGGGTGGGACCGGCCTGCGGGGCGGCCGGGGTGGGACCGGCCTCGGGGGTGGTCAGCAGGGCGGCGACCCGGACCAGGCCGGCCCGGAGTTGGGTGCGCTGCCGAGCGGCACCGACCAGGGCGAGCGCCACCTCGACGGCGGCCAGGGAGCCGACCGCCAGCACCCCGACCAGCACCCCGTCGACCCCGGCGCGCAGCGCGGCGACCACCACCCCGGCGGCGGTCGCCCCGGCGACCAGCACCCCGGCCGCGTCCACGGCGAAGCCGGTCGCGGCGAGCCGCCGTTCCAACCGGGCCAGCCGCCGGGCCCGCCCCCCGGCGGCGGCCAGCGCCTGCCGGGTGGCGCCGAACGCGGCCAGGTCGGCCGCGCCGTGGGTCAGGTCGACCGCGTCCGTGGCGAGCGCGCCGCGCAGCGGGGCGACCTCGTCGGCGGCCCGGCGGGTCAGCGCCGTGGCTGCCAGCGGCAGCGCGATCCCGGCGACGAGCAGGCCCAGCGCCAGCACCCCGGCCGCCGGCAGCGAGACGAGACCGGCCCCGGCCACGGCCACGACGCTGACTGCGGCGGCGGCCGATCCGGGCACGAGTACCCGCAGCAGCAGGTCCTGCACGGCCTCCACGTCGGAGACCAGCCGGCTCAGCGCGTCCCCGGTGCGCCCTCGGGCGGCGTCGCCCCGGGCCGCCAGCGCGGCGAACACCCGGGCCCGCACGTCGGTGATCATGCGTAGTACGGCGTCGTGGCCGGCCAGCCGCTCGGTGTAGCGGAACACGCCCCGACTGATCGCCAGTGCCCGGACCGCGACGATCGCCACGGTGAGCCGGTCCAGCGGCGGCTGGCCGGCGGCGCTCATCAGCAACCAGGTGGCGGTGGCCATCAGGGCCAGCCCGGCGAACTCGGTGGCGGCCGCGAGCAGCCCCGCCCCGACCAGCCGCCCCAGGTACGGCCGCGCCAGCCGGAGCACGGTCCGCTCGGCGGCCCGGACGCTCCGGCCGTCGGGCGGCGGGGCCGCGGCGGCGTCCGCGTCCGGGTTCGGCGGTGCGCCGGGCGGCGGGGTCGTGGAGGTCTCCGCGTCCGGGTTCGGCGGCGTGGTGGACGGGCCGTCGGCGGGACCGGTGCTCATCGGGCCACCTCCGCGACCGTCGCGCGGGTCAGCTCGGTGACCCGGCCGTCCTCGACCCGCAGGATCCGGTCGGCGTCCTCGAGCAGCGCCGGCCGGTGGGCCACCAGCAGGGCGGTCCGCCCGGCGACGAGCCGACGGGTGGCGGCCAGCACCACGGCCTCGCTGGCGGTGTCGAGCCGCGCGGTGGGCTCGTCGAGGAGCACCACCGGGGCGTGCCGGAGGAACGCCCGGGCCAGCGCCACCCGCTGCCGCTGGCCGCTGGACAGGCCGTGGCCGCGCTCGCCGAGCATCGTGTCGAGCCCGTCGGGCAGGGCGGCGACCACCTCGTCCAGCGCGGCGGCGGTGACCGCCGCGGCGAGCGCGTCGTCGTCGGTGTCGGGCGCGCCGAGCCGGATGTTGTCGGCCAGCGTCGCGGCGAACAGGTGGGCGCGCTGCGGCACCCAGGCGAGCCGGCTGCGCCAGCCGTCC
Organism: Micromonospora sp. NPDC002296; assembly: GCF_040296145.1. Taxonomy (NCBI): domain Bacteria; kingdom Bacillati; phylum Actinomycetota; class Actinomycetes; order Micromonosporales; family Micromonosporaceae; genus Micromonospora; species Micromonospora sp. NPDC002296. Next base: position 28,695 of record NZ_JBEOWQ010000002.1, read on the forward strand.
GGGTCGACGCCGGCCAGGTCGACCCCGCCCACCGTGATCCGGCCCCGGGTCGGGGCGACGAAGCCGAGCAGCAGGTTGAGCAGGGTGCTCTTGCCCGCGCCGCTGGGCCCGACGACGGCGATCCGCTCGCCCGGCCGGATGGTCAGCGTGACGTCCCGCAGCGCGACCGTCCGCTCGTACTCGACGGTGACGCCCTCGAACCGGATCTCGCCCCGCCCGTCGGGGGCCGGCGACGGCTCCGCCCGGTCGGCGGCCGGCTCGACCGCGGAGAGGGTGAGCGCCTCGTCCAGCGCGGTCAGCCCCTCCATGCTGGCGTGGAACCGGCTGCCCGCCGCCCGCAGCGGCAGGTACGCCTCCGGGGTGAGCAGCAGCACCAGCAGCGCGGTGGAGAGGGTCAGCCCGCCACCGAGCAGCCGGATGCCCACCGGCACCGCGACCAGCGCCACCGACAGCGTGGCGACCAGCTCCAGCACCAGCGCGGACAGGAACGCGATCCGCAGCGTCTTCATGGTGGCCGCGCGGTGTCCGTCGGCGATTTGGCGTACCACCTCGACCTGCCCCCGTACCCGGCCGAACGCGCGCAGGGTGGGCAGCCCGGCGACCATGTCGAGGAAGTGCCCGCCGAGCAGCGACAGCCGCCGCCACTGGCGGTCCGTGGCGGCCTGTGCCTGCCAGCCGAGCAGCGCGCCGAAGATCGGGATCAGCGGCAACGTCAACGCGATGATCACCGCCGAGCCCCAGTCGGCGAAGACGATCCGGGCCAGCACGGCCACCGGCACGGTGACGCTGAGCACGAGCTGCGGAAGGTACCCGGTGAAGTACGCGTCCAGCGCGTCGAGCCCGCGCCCGGCCAGGGTGGCGAGCTGGCCGGCCCGCTGGCCGGCGACCCAGCCGGGGCCGTGCCGGCCGACGGCCGCGAGCAGGTCCTCCCGGAGCGTGGCCTTGACCGTCGCGGCGGCCCGCGCCGCCACCGTGCCCTGCGCCCAGGTGACCAGCGCCCGCCCGGCCACCGCGGCGAGGAGACCGGCCAGCGCCGGCCGGTCCAGCCGTCCGTCGATCGCGGTGGCCAGCAGCATGGCCAGCGCGGTCGCCTGCCCCACGACCAGCAGCGCCGTCACCCCGCCGAGCAGCGCGAGCACGGCGAGGTCGCGCCGGGCCGCGGGGACCCGGCGCAGCAGACGCGGGTCGAAGGGACGGCGGTTCACCAGTACACCGGTGCCCTGCCGTCGGTCCGTCCCCGGAACACCCACCAGCACATTGCCTGAAAGCCTAGTAGGGCCGGCAGGAGCGGCACCGTCAGCCAGCCCAGCAGCGCCAGGGTCGGCCCACTGGCCGCCCCGTCGGTCACCGTCAGTGATGCCGCCGGATCGGTGGTGGAAACCAGCGCGTAGGGCCAGAGCGCCGCCCCGACCAGCGCCACCGGCAGAGCCAGCGCCGCCGAGGTGGCGGCGAAGGCCACCCCGGGTCGCCGCCGCGCGAGCGCCGCCCGCGCCACCAGCAGCGCCGTGACCAGTACGAACGGCAACAGTACGGCGAACACCGGGCGCTGCGTCGCGGCGCGTACCCGATCGGAGAGGCCGCCCGCGACGGTGGCCAGCGTGACCGCGGCGAGCGCCACCGCGACCAGCCTGCGGGCGGTACGCGTCAGCGGCGCGGCGTCGGCGGCCGGGAGCCGGAGGGTGAGGAAGGTCGCACCGTGCACGGCCACCAGGGCCACCATCGCGACCCCGGCGGCGGCCACGAACGGGGTGGCCACGTGCCCGAGCCCCGCCACGTGCCCGGCGGCGGTCAGCGGCACGCCCTGGAGCAGCCCGGCGAGCAGCCCGCCCCAGCCGAGCGCGGCGAGCAGGCTGCCGGCGACCACCACCCGGTCCCAGGCGGCCCGGGCGCGGCCGTCGGTCGGGCGGCTGCGCAACTGCACACCGACGGTCACCGCGACCACCCCGGCCAGCGCGGCGGCGACGACCGGGTAGAACCCGGAGAGCAGTTCCCCCTCCAGGGTGGGGAACGCGCCGAACAGGATGCCGACCGTGGCCACCAGCCACACCTCGTTGCCGAGGAAGAACGGGCCGACGGCGGTGAGCGCCGCCCGGCGGCGGTCCGGGCCGTCGCCCCGGGCGAGCAGCAGCCCGACGCCGTAGTCGTAGCCGCCGAGCACCAGGTAGGCGGCGAAGAAGAGGCCGAGCAGGGCGTACCAGGCGAGTTCCACGGCGGCTCCCTCAGGCGAGGACGGACACGGGGCGGACCGGCTCGGGGGCCGGGGCGGGTGGGCGGCCGAGCGGCGGGTCGGCGGCGCCCCGGGCGGCGTGCCGGGCGAACAGCATCCCGTTGGCGACGGCGAGCGCGCCGAGCAGCAGGGTGAAGCCGATCAGCGAGGCGAGCATCACGCCCGGCCCGACGGGGGAGACCGCCTGCTCGGTGGGCAGCAGCCCGTACGCGACCCAGGGCTGGCGGCCCACCTCGCGGGCGATCCAGCCGAGCAGCATTGCCGCGAAGGGCAACGGCAGCGCCACCAGGGTGATCCAGAGCGGGACGCGAAGCCGGATGATCCAGTCCCGCCAGAGCAGCGGGAGCAGCAGCCAGACGCAGCCGAGCAGCATGCCGATCATGATCATGAAGCCGAGCCCGACGTCGGCCAGCACGGGCGGGGCGTAGTCGCCGGGCCCGAACCGGGCCGTCCACTCGGCGACCAGGGTGTCCCGGCCCGCGCCGCCGCCGAACTTGGTCGGCTGCGTCTGCCCGACCGGCCCGAACTGGGCGAAGCCGAACCCCTGCACCAGGCTGACCGCGAGCGCCGCGGTGACCAGCCCGATCCGCAGCGAGGTGCGGAACAGCGCGAAGTCGGGGGTACGCCGGAGCAGGTGCCAGGCGCTCACCGCGGCCATCAGCATCCCGCCGGTCAGCAGGGCGGCGGCGACCACGTGACCGAAGGCCATCCCGAGGGTGGGGTTGGTGAGCAGGGCGCCGAAGTCGGTCAGGTGGGCCACCCCGTCGCGCAGCTCGTAACCGACGGGGTGCTGGAGCCAGGAGTTCGCCACCATGACCCAGAACGCCGAGGCGTACGCGGTCAGCGCCACGCCCCACAGCAGCGCGAGGTGGACGCCCCGGCGCAGCCGGTGCCATCCGAAGATCCACATGCCGAGGAACGTGGACTCCAGGAAGAACGCCACCAGGGTCTCGATCGCCAGCGGCGCACCGAACACGTTGCCGACGTAGCGCGACAGGCCGCTCCAGTTCAGCCCGAACTGGAACTCCATCACGATCCCGGTGGCGATGCCGAGCACATAGTTGATCACGTAGAGCTGGCCCCAGAACCGGGTCAGCCGTTCGTACGCCGGGTTGCCGGTGAGCACCCAGGCGGTCTGGAGCCCGACGAGCAGGGTGACCAGCCCCAGCGTGACGGCGACGAAGAGGAAGTGCAGCGAGGTGGTCGTGGCGAACTGCAGACGGGCGAGGAGCAGGGAGTCCATGGCCGCTCTCCGGGGGTAGGCTCGCTTTTCGTAGGGAGCCTACACGTAGTCCGCCTACCTATCGAAGGGGCGTGCGGCGGCGATCGGATCGACGGGCGTCCGGTTCGGTGGGCCGTCAGCTCAGGAAGAGGGAGATCGGCAGCGCGACGAGGGTGGCCGCCACCGCCAGCGCGGTGGCCCCGATCAGCCGGGGCGGCCGGCCGGCGATCAGCAACCGCTGGACCCGGACGTCCAGGTCCCCCTCGCCCATGCCGAGCGCGCCGGCCGGGGTGACCCGGTGGCCGGCCGCGGCGAACCGCCGCAGCGCGCCCGCGAGGGGCGCCTCGGCGTGCAGCTCCCGGGCCTTGTCGTCGGCGCGCATCTCGACCAGCAGCGCGACCCGCTCGTGAGCGTCGCGCACCCAGCGGAACCAGGGCAGCGCCCGGCACAGCGCCGTGAACGGCAGCAACACGAGATCGTGTCGCTCCTGCGCGTGCGCCCGCTCGTGGGTGAGCACCGCCTCCAGCTCGGCCCGGTCGAGCATGCTGAGCGTTCCGACGCTGACCACCACCCGGGGCCGCACCCCCGGCAGGCAGTACGCCGCCGCGCCCGGATGGTCCAGCACCAGCGCCCCCGGCACCTCGGGGTCCCGGCGGGCGACCAGGGTCAACAGGTCCCGGTGCCGGCGCTGGGCCCGGACGGCCGCGTGCAGGCTGCGTACCGTCGTGCCGAGCAGCACCGCCCCGATGCCGAAGCCGACGCCGACCAGCCCGAGGTGGATCGCGCCCATCCCGGCGGGGAGGGTGCCGTGGGTCAGGTCGGAGCCGAGGGCGAGCAGCGCGCCGCCCGTCGGCCGGTCGTACGCGGTCAGCCCGAGCGCCATGGGCAGGCCCATCGCGGAGAGGCCGAGTGCGAGCCCGACCGCCTGCCAGCAGACGATCGCCACCCGAGGGCTGCGCCACGTCCAGGTGGAGGACGCGAGGACCTGGGCGGTCAGGTAACAGGCCAGGACCGTCGCGGCGAAGTGCGCGGCGTACGCCATGAGGCGCCCTACCGGTCCGTCGCCTCGTCGGCCAGGGCGGGCTGCCCGGCCCGGTCCGCACGCGGATCCTCGACCCGGTCGGTCAGCGACCCGGCCGCCTCGGAACTCAGGGCGGCCCGCAGCACGTCGGCCTCGGTCCCGGTGACCGAGCGGGCGAAGCGCACCAGCGCGGCGTCCCGGCTGCCACCGATGTCCAGCGCGTCGAGCATGAGTTGGGCGATGTACGCCTCGCGGCTGGCCGCGGGCCGATACCGCCAGGCCCGCCCCTCCCGCTGACGCCGCACCATGCCCTTGCCCGCGAGCCGGTCCAGCACGGTCATCACCGTCGTGTACGCCAACTCGCGCCCGTCGAGCGCGTCGGCGACCTCGCGCACGGTCACCCCGTCCGACGTGCCCGGGACGGTGTCCCACAGCACGTCCATCACCGCACGTTCAAGATCACCAAGCCGCGTCACCCATCAATCCTACCCCCCGTAGTAGATCCCCATCGCCCCCCACCGGCCGGCACCCTCAACGGGCCGGCCAGCGGTGGGGTGGGTGGGATCAGGCGCCCTTGGGGTGCCAGACCGTCTTCGTCTCCAGCAGAGCGGTCATCCGGGTGATGCCGGGGTCGGCGGACCAGTCGTGGCCGGCCGGGGCCGGCCGGAGCACCCGCTTCAGGTTCTCCGCCGCCTTCACCTCCAGCTCGGTGGCGAGCGAGGGGTCAGCCACCCCGGTCAGGTCGATCGCGTTGACGTCCATGTGGCCGGCGAGCGCCGGCGCGGTCTCAGTGATCTTCCCGGTGAGGATGTTGACCACCCCGCCGGGCAGGTCGGAGGTGGCCAGCACCTCGGCCAGGGTCACCGCCGCCAGCGGCTGCGCCGGGGAGGCGGCCACCACCACCGTGTTGCCGGTGACGATCGCCGGGGCGATCACGCTGACCAGGCCGAGCAGCGCCGGCTGCTCGGGGGCCACCACCGCCACCACGCCGGTGGGCTCGGGCGCCGACAGGTTGAAGTACGGCCCGGCGACGGGGTTCGCGCCGCCGTACACCTGGGGGAGCTTGTCGGACCAGCCGGCGTACCAGACCCAGCGGTCGATCGCCGCGTCGACCTCGTCGGCCGGCACACCGAGCCCGACGAACTGCTCGCGGCGGCCCTCCAGCATCTCGGCGACCCGGTAGAGGATCTGGCCCCGGTTGTACGCGGTCGCCCCGGCCCAGCCCTTCACGGCCGCGCGGGCGGCCACGACGGCGTCCCGGGCGTCCTTCCGGGAGGCAAGCGACACGTTCGCGGATTGCACGAGATACGACCGTCCCGACTCGCTGCGCGGGAACTTCCCGCCGATGAAGAGCTTGTACGTCTTGCGTACCGCGACCCGCTCAGACATTGAGGTAGCCCTCCAGCCCGTGCCGGCCGCCCTCGCGACCGTAGCCCGACTCCTTGTACCCGCCGAACGGCGAGGTGGGGTCGAACTTGTTGAACGTGTTGGCCCAGACCACCCCGGCGCGCAGCCGGTCGGCCATCCCCAGGATCCGGGAGCCCTTGTCGGTCCAGATCCCCGCCGACAGCCCGTACGGCGTGTTGTTGGCCTTCTCGACGGCCTCGGCCGGGGTGCGGAAGGTCAGCACGGACAGCACCGGGCCGAAGATCTCCTCCCGGGCGATCCGGTGTGCCTGGGTGACCCCGGTGAAGATCGTCGGCGCGAACCAGAAGCCGCGCTCGGGCAGCTCGCACGGCGGCGACCAGCGCTCGGCCCCCTCGGCGGAGCCGGCGTCGGACAGCTCGCGGATGCGGGCGAGCTGGTCGGCCGAGTTGATCGCCCCGATGTCGGTGTTCTTGTCCAGCGGGTCGCCGACCCGCAGCCGGGCCATCCGCCGCTTCAGCGACTCCAGCACCTGCTCGGCCACGGACTCCTGGACCAGCAGCCGGGAGCCGGCGCAGCAGACGTGCCCCTGGTTGAAGAAGATGCCGTTGACGATCCCCTCGACCGCCTGGTCGATCGGGGCGTCGTCGAAGACGATGTTCGCGGCCTTGCCGCCCAGCTCCAGGGTGAGCTTCTTGCGGGTGCCGGCGACCGACCGGGCGATGGCCCGGCCGACGTCGGTGGAGCCGGTGAAGGCGACCTTGTCCACGCCCGGGTGCTCGACCAGGGCCCGGCCGGTGTCGCCCGCCCCGGTGACGATGTTGACCACGCCGGCCGGCAGGTCGGCCTGCTGGCAGATCTCGGCGAACAGCAGCGCGGTCAGCGGGGTGGTCTCGGCGGGCTTGAGCACCACCGTGTTGCCGGCCGCCAGCGCCGGGGCGATCTTCCACGCCAGCATGAGCAGCGGGAAGTTCCACGGGATGACCTGGGCGGCCACGCCGAGCGGCTGCGGGTCCGCGCCGAAGCCGGCGTGCGGCAGCTTGTCGGCCCAGCCGGCGTAGTAGAAGAAGTGCGCGGCGACCAGCGGCAGGTCGACGTCCCGGGACTCCTTGATCGGCTTGCCGTTGTCCAGCGACTCCAGCACGGCCAGCTCGCGGGAGCGTTCCTGGAGGATCCGGGCGATCCGGAACAGGTACTTGGCCCGGTCCCGGCCCGGCATCGGGCCCCACACCTTCTCGTACGCCTTGCGGGCGGCGCGGACCGCGCGGTCCACGTCCTCGCTGCCGGCCCAGGTGACCTCGGCGAGCACCTCCTCGGTGGCCGGGTTGACCGACTTGTTGAGATGCTCGCCGTCGACGAACTCGCCGTCGATGAACAGACCGTAGGAAGACCTGATGTCGACGATCGCGCGCGACTCGGGCGCAGGGGCGTATTCGAACATCACTCTCAGTCCAGGGTGAAGTAGTCGGGACCGGAGTAGACGCCGGTCGTCAGCTTGGTGCGCTGCATGAGCAGGTCGTTGAGCAGGCTGGACGCGCCGAACCGGAACCAGTCCGGGTCGAGCCAGTCCGCGCCGACGGTCTCGTTGACCATGACCAGGTACTTGATCGCGTCCTTGGTGGTCTTGATCCCGCCGGCCGGCTTCACGCCGACCTGCCGCCCGGTGGCGTCGCGGAAGTCGCGGACCGCCTCCAGCATCACCAGGGTCACCGGCAGGGTGGCGGCGACCGGGACCTTGCCGGTGGAGGTCTTGATGAAGTCGCCGCCGGCCAGCATGGCCAGCCAGGAGGCCCGCCGCACGTTGTCGTACGTGGCCAGCTCGCCGGTCTCCAGGATCACCTTGAGGTGGGCGTCCCCGCAGGCCTCCTTGGTGGCCACGATCTCGTCGTAGACCTCCTTGAAGCGCCCGGACAGGAAGGCGCCCCGGTTGATCACCATGTCGATCTCGTCGGCGCCGGCCGCCACGGCGGCCCGGGTGTCGGCGAGCTTGACCTCCAGCGGCGCCTGCCCGGACGGGAACGCGGTCGCCACGCTGGCCAGGTGCACGCCGCTGCCGGCCAGCACCTCGGCCACGTGCGGGACCATCGCCGGGTAGACGCAGACCGCGCCGACGTGCGGGCAGGACGGGTCGGCCGGGTCGGGGCGCAGCGCCTTGGCCGCGAGCGCCCGTACCTTGCCGGGGGTGTCCGCCCCCTCCAGGGTGGTCAGGTCGACCATCCGGATGGCCAGGTCGATCGCCTGCGCCTTGGCCGTGGTCTTGATGGAGCGGGTGCCGAGCTGTGCCGCCCGCTGCTCCGCGCCCACCTGGTCCACGCCGGGCAGGCCGTGCAGGAAGGTCCGCAGAGCGGTCTCGGATCGTCCCAGCCCGGAGAGATCCGACCGGGCCGACGTCGCTGTCGCCGTCATGCCGGCGAGTCTACGCATCCACGGGTGTTGTGAAACCGGTCACGGTGCGGCCGCCGCAGGCGTCGCCACGCCACCGCAGCGTCGTCGGGGTGCCATCGAGGCGTCGCCGGGGTGAGCCGGGTCGCTGCCGCGCCCGCTCCCGCACTACGGGATCCGACCGTTCGGTAGGTTGAGCGATCGTGGACGTACACGTCATTGACCACCCGCTCGCCCAGTCGCGGCTGACCGCCATGCGGGACGCCCGCACCGACTCCTCTTCGTTCCGGGCCGCGCTGCACGAGCTCACCACCATGCTCGTGTACGAGGCCGCACGCTCCTTCCCTGTCGAGAAGTACCCGGTGCAGACCCCGGTGACCGGCGCCGAGGGCACCCGGCTGGCCAACCCGCCGCTGCTGGTGCCGGTGCTGCGGGCCGGCCTCGGCATGGCCGACGCGGCGCTCGGCCTGCTGCCCGAGTCGTCGATGGGCTTCGTCGGCCTGGCCCGGGACGAGGAGACGTACGAGCCGCGGGCGTACATGGAGTCGCTGCCCCGCGACCTGGCCGGCCTGCCGGTGCTGGTCCTGGACCCGATGGTGGCCACCGGCGGCTCCCTGGAGCACTGCTGCCGGCTGCTGGCCGACCGGGGCTGCACCGACATCACCGTGCTCTGCGTGCTGGCCGCGCCCGTCGGCATCGAGCGGCTGGAGCAGTCCGGCCTGCCGCTGCGACTGGTCACCGCCTCGATCGACGAGGGCCTCAACGACAAGATGTTCATCGTTCCGGGCCTCGGCGACGCCGGCGACCGCCAGTTCGGGGGCATGCCCCGCTTCTGAGGCCCGCTCGCACCATTCCGCCCGCCCCGGCACCGCCGGAGCGGGCGGTCTTTTCCTGCCGCCCGCTCGTGATTCCTCGTTCTCCCCTCGCGGCCCCCGGTAACGATCCGCCCGGTCCGGGACACATACCTGGTGTCCCTGTCAGGAACTCCGGTCGGGAGATCGATCAGATGAAACCCGCAAGTGAGCGGGACGAGGGCTGGTTCACCACCCTCTACGCCACGCACTATCCGGACATCGTCCGGTACGGCCTGCGTCGCCTGCCAGGCGGCGACGCGGCCGTCGAACTCGCCCAGGACGTGTTCGTCGTGGTCTGGCGGCGGCGGAGCGAGGTGCCCGAACGCGCCCTTCCGTGGCTCTACGGCGTCGCGCGTCACGTCGTCGCGAACCGGTGGCGGACCCAGCGCGGCAGCCCGAATCTGCTCCCGCTCGCCGAGGCCGACCAGGTGCCGGCGCGACTCGCCGAGCCCGAGGCCATGACGCCGGTGCTCGACCTGCATCGGGCGCTGCGCGCTCTGCCCGAAGCCGACCAGGAGATCCTCCGGCTGGTCGGCTGGGAGGACCTGAGCGTCGCCGACGCCGCAGTCGTCCTGAGCTGCACCCGGTCCGCCGCCGCGGTGCGGCTCTACCGGGCGCGAATTCGCCTGCGGTCCGCCCTGGCCGTCCCCACCCCGGCCCGCGCCGCGCGGCCGGCATCCGCCAAAGCCTGAGAGGAGCATCATGCACACGCAGCAGCAGATCCGAGATCTCCTGGGACCGGCCGACCCGGCGCGGGACGCCGTCGTGGCACCGCCACCGCTCTCCGCGCACGACGTGATCCTCCGGGCGGAGGGGGTGGCCCCGCCGGTGCCGGCGCGGAAGTCCGCGAGCCGGCGCACCGTCCTGTTCGGCGCGGCCGCCGCGGTGACCGCGCTCGGGTCCGCCGGGTTGGTGCGGGCGCTGCGGGCCGGGCCGCCGCCCGCCCTGCCGACGTCGCCGCAGCCACCAGTCGACGGGGTCGTGCTCCAACCGGTGTCCTACGAGACCACCGCCGCCGAACCGGCCGGGCCGCACCTGCGGGCACTCGCCGCGCGCCTCGCGGACGCACCGTACGACAGGGCGGGTGGCCGCTACACCTACCACCACACCAAGTCCTGGGGCGCCATGGGCACGGGTGGGCCCGAGGGCCACATGATGAGCTACGTGCACGAACGTCGCGACTGGGCGGCGCGCGACGGCCGCCGGTGGGGGGAAACGGACACCCTGGGCGTCGAGTTCCCCGACGAGGCGTCCCGGGAGTACTTCTCCAGGCTGCGGAAGTCGAGGCCCACGCCGACGCCCAGCCCCAGTCGGTCGTCGGCGCCCAGCGGGGAGCTCCGCGAGTACCCACCCCGAAAGCTCGGAAAGTTGCCCGCCGATCGGGCGGCGCTCGCGCGCATGCTCCGGACCGAACAGTCGGCGGGTCTCGTGGCCATGGCGGCCTACGAAATGTTCGTCACGCACGTGGTGCCCCGGCGGACCCGGGCCGACATCCTCACCATCCTGGCGGACAAGCCCGGCTTCGTGTGGCGCGGGCGGGTCGTCGACCGGGCCGGCCGCCCGGGCCTGGCGGTCACCGCCGACCTCATCCCACCGGCGGGCGAGTACCCGCAGCGGGCGCAGATGTTGCTGGTCTTCGACCCGCCGACCGGTGAACTGCTCGCCTACGAGTACCTGGAGCTGGCCCCCCGACACCGCGTCCTGCACTACCTGTTGCTGCTCCGGACCGGTCGTACCGACACGCTCGGCTGATCAGCACGACCGCCGGGGCGGGTGGAGCACGTACTCCACCCGCCCCGGCGAGGGCGGGGGCGAGTAGGCGTACGGGGCGCGGCGGCACGCCATCGCCGTCGAGTTGGTGCGCGGTGGTGCCCGCACCCGCTAGCGTGTCCGGCCATGACTGGTGTTGCTCTCGCCGAAGAGTTGCTTCTCCTCGCGTACGACGACGAATCCGGCAAGGCGACCATGCCGCGGATCAGCCTCGACCTCGGGATGGCCGCCGCGGTGCTGATCGAGCTGGCCCTGGCCGGCCGGATCGCGTACGCCGACGGGAACCTGGTGGTCGCCGACCCGACCGGAACGGGCGAGCCGACGCTCGACGAGGTGCTGGCCCGGATGGCCGCCGACACCCCGCACACCCCCTCCTCCTGGGTGCAGCGGCTGCGCCACGGCCTGCGCGACCGGATCCTCGGTGAACTGGTCGCCCGGGGCGCGGTTCGCGACGTCGAGGAGACCGAGCTGGGCTTCATCCACGTGCACCGCTACCCGACGGCGGACGCCTCCGTGGAGGAGGACACCCGCCGCCGGCTCGCCGAGGCGCTGGCCGACGGGCAGCTCCCCGACGAGCGGACCGCCGCGCTGGCCACCCTGGTCGCGGTGCTCCGGATGGAGCCGGCGCTCGGCCTGACCGGCGACGCAGCCCGGGACGCCCGGGTGCGGCTGGAGGAGATCGCCGGTGGTGCGGGCTTCTCCGGCACCGTCGGCCTGGACGACTCGGTGGTCCGCCCCTCGGTGGCGCTGGTCGTCACCGCCCTGGGCGCCGCCGTCGACGCCGCCCTCGGCAAGCGCCCCTGACCCTCCGGCCGCGACGGACGACACGCCCGGACTGTCCCGCCCCGGCCGTTCCCCTCACCCCCCGCCCTCGCCGCGCATGATCGCGCTCAAACATGGAAAAGTGTGGCCTCGAATCGGTGCGAGGCCACACTTTCCATGTTCGAGCAACAGGCGCGGGTGGGGGTGGGGTGGGGGTTAGAGGTTCAGGGTGGTGGCGATCTCGGTGCGGAGGGCAGCGATCGCGTCCGTCGCGCGGGTGCGGGCCGCCGGCACGTCGCCGTCCGCGACCGGCTCCACGACCTCCAGGTACGCCTTGAGCTTCGGCTCGGTGCCCGACGGGCGGATCACCACCCGGGCCGTGTCGGTGCGCAGGATCACCACGTCCGCCTCGGGGAGCAGGTCTCGCGCCTCGGTGACCGGGTGCCCGAGCAGCGTGGTCGGGGTGGCCGCCCGGACCCGGGCCATCGCGTCGGCGATCACCCGCAGGTCGTCCACCCGGACGGAGAGCTGGTCGGTGTGGTGCACGCCGAACTCGGCGGCCAACTCGTCCAGCCGGTCGGTCAGCGTGCGCCCCTCCGCCTTGAGGCCGGCGGCCAACTCGGCGACGGTCAGCGCGGCGGTGATGCCGTCCTTGTCGCGTACGTGTTCCGGGGCGACGCAGTAACCCAGCGCTTCCTCGTAGCCGAACACCAGCGGCGCGGATCCACCGCCGGCCCGGACGATCCACTTGAACCCGGTCAGCGTCTCGTCGTACGGCAGGCCCCGGGCGGTGCACATGGCCCGCAGCAGGGACGACGACACGATCGTGGTGGCGTACAGACCCCGCACGCCCCGGCGCATCAGATGGTCGGCGAGCAGGACACCGACCTCGTCGCCGCGCAGCATCCGCCAGCCGCCGCGCTGCTCCTCGCCCGTGACCGGAGGGCTCGCCGGCTCACTCCTCGCGCTCGCCGGCCCGCCGTCACGGACGGCCACCGCGCAGCGGTCCGCGTCCGGGTCGTTGGCGATCGCCAGGTCCGCGCCGGTCCGCTCGGCGAGCGCGACGAGGCGGTCCACCGCCCCCGGCTCCTCCGGGTTGGGGAAGCTCACGGTCGGGAAGTCCGGGTCGGGCTCCGCCTGCTCGGGCACCACGCCGGGGACGCCGAACCCGGCGTGGGCGAAGGCGGCGGTCAGCACCGCCGCGCCCACCCCGTGCAGCGGGGTGTAGGCCACCTTCAAATCCCGAGGGCCGGCCGGGTCGATGACGGCGGCGGCCCGGTCCACGTACGACGCGACCAGGTCGTCGCCGAGCACCTGGCCGGCCGGGCCGAGCGGCACCTGGGCGAGCGGGCCGACCGCCCGGATGGCCGCCTCGATCCCGGCGTCGGCGGGCGGCACGATCTGCGCCCCCGCGCCCAGTTCGCCGCCGAGCCGGGCACCCAGGTACACCTTGTAGCCGTTGTCCTGCGGGGGGTTGTGGCTGGCGGTGACCATCACGCCGGCCGCCCCGTCGAGGTGCCGCACCGCGTACGCCAGCACGGGGGTGGGCAGCGGGCGGGGGAGCAGCAGGGCCGGGCGGCCCGCGCCGGTGGCGACCTGGGCGGTGCGCTCGGCGAACTCCCGGGAGCCGTGCCGGGCGTCGTACCCGATCACCAGCGGGCCGGTCGCGCCCTGGGCGGCGAGCCAGCCGACCAGCCCGGCGGCGGCCTGACTGACCACGGCGAGGTTCATCCCGTTCGGGCCGGCCCGCAGCGGGCCGCGCAGCCCGGCGGTGCCGAAGGTCAGCGGCCCGGCGAACCGGTCGGCCAGCTCGGGCGCGCTCGCCGGCAGCCGGTCGAGCACGGCTCGCAGCTCGTCGCGGGTGGCCGGGTCTGGGTCGTCGTCGAGCCACCGCCGGGCCCGGTCGCGAATGTCGTCAAGGTCAATGGGTTCCGCCGCCATGCCTCTTGATAGCAGGCGGCGGATCACCGCGTCCCCTCGGCCTCGCTCCGGTCGGCCCGGCGGGGCTCAGTTCGCCCCGCCGAGCTTGAACGACTCCACCATCCGGTCGAAGATCGGCTTGCTCTCCGCGAACCGGGCGTCGGTGGAGGAGAGGTAGAACGAGTAGACCTTCCCCTCGTGCACCACCCCGCGCCACACGCCGTGCCGCATGCCGTCGCCCTCGCCGCAGGTGTACTCGAACTCGGCCGCGGCCTGGCCGTCCAGCTTCTGCTCGGTCATCGACACCTGGTTGTACGGCTTCGGGCAGGAGGTCGACTTGGTCCGGAGGCCCTTCTCGGCGACCTCGGCCCAGCGCATCGACGACGTGCCGCCCCACTCCTCGGAGAGGACGCGCACCTTGCGACCGCTGTCCTCCGGGTCGACGAAGTCGACCCACACGCCGGCGCTGTTGCGCTGCCAGCCCTTGGGCACCTGCACCGTGACGCCCCGGGCCGACTGCTCCTGCATCTCCCCCGGCGCCGCGGCGCCGGTGGTGGGCTGCGCCGCGGGTGTGGTCGGCCGGTCGGGGTCGCCGCCGCCGAACAGGACGACCGCGCCGACCAGCAGCAGCACGACGAGGCCGCCGGCCGCCGCGAGCTGGACCTTGCGCGGCCAGCCCTTGACGGTGGCGACGAGGCCGCCGACCCCGCCGGGGGCACCGCTGCTGCCGGCCGGGGCGGGCGCGGCGGCCGGGGCGGCCCACGGCTGGCCGGTACCGGGCACCGACCACTGGCCGCCGCCGTACGTCCCGCCCATCCGCTGGGTCGCCTCGGGCGGGCCGCCGAAGCCGGGCACCGCCTGGGTGGCGTCGGGCTGGCCGACCCGCTGGGTGGCGTTCGCCCCGACGCCGAACGGGACCTGCTGGGTGGCGTCCGGGCGGGGCCCGAACGGGACCTGCTGCGTGGCGTCGGGCGATGTGCCGTACGTCACCCGCTGGGTGGCCTCCGGCGCCCCGCCCGCGTCGACCCGCTGGGTGGCCTCCGAAGGCCCGCCGTAGGTCCGACCTGCCGGCGACGTCGGCGCCTGCGTGGGCATCGCTCCGGTGGGGGTGTGCAGCGGGCCGGCGAGGGCGTCGGCGTTGGTGTCGTCCAGCGCGGCGGCGCTCGCGGCGGCGGCGGTCTTCTTCTTCGCCTTCTCGCCCCGGCGCAGCGCGGCCAGCCGGTCGGTCAGCGACTCCTCGGGGGAGAGCATCGCCCGGCCGCCGATCTGCCCGCTCGGCTTCGGCTCCGGGGCGGGCTGCGGTGGCGGAGCAACCACCGGCCGCTGCACGGGCACCACCGCGTACGGGTCGGTGACCGAGTTGACGGCGGTCGCGGTGCTGGTCAGCGGGCCGGCCAGCAGCTCGCGGAGCATCGCCCGGGAGGTGTGTACGTCGAGCCGGCGGGCCGGGTCCTTCTCCAACAGGCCCATCAGCACCCGGGTCAGCGGGCCGCTGCGCTGCGGGGTGGCGGGCGGGTCCTCGACCACGGCGTGCATGGTCTCGATCGGGTCGCCCTTGTCGAACGGGGGCCGGCCCTCGACCGCCGTGTACAGCGTCACGCCGAGGGAGAAGAGGTCGCTGGGCGGGCCGAACTCCTGGCCCATGGCCCGCTCGGGGGAGATGAAGTGCGGCGAGCCGAGCACCATCCCGGGGGTGGTGAGCTGCACGTCGGTGGGGAGCTTGGCCACCCCGAAGTCGGTCAGCACGCACCGGCCGTCGGTGCAGATCAGCACGTTGGCCGGCTTCACGTCGCGGTGCAGCACGCCGATCGCGTGCGCCACCTCCAGCGCGCCGAGCAGGGCGATACCGATCTTGGCGACCGCGCGGGGCGCGACCGGCCCGTCCTCGATCACCATGTCGGCCAGGCTGCGGGCGTCCAGCAGTTCCATCACGATCCAGGGGCGGCCACCCTCGGTGACCACGTCGTACACCTGGACCACGGCGGGGTGCTGGATGGCCGCGGCGGCGCGGGCCTCGCGCAGCGTCCGCTCGTACATCGAGTCGCGGTCGCTGGGGGCGAGGCCCGGCGGAAGGATTACCTCCTTCACCGCCACGTCGCGCCGCAACAGGGTGTCTGTGGCACGCCAGACCGTGCCCATGCCGCCGTTGCCCACTGCGGACCGGAGCGAGTAGCGACCACCGATGGTGGTGCCGGGCGCCGCGCGTCCGTGGGGTGGACTGACCGGTCCGCCGCTCCACGTCGGGATCTGAGTCACAGAAAAGCCACCGGGGGAAATCGAGGGGGCTGGGACACAACTCCCCTATCTTGCTGGTTCCGACGCCCGATGCGAAACCCGACGCGACGGACGTTTACCGAACTCCACGGTACGTGTCCGGTCGTTCACCCTGCGGTCGCCGAAAGTCGGGGGCCCCTGTGCGGAATCCCTCACCCGTCGATGCGTCGGCGCGTCCTACCATCCGGGGATGAGCGAACGGCGGTCAAGCGAGTCCGGCTTCCCCATCAAGGGCCTCTACACGGCGGATGACCTGCCCGAGGGTCTGGACTCCCGGCTGGGCGCCCCCGGCGAGTTCCCGTACGCCCGCGGGGTGTACCCCACCATGTACACGTCGCGCCCGTGGACCATGCGCCAGTACGCCGGCTTCGGCACCGCCACGGAGTCCAACGCGCGCTACCACCAGCTCCTGCGGGCCGGCACGATGGGTCTCTCCGTCGCCTTCGACCTGCCCACCCAGATGGGGTACGACTCCGACGACCCGATCGCGCACGGCGAGGTGGGCAAGGTCGGGGTGGCCATCGACTCGGTCGAGGACATGCGGCTGCTCTTCGCCGGCATCCCGCTGGACAAGGTCTCCACCTCGATGACGATCAACGCGCCGGGCTCGGTGCTGCTGCTGCTCTACCAGCTCGTGGCCGAGGAGTCCGGGGTCGAGGGTTCGGCGCTCAACGGCACCATCCAGAACGACATCCTCAAGGAGTACATCGCCCGGGGGACGTACATCTTCCCGCCGAAGCCCTCGCTGCGGTTGGTGGCCGACACGTTCGGCTACTGCCGCAAGGAGGTGCCGAGGTGGAACACCATCTCCATCTCCGGCTACCACATGGCCGAGGCCGGCGCGACGCCCGCGCAGGAGATCGCGTTCACCCTGGCCAACGGCGTCGAGTACGTCCGGGCCGCGCTGGCCGCCGGGCTGGCCGTGGACGACTTCGCGCCCCGGCTGTCGTTCTTCTTCGTGGCCCGGACGACCCTGCTGGAGGAGGTCGCGAAGTTCCGTGCCGCCCGGCGGATCTGGGCCCGGCTGATGCGCGACGACTTCGGGGCGAAGAACCCGAAGTCGATGATGCTGCGCTTCCACACCCAGACGGCGGGCGTGCAGCTCACCGCCCAGCAGCCCGAGGTCAACCTGGTCCGGGTGGCGGTGCAGGGGCTCGCCGCCGTGCTGGGCGGCACCCAGTCGCTGCACACCAACAGCTTCGACGAGGCCATCGCGCTGCCCACCGAGAAGGCTGCCCGGCTGGCCCTGCGCACCCAGCAGGTGCTGGCGTACGAGACGGACCTGACCGCCACCGTCGACCCGTTCGCCGGCTCGTACGTGGTGGAGGCGATGACCGCCGAGATCGAGGCGGCGGTGATCGAGCTGATGGACCGGGTGGCCGATCACGGCTCGGTTGTCGACGCCATCGAGGCGGGCTTCCAGAAGCGGGAGATCGAGCAGTCCGCGTACCGGTTCGCGCAGGAGATCGACTCGGGTGAGCGGGTGGTGGTCGGGCTCAACCGGTTCACCATCGACACCGACGAGCCGTACGAGCCGCTGCGGGTCGACCCGGAGATCGAGGCGGCCCAGGCCGAGCGGCTGGCCACGCTCCGCGCGGAGCGCGACGGGGGCGCGGTCGAGCGTGCCCTCGCCGAGCTGCGCGCCGCCGCCGAGGGCACGGAGAACGTGCTCTTCCCGATGAAGGAGGCGCTGCGGGCCCGGGCCACGGTGGGCGAGGTCTGCGGCACGCTGCGCCAGGTCTGGGGGACGTACCGCCCGAGCGACCGGTTCTGAGCGCCCCCGCCGGCCGCCCCGCGACCCCGCGTGTGCGGCCCGGGGGCGTTGGGTAACCCGTC
Organism: Micromonospora sp. NPDC002296; assembly: GCF_040296145.1. Lineage (NCBI taxonomy): Bacteria > Bacillati > Actinomycetota > Actinomycetes > Micromonosporales > Micromonosporaceae > Micromonospora > Micromonospora sp. NPDC002296. Next base: position 46,328 of record NZ_JBEOWQ010000002.1, read on the forward strand.
CGGGTGAACGGGACGGACAGTGTGTGCGCGAGCGTCGCGTCCCGTCGTGTCACCGTCGGGAGTCGTCCCGCCGCGCCGTGTGCGGTCGGCTAATTGTCCGAGTGGCGGGTAACCGAAGCGACTAATGCGACAATTCGGGAAACGGCTGCCCCGGATCGACGGTGATTTCGGAACGCCGACTCGGTTACCGGTTGTAGGAGGTGTGGGGCAGATGACGACGTTCGACCGCGATCTACCTGCTGTCCCGCAGATTGTCGAGCCTTTCCACCAGGGCTTTCGTGACGCTGCGCCATCCGATCGCTACGGGAATGAAGTTGCACAGCGTCACCGTCGGAGGTCTAGGCTGTCTGCTGTCATCCCCGATGATCCATCCATTTCTAGTGATCGAGATATCGACGTGACGAGTGCGTTGACGCTGCCGAACGGCAGCAAACTGGCGTCGTCGGACTCGGCGGAGGCGCCGTCCGGGTCCCAGCCACTGCCCTTCGAACTGGACCACCTGCTTGCCCTGAGGGTGCCCGGGCTCATCGCCACCCGCCGGCACATCCACTCCCATCCGGAGCTCTCCGGCGAGGAGTTCGAGACCGCCGCCCTGATCGCCCGCGAGTTGTCCCTCGCCGGGCTGAACCCGCGCATGCTGCCGAAGGGCAACGGCGTGATCTGCGACATCGACGGCCGCCCCGACGGCCCCGTCGTCGCGCTCCGCGCCGACATCGACGCGCTGCCGCTCAACGATGTCAAGGACGTGCCGTACCGGTCCACGAAGGACGGCGTGTGCCACGCCTGCGGGCACGACGTGCACACCACCGTGATGCTCGGCGTCGGCATGCTGCTCGCCCAACTCGCCGACCTGGGAGAGCTGGACGGCCGGGTCCGGCTGATCTTCCAACCGGCCGAGGAGATCCTGCCCTGCGGCTCGCTGGAGGTCATCGAGGCCGGCGGGTTGGACGACGTGGTGCAGATCTTCGCACTGCACTGCGACCCCAACCAGCCGGCCGGCAAGATCGGCCTGCGGGTCGGCCCGATCACCGCCGCCGCCGACAACGTCACCATCAAGCTCACCGGGCCGGGCGGGCACACCGCCCGCCCGCACCTGACCGTCGACCTGGTCGACGCGCTCGGCCGGCTGGTCACCGAGGTGCCCGCCCTGGTCGCCCGCCGGGTGCCGGCCAACAGCGGGCTGCTGCTGGTGTTCGGCCAGGCCTTGGCCGGCACCCGGAACAACGTCATCCCGTCCGAGGCGAGCGCCTCCGGCACCCTGCGGGTGATGGACCGCGACACCTGGGCGCAGGCCCCCAAGATCGTCGCTCAGGTGGTCCGGGACGTCATCGCCCCGACCGGTGCCACGGTCGACCTGGAGTACCTGCGCGGCCGCCCGCCGGTCTGCAACGACGCCGGGGCGATCCAGGTGCTCACCGCCGCCACCGTGGCCGCGCTCGGCCCGGACGGCGTGGCGGAGACCCCGCAGAGCATGGGCGGCGAGGACTTCTCCTGGTACCTGGAGCAGGTCCCCGGCGCGCTGGCCCGCCTCGGCGTCGGCCGGTCCGGCCCGAACGTCGACCTGCACCGGGCCACGTTCGACGTCGACGAGCGGGCCATCCCGTACGGCGTCCGGCTCATGGTGCAGACCGCGCTGCGGGCACTGGCGGCGACTCGCTGAGCGCCGGCGCCGGCCTGCGCCGGCGCCGGCGCAGCACCGCCACCAGCAGCGCCACGGGCACGCCCAGCGCCACCGCGAAGGGCAGCAGCGCGCCCAGCACGGTGAGCAGCACGCCCAGCGAGACGACGAACGCGTCCCAGCCGCCGCGCAGCCCCACCAGGAAGCCGGTCCCGTCCTTCTCCTCGTCGGAGGAGGTGTCGGCGTCCGACCCGACCAGGGTGAGGGTGATGGTGGAGAGCGCGGTCAGGTCGGCCAGCCGGCGCTTCTTCGCCTCCAGCGAGGCGAGGTCGGCCTCCCGCCGGGCCACCTCGCCCTCCAGCCTCACCAGGTCGTCGATCGAGCTGGCCCGGGCCAGCAGCTTGCGGCCGCTCTCCACCCGGGCCCGCTGCGTGATGATCCGGGCGTCCAGGTCGACGGTCTCCTCGGTGACGTCCTCCGTACGGATCGAGCGGCGCTCCTGCCGGCCCAGCTTGGCCAGGTCCTCCACCACGGTGGTGAACCGCGCCGCCGGCACCCGCAGCTCCAGTTCGGCGCGGGCGTTGTCGCCAGTGCTGCTGCGTTCGTCGCCGCCGACGAAACCGCCGACCGCGGTGGCCGCCGTGACGGCGGACCGGGCGGCGGCGTCCACATCGTCCACCCGTACCCGGATGTTTCCCGTGTAGATGATCGACCGCTGGTCGACCCGTAGGTCCGGCGCACCGGCACCGGCACCGGCCTTCGCCCCTCCCGCCTCGGCCGGTTCCGCGCCGGCCGGCGCCGCCTTCTCCGGCGCCGATGCGGCCGAGTCCTCCGATGAGTGCCCACCGCTGAGACCACCGCACCCACCCACCGCCAGCAGGGCTGCCAGCCCCACCGCGGTCAGCAGTGCACCTCGTGCGCGTCCGTCCATTCCCGCTCCCCCTGTTCCTGGCCCGTCGGGCGATACGTCAGACGTGACGCGGAGACCCGCGGGTTCCGGCAGACTGCGCTGAGGGACGTCACGATTTGGTAATCAGGGGGTCATGATGCAACTCACCAAGTACGCCCACTCCTGCCTCCGCGTCGAGCACGACGGCGGGGTGCTGGTCGTCGACCCGGGCGGGTTCAGCGACCCGGCGGCGCTGGACGGGGCGGACGCGGTGCTGATCACCCACGAGCACCCCGACCATCTCGACGTCGCGGCGGTCACCCGGCAGCTCGACCGCCGGCCGTTCCGCGTCCACGGCCCGGCCTCGCTGGCCGGCGTCCTCGGTGACGCGGCCGAGGCGCTGGACCCGGTCGCCCCCGGGCAGTCGTTCACCGCGGCCGGCGTGCCGGTCCGGGCGTACGGCGGACGGCACGCCGTCATCCACCCGGACATCCCGGTGGTGGACAACCTCGGGTATCTGCTCAACGACGTGGTCTACCACCCCGGCGACTCCCTCGTGGTGCCCGAGGACGTCCAGGTGGACACCCTCTTCGCGCCGATCCACGCCCCCTGGTCGAAGTTCTCCGAGGTGGTCGACTTCATCCGCGCGGTCGCCCCGCGCCGCGCCTTCGCCGCGCACGACGGGCTGCTCAACGACAACGGCCTCGCGGTGCTCAACCGGCAGTACACGGCGCTGTCCAAGACCGACTACCAGCGCCTCGAACCGGGCAGCCGGCTCGACGCCTGACCCGGTGCCGCCCCCTCGGGACCTGGTCCGACGGCTCTACGAGGAGCCGCCGGACCGGTTCGTCGCCACCCGGGACGCGGCCGTCGCCGAGGCCCGGCGGGCCGGTGACCCGGCCACGGCCCGGGAGATCGCCCGGCTGCGCCGCCCGACCGTGGCCGCCTGGCTGGTCAACCTGCTCGCCATCCGGTGCCCCGAACTCGTCGCCGACCTGGGCCGGCTCGCCGAGGCGCTGCGCGCTGCGCAGCGCGACCTGCGCGGCCCCCGGCTACGGGAACTCTCCGCCCAGCGGCGGGCGGTGGTCGCCGCGCTGGTGGCCGAGGTGCGCCGGCTGGCGGCCGACGCCGAGGGCGGCCCGCCGGGCGGGAAGCTGCCCCTGGCCGAGGTGGAGGCGACACTCAACGCCGCCCTGTCCGACACCACGGTCGCCGAGCAGGTGCGTACCGGCCGGCTGCTGCGGGCCGCCAGCTACGCCGGCTTCGGCGAGGTGCCCCGCCCCCAGCTGCGGCTGGTCACCGACGACGCGGAGCCCGCACCGCCCGCCGTCGACCGGGCCACCGACCGGGACCGGGACCGGGTCGCCGACCGGGACCGGAACCGGCGGGAACGCGACGAGCGGGCAGCGGAACGCGCCGTCCGGGCCGAGCGGGTCCGGCAGCGTCGGGCGCTGGAACGGGAACTGACGAAGGCGCGTACCGACCAGGGCCGGGCCGAGGCGGAGCTGGCCGGCGCGGCGGACGCCGAGCACGACGGCACCGAGGAGTTGGCCGACATCGAGCGCTCGCTGGCCGAGCTGGAACGGCGACGCGCCGAGGCCGAGCAGGAGCTGAGCCGGCGGAAACTGGCCCGGCGGGCGGCGGAACGGGCCGTCACCGCCGCCCGCCGGCGCACCGGCGAGGTCGAGGGGGCGATCGAGGCGATCGACGCCGAAGAGGGGACTGACGCCGGAGGCGGCGGCGGGGCAGACTGATTGGGATGACGCCGGAGCAGGTCGCCGCCGCGAGCAAGCCGTTCGTGCTGGAGCTCGGGGAAACGTTCACCCGCTGCCCCGGCACGCTGCGCCGGGCCCGTCTGCTGGGCATCTCCGGCTGGGCCTTCTACGTCACCGGCCGGGCCGGGGCGCTGGGCGACGTCCGGGCCCCGACGGTGGCCGCCGCCCTCGGCTTCATCGCTCCGGACGCCGTCGCCGACGGCTGGGACGCCGCCGCCCGGGTGATCCGCCCGCTGGAGGTGGCCGCCGCGAGCCTCGCCGAGTGCTGCCGCTGGGGCGACGAGCATCTCGCCGCCCTGCCCGGGGTGCGCCGGCTGGGCACGCTGCTGCGCCGGGTGGTCGGCGCGGCGGACGCCAGCGGCATGCCGCTGTTTGCCGCCTGGCGGGCCATGCCGACGCCGGGGGACTCCCCGGGGGCCCGGGTCGCCGTCGGGCTGTTGCTGCTGCGCGAGCACTTCGCCGGGGCGTACCTGATGGCGGTGCGGGCCGGCGGGATGACCCCGCTGGAGGCGGTGCTGGCCGGGCCGGAGGGGGAGGCCGGCGCGCTGGCCTGCGGCTGGCCGCCGCCGTACCCCCGGGTCGGGCCCCTGGTGCGGCGGCGGTTGTGGGCGGAGGCGGTGACCGACCGGCTGGCCTCGGCGGGCTTCCGCGCCCTCGCCCCCGGCGAGGGCGCCGAGCTGCTGGACCTGCTGGCCACCACCCGCGCGCAGGTGCGGGGGCGGCCCACCCGGTGAACCCAGACCGGCCGGGGCGGAGATAGCCGGGCGGCGGCGGGCGGTGGGCGGCTCTACCGCTCGGTGGGGCTGGGCGAGGTGCGGTGGACCGACATGTACGAGCGGGTGGTTCCGGCAGCCGGTGTGTGACCGGAGCCGCCCGACGGGGGGCGGCTCCGCGCGCCGCCACCCACCCGGAGCAGACTGGGGGCGTGGTAGACGCGCTACGCCGACGCGGTGCCGGTGGGGCGGGCCCGCAGCTCGCTGACGTAGTCGTCGGGCGCGCCCGCCTTCTCGGCGGCATTGGCGATCTCCGAGAGGTACCACGCCGTCGGCAGGCCGCCCTCGTACCCGTCGAAGACGTAGACCCAGGCGGTCACGTCCCCGTCGAGGGTGGAGACCCGGACGTGCAGCTTGCGGTACGTCCCGGAGGTCACCCCCTCGATGTCGTCGAGCTGGCCGGCGTCGTACGGGTTGATGTCGTAGAGCGCCACGAACACCCGCTCGCCGGGGGACTCGACGATGGTGCTGACCGCGCCCTCCCAGCCGATGACGCCCTCGCCCGCGAATGTGAGCCGCCAGCCTTCCAGCCAGCCGATGCCAACCATCGGCGAATGCGGACAGTAGGCACGCATCCGGGCGGGGTCCAGGTTTGAGCCGTAGGCGGCGTAGTGACGCACGGCGATGACGATAGCCCCACGGACGGGTGGGGGAGAATACGACGGTGCGTGTCGGACGCGTCGAGGAGAAGAAAGTCACCATGAGCATGGACGAGGGGCGATAGCTGTGAGCCAGATCGTGATCATCGGCGGGGGCCCGGCCGGGTACGAGGCGGCCCTGGTCGCCGCCCAGTTGGACGCTGAGGTCACCGTGGTGGAGGCCGACGGGGCCGGCGGTGCCTGTGTGCTGTCCGACTGCGTCCCGTCCAAGACCTTCATCGCCAGCTCCTCCGTGGTCACCGGGTACCGGGACACCGAGGAGTTCGGGGTGCACTCCGACGGGCTGGAGGCGGTCACCGTCGACGCCCGGACGGTGCACGAGCGGGTCAAGCGGCTCGCTCTTCACCAGTCGGCCGACATCCAGGCCAAGCTGCTGAAGGCGGGCGTCACCTTCGTGGCCGGTACCGCCCGGCTCGGCGAGGACACGCTCGGTCACACCCACCGGGTCGTCGTCACCCCCGCCGACGGGGCCGAGGAGTACTCGATCGCCGCGTCGACCGTGCTGGTCGCCACCGGGGCCACCCCGCGTCAGCTCCCCACCGCCGTGCCCGACGGCGAGCGCATCCTGACCTGGCGGCAGGTCTACGACCTGTCCGAGCTGCCCGAGCACCTGATCGTGGTCGGCTCGGGCGTCACCGGGGCCGAGTTCGCCAGCGCGTACCTGGCCATGGGGGTCGAGGTCACCCTCGTCTCCAGCCGGGACCGGGTGATGCCGCACGAGGACGCCGACGCCGCGATGGCCATCGAGCGGGTCTTCCGCTCCCGGGGGATGACCATCCTCAACAACTCCCGTGCCGAGGGCGTCCGCCGCACCGCCGACGGGGTGGAGGTGGAGCTGGCCGACGGCCGGCTGGTGCAGGGCTCACACGCGCTGATCGCCGTCGGGTCGATCCCCAACACGGCCGGCCTCGGCCTCGACGAGTACGGCGTCGAGCTGGCCCGGGGCGGCTACGTCACCGTCGACCGGGTGTCCCGGACCAACGTCCCCGGCATCTACGCCGCCGGCGACTGCACCGGGGTGCTGCCGCTGGCCAGCGTCGCCGCGATGCAGGGCCGGATCGCGATGTGGCACACGCTCGGCGAGGCGGTCCGGCCGCTGCGGCTGCGTACGGTCGCGGCGAACGTCTTCACCGACCCGGAGCTGGCCACCGTCGGCGTCTCCCAGGACGAGGTGGACGCCGGCAAGACGCCCGCCCGCGAGGTGATGCTCCCGCTGGGGGGCAACGCCCGGGCGAAGATGGACGACCTGGCCGACGGCTTCGTCAAGCTGTTCTGCCGCCCGGCCAGCGGCCAGGTGATCGGCGGCGTCGTGGTGGCCCCGAAGGCGAGCGAGCTGATCCTGCCGATCACCCTGGCGGTGGAGAACAACCTCACGGTCAACGAGCTGGCCCAGACGATCACCATCTACCCGAGCCTGTCGGGCTCCATCACGGAGGCCGCCCGTCAGCTCATGCTGCACGAGCTGGAGTAGCCGCCCCGGTCGGCTCGTCGGTCAGTCCGCCGGGGCATCGGGGCTGGCGCGGCGGGCGCCGAGGGCCGACATCGCCCAACCGGCGGCGGCGAAACCGGCCGCCGCCGCGGCGGCGATCACCAGCAGTTGCCACGCCGACTCGGTCAGCGCCGTCCCGCCCAGGTGCCCGACCAGCGCCCCGTACGTGGCCCAGCCGGCCGCCGCCATCGCCTCGTACGTCAGGAACAGCCGGTACGGGTACCGGCTGCGGCCGGCGGCGAAGCAGGCGGCCATCCGGCCGCCCGGCACGAACCGGCAGAGCAGGATCACCTGCGGACCGGGTCGGCGCAGTCCCTGGGTCATCCGTCCGGCCATCCGGCGGACCCGGCTCGGCTCGGCCTGTCGGCCCTGCCGGCGGTCCGGTGCGCCCCGGCCGATCAGGTAGCAGGCCAGGTCGCCGACGAAGACGCCGAGCGCGCCGACCCCGATGGTCAGCGGGAGGCTCAGCCCGCCGTACACGGTGAGCGCCCCACCGGTGATCATGATCGCCTGGGTGGGGATGACCGGCACGAACGCGTCGACCGCCAGCAGCCCGAGCAGCGCCAGGTACGCCCACAGCGGCGACGCCATGTGGGTGAGTAGCTCAAGCACGACTGACACCTCGCCGGGGCCGGCAGATCGGGTGCCCCGAGCCTGGCCTCGTGGCGGGGGTCACCGGAGCCCACCCCGGCCGTTGGTGACCACCGACACGATGGGCCCGCCGGCCCGCCGCGACGGGCCGCAGCGGTGGCGTGGCCCGTCTCCGACGCGCCAGGACGCGGCGGCCCGGCCGCCCTTGGCGACCTCGGCGTACGGGCCGAGCCGGGCGGCGGATCGGCTACGGGCGGCGTACCGTTGTCGGCGCGCGGCCTCGGGCGCGTCGGGCCCCCCGTTTCCGACCACCGGGCCGCCGCGGGCCGCCGGCAGGTCCCGTGCCGGCGGCCCGCTCCTGCGCCGAAGGCCCCCCGCACGCCCGCCCGGGCGCGGTGCGCGCAGCCGGCGGGGCCCGAAATCGGATGCGTGCCGGCCCGCCGCCGGTCTACCGTCTACCCATGCGCAGCGCGGTATGGACCACGACGCCGGGAAACCCCGGCGCGCCGCACTGACGTCACCGTCATCGAGGCCCCGGGGCGAACCGCCCCGGGGCCTCGCGGCGTTCCGGGCCAGGTCGCCTCCGGGTCGTACCCGAGGGAGAGCGACATGACCGACCACCGCAGGCTCGGCCGGGAGCTGGAGCTGTTCGTCTCCGACCCGCTGGCCGGCGCCGGCCTGCCCATCTGGCTGCCGGCGGGCGCCGCCGCCCGGCACGCCGTCGAGGCGTACGTCCACGAGCTGGAGCGGCGGGCCGGCTACCAGCACGTCTACTCGCCGCCACTGGGCAAGCGGGAGCTTTTCGAGCTCTCCGGCCACCTCGGCTACTTCGCCGATGACATGTTCCCGCCGATGCGGCTGAGCCCGGACGACGAGTTCGTGCTCCGCCCGGCGCTCTGCCCGCACCACGCCTTGGTCTTCCGGGCCCGGGGCCGGTCCTACCGGGAGCTGCCGCTGCGGGTCGGCGAGCTCGGCGGGATGTACCGGGCGGAGCGCTCGGGGGTGCTGGGCGGGTTGTCCCGGGTGCGCGCCATCTCGCTCAACGACGCGCACAACTTCTGCGCCCTGGACCAGGTGGGTGAGGAGGTCGCGGCGATCCTGGCGCTGATCCGCGAGGCGCACGCCGCGCTCGGCGTCCGCCCGGCGGGGTTCCGGCTGTCCCTGCGCGGTCCGGGCCGGCGGTACGTCGGCACCGACGAGCAGTGGCGCCGGGCCGAGGACCTGCTCCGGGAGGCGCTGAACGGGGTGGACGTCGTCGAGGCCCCCGGCGACGCCGCGTTCTACGGGCCGAAGATCGACATCCAGGTCGCCGATCCGGCCGGCCGGGAGTCCACCCTCGCCACCGTCCAGCTCGACTTCGACAAGCCCGAGAAGTTCGACCTGTCGTACACCGACTCCGACGGCGGCCGACGGCGGCCGGTGATGGTGCACCGCAGCCTGGTCGGCAGCATGGAGCGGCTGTTCGCCCACCTGATCGAGGCGCACGACGGCGCCTTCCCGCCCTGGTACGCCCCCGTGCAGGTGGCCGTGCTCCCGGTCGACCCCGACGATCCGGGCCAGGCCGCGGCGGCCGACCGGCTCGCCCGGGACGCCGTCGCGCTCGGCCTGCGGGCCGAGGTCGACGGGGGCGGGTCGCTGGGCTCCCGGGTCCGCGACACCGCCCGCCGCCGGGTGCCGTACGTCGCGGTGCTCGGTGCCCGGGAGGCGGCCGACGGCGCGGTCGCCCTGCGCCTGCGCGACGGCCGCCGCCTGGACCCGCGCCCCGCCGCCGACGCCCTGGCCCTGGTCGCGTCGGTGGTCGCCACCCGGTCGGCGGCGCTGCTGCCCTGACCCCGGCCCGTCACCCGGCCCGGGGTCGATCGCTGTCGCTGGATCTCCGGCCACGACGATCAGCCCTGGACCGAGGCGGCGGGCAGCGACACGGGGTCGGGGGGGAGGACCGGATCGGGCTGGCTGAACTGGGACTGGTGGAGCCGGTGGTACGCGCCCCCGGCGGCCAGCAGTCGATCGTGGGTGCCCTGCTCGACGATGCTGCCGTTCTCCATCATCAGGATCAGGTCCGCGTCCCGGATGGTGGAGAGACGGTGGGCGATGACGAAGCTGGTCCGGTCCGAGCGCAGCGCCGCCATGGCCCGCTGGAGCAGCACCTCGGTCCGGGTGTCCACCGAGCTGGTCGCCTCGTCGAGGATCAGCAGCGACGGCTCGGCCAGGAACGCCCGGGCGATGGTGATGAGCTGCTTCTCGCCGGCGCTGACGTTGCTGCCCTCCTCGTCGATGACGGTGTCGTAGCCGTCGGGGAGGCTGCGGACGAACCGGTCCACGAAGGTGGCCCGAGCGGCGGCGACGATCTCCTCCTCGCTCGCGCTCGGCCGGCCGTAGGCGATGTTGTCCCGGATGGTGCCGCCGAACAGCCAGGTGTCCTGGAGCACCATGCCGATCCGGCCGCGCAGGTCGTTCCGGCTCAGGGTGGTGACGTCCACCCCGTCCAGGGTGATCCGGCCGGCGTCCAGCTCGTAGAAGCGCATGATCAGGTTGACCAGGGTGGTCTTGCCCGCCCCGGTCGGCCCGACGATCGCCACCGTGTGCCCCGGCTCGGCGACCAGCGACAGGTCCTCGATCAACGGCTTGTCCGGCTCGTACCGGAAGGAGACGCGCTCGAACTCGACCCGGCCGTGCGGGTCGGTCACCCGGGCCGGCGCGGCCGGGTCGGGGCTCTGCTCGTCGGCGTCGAGGACGGCGAACACCCGCTCGGCGGACGCCACCCCGGACTGGAGCAGGTTCGCCATCGCGGCGACCTGGGTGAGCGGCTGGGTGAACATCCGGGAGTACTGGATGAACGCCTGCACGTCGCCGAGGCTCATCGACCCCGACGCCACCCGCAGGCCGCCGACCACGGCGATCGCCACGTAGCTGAGGTTCCCGACGAACATCATCGCCGGCATGATGATCCCGGAGATGAACTGGGCGCCGAAGCTGGCCTGGAACAGCTCCTCGTTCTTGGCGGTGAAGGCCGCCTCCACCTCGCGCTGCCGGCCGAAGACCTTGACCAGCTCGTGGCCGGTGAACGCCTCCTCGATCTGGCCGTTCAGCTCGCCGGTGTGCTTCCACTGGGCGATGAACTTCGGCTGCGACCGCTTGGCGATCTGGCCGGTCACCACCACCGACAGCGGCACCGATACCAGGGCGACCAGCGCGAGCAGCGGCGAGATCCAGAACATCATGGCCAGCACGCCGACCAGGGTGAGCAGCGCGGTGAGCAGCTGACTCAGGGTCTGCTGGAGGGTCTGCGAGATGTTGTCGATGTCGTTGGTGACCCGGCTGAGCAGCTCGCCGCGCGGCTGCTTGTCGAAGTAGGGCAGCGGCAGCCGGTTCAGCTTCTCCTCCACCTCGTCGCGCAGCCGCAGCACGGTGCGCTGCACCACGCCGTTGAGCAGCCAGCCCTGCCACCACATCAGCAGGCTGGCAGCCAGGTAGAGGCCGAGCGCCAGCAGCAGCACCCGACCCAGCGCGGTGAAGTCGATGCCCACCCCGGGCACCAGGTCCATCCGGGCGAGCATGTCGGCGAAGTTGTCGTTGCCGGACGCCCGGGCCGCCGCCACGGCCTGCTCGGCGGTGGTCCCGGCCGGGAGCTGCCGGCCGATCACCCCGCTGAAGATCAGGTCCGTGGCGTGGCCGAGGATCTTCGGCCCGTACACGCTGAACCCGACGCTGATCAGGGCGAGCCCGACGATGACGACGAGCGGGAGCCGGTGTGGCCGCAGCCGCCCCAGCAGCCGGCGGGCCGACGGCCCGAAGTTCATCGACTTCTCGGCCGGCATGCCGGCGCCCGGCATCGGGCCGCCGCGGTGGCCGCCCGGGGGCAGCCGCGGCGGCGTCCGCGCCTCGGTGCCGGCCGCGGGCCGTCCCTGCGGCGCGGGCTTCTGACCCGGTACGGCGGTCATGCCGGCACCCCCGCGCTCTGCTGGGAGGCGACGATCTCCGCGTACGTCGGGCAGTTCTCAAGTAGCTCGGCGTGTCGGCCCATCCCGACGATGCCCCCGTTCTCGAGCACGATGATCTGGTCGGCGTCGACGATCGTGGAGACCCGCTGGGCCACGATCACCATCGCCGCGTCCGCGGTGACCGGCCGCAGCGCCGCCCGGAGCCGGGCGTCGGTGCCGAGGTCGAGCGCCGAGAACGAGTCGTCGAACAGGTAGATCTCCGGCCGGCGGACCAGGGCCCGGGCGATGGCCAGGCGCTGCCGCTGCCCGCCGGAGACGTTGGTGCCGCCCTGCGCGATCGGGGCGTCCAACCCCTCGGACAGCTCGGCGACGAAGTCGCGCGCCTGGGCGATCTCCAGGGCCGTCCACAGCTCCGCGTCGGTGGCGTCCGGGTTGCCGTACCGCAGGTTGCTGGCGATCGTCCCGCTGAACAGGTACGGCCGCTGCGGGACCAGCCCGATCCGCCGCCACAGCTCGTCGGGCGCCAGCTCGCGGACGTCCACGCCGTCGACCAGCACCGCGCCCGCCGTGGTGTCGACCAGCCGGGGGATCAGCGAGAGCAGGGTGCTCTTGCCGGCTCCGGTGCTGCCGATGATCGCCGTCGTGCGCCCGGCCGTGACCCGGAAGGAGATGCCGTGCAACACGGGCTCGCTCGCCCCCGGGTACTCGAACCGCACGTCGCGCAGCTCCAGCTCGCCCCGGCCGGTCACCTCGGTGACCGGCGCGGCCGGCGGGACCACCGAGGAGTCGGTGTCCAGCACCTCGACGATCCGCTCGGCGCAGACCGCGGCGCGCGGCACCATCATCAGCATGAAGGTGGCCATCATGACGGCCATCAGGATCTGCATCAGGTACGCGAGGAAGGCGGTGAGCGCGCCGATCTGGATCTGGCCGGCGTCCACCCGTTGCGCGCCGAACCACAGCACGGCGACGCTGGAGACGTTGAGCACCAGCATGACCACCGGGAAGATGAGGGCCATCAGCCGGCCGGTGCGCAGGGCGGTCACGGTCAGGTCGGCGTTCGCGCGGCCGAAACGTTCCGTCTCGTACGGCTCGCGGACGAACGCCCGGACCACCCGGATGCCGGTGATCTGCTCGCGCAGTACCCGGTTGACCGTGTCGATCCGGGTCTGCATGAGCCGGAACCCGGGCACCATCCGCCGGATGATCAGCCCGAGCCCGATCGCCAGCACCGGCACGCAGACCAGCATCAGCCAGGACAGCCCGAGGTCCTCGCGCAGCGCCATCACCACCCCGCCGACGCTCATGATCGGCGCGGCGACGAGCATCGTGCAGCTCATCAGCACGAGCATCTGCACCTGTTGCACGTCGTTGGTGTTGCGGGTGATCAGCGAGGGCGCGCCGAACCGGGCCACCTCGCGGGCGGAGAAGCGGTTGACGTGGCCGAAGATCTCCGCGCGGACGTCCCGGCCGAAGCCCATCGCCGTGCGGGCGCCGAGGTAGACCGCGGCGATCGAGCAGGCGATCTGCACCAGGCTGACCAGCAGCATCCAGCCGCCGGTGCGCATGATGTAGTCGGTGTCGCCCCGGGCCACGCCCTGGTCGATGATGTCGGCGTTGAGGCTCGGCAGGTAGAGCGAGGCCATCGTGCCGACGAACTGGAAGGCCACCACCGCCGCCAGCGGGCGGAGGTAGGGCCGCAGGTGGGTGCGGAGAAGCCGGATCAGCACGCCGGCTCCTGCGGTCTCGTCTCGGGACTCGTCATCTGTGGCTCCTCTCCGCTGCCGATGACCTCGATCAGGAACTCCCGGATCACGGCTGCCTTCGCCGGATCGGCGTCGACGGAGGTCAGCGGTCCCCTGGTCTGCATGAGGGTGGTGAGCTTGGCGACCCGCTCCCGGCCGGCGGGGGTGAGGGTCAGCCGTACGCTGCGCCGGTCGGCGTCGTCGCGGTGCCGCTCCACCAGGCCGTCGCGTTCCAGCGTGTCGACGATGCCGGTGAGGGTGGCGGGCCGGACGAAGCAGCGCTCGGCGACCACCCGGTGCGGCAGTTCGCCGTACCGGGCGAGGGTGATCAGGGTGCCCATGCCGGCCTGGGTGAGGCCGTGCTCCTCTGCCAGGTAGCGGTTCCACTGCTGGCCGACGATGTGGCCGGCGGTGACCAACAGACGGCCCAGCGGCACGTCCCCCAGCCCGATCACGTCCATGGCCCTCAGATTAGCTCCCTGATGGTCAGGCCCCAAACGGTATAAGGACGGCGGCGGCGGTGAGGAACACCGCTTGTAGCAACGTGCGTGGGGCGAGCGGGGTTACCGGCCGTCCGGCCAGTGTCAGGCCGCGGCGGGCGGCCGAGACGTTGGCCGGGAACATGGCGATCAGCAGGAGCCCCAGCCCGGCTGCCGCCCATCGGGCCGTGGCGGGGACGAGCAGCCCGGCCGCGCCGGCCAGCTCCAGCACCCCGGTGGCGGTGACCAGCAGCTCGGGGCGGGGCAGCCGGGGCGGCACCATGGCCACCAGGCCGGCCCGGCGGGGGTTGGTGAAGTGGGCCAGGCCGGTGAGCACGAACATGACGGCCAGCCCGACGCGCAGCGCGGGGTGCCAGCCGTCGAGGGCGTCGACGCCGGCCAAGCCGGCCAGCCGGGCGAGTGCGGTGCCGGCCACGAGGGCGATCAGCGGAACCATCAGGGAGTCTCCTCAGGGTGAATCTTGTCGCTGGCAAGTTTTCCCTCCCGGCGGCCATCTTGTCAACGGCAAGATAAGCTGGCGCCATGACTGGAACGCGCGGCTACCACCACGGCGACCTGCGCCGCACCCTGCTCACCACAGCGGTACAGGTGATCGAGGAGTCTGGGCCGGCTGCACTGAGCCTGCGTGACCTGGCCCGCCGGGCCGGCGTCTCGCACGCCGCCCCGGCCCACCACTTCGGCGACAAGGCCGGGCTGCTCACCGCCCTCGCCGCCGACGGGTTCGACCTGCTCGCCAAGGCGCTGTACGGCGCGGGCGACGCCCTGCTGGACAGGGGGGTCGCGTATGTCGACTTCGCGGTCCGGCACCGCGCGCACTTCGAGGTGATGTTCCGTGCGGACCTCTACCGGCCCGACGCGGAGGAGCTGGTGGCGGCCCGCCAGCGCGCCGGCGCCGCGTTGAACTCGGGCGTCGCCGCGCTGCCCGAGGACCGCCCGACGGCGGAGGATCCACAGGGCGACGCGCTCGCGGCCTGGTCGATCGTGCACGGCTTCGCCACGCTCTGGCTCTCGGGCGCGCTGCCGGCCCGGGTCGGCGACGACCCCCGCGCCGCGGTCCGGGCGCTCGCCGGCCGCCTCTTCCCGAAGGAGTGACGGCGTCGGCCGCCGGACCGGCGGCTCACCAGCTCGTGGGCAGTGGCATCCCCTCGGTGTAGCCGGCCGTGCTCTGGACTCCGACCAGTGCGCGTTCGTGGAACTCGGCCAGGTTCCGCGCGCCCGCGTACGTGAACGCGCTGCGCACCCCGGCGATGATCTCGTCGATCAGGTCCTCGACGCCCGGCCGGGTCGGGTCCAGGTACATCCGGGCCGAGGAGATGCCCTCCTCGAAGGCTGCCTTGCGGGCCCGGTCGAACGGGCTGTCGTCGGCGGTCCGGGCGCTGACCGCCCGGGACGAGGCCATCCCGAAGCTCTCCTTGTACCGCCGGCCGTCCGCGTCGGTGTACAGGTCGCCCGGTGACTCGTACGTGCCGGCGAACCAGGACCCGATCATCACGTTCGACGCGCCGGCCGCCAGCGCGAGCGCCACGTCCCGGGGGTGCCGCACCCCGCCGTCGGCCCAGACGTGCCGGCCCAGGTCCCGGGCCGCCGCCGCGCAGTCGAGCACGGCGGAGAACTGCGGCCGGCCGACCCCGGTCATCATCCGGGTGGTGCACATCGCACCCGGTCCGACGCCCACCTTCACGATGTCCGCGCCGGCCTCGACCAGGTCGCGTACCCCGTCGGCGGTGACCACGTTGCCGGCCGCGACCGGGACGCCCGGGTCGAGCTTGCGCACCGCCCGCAGCGCGGAGAGCATCCGTTCCTGGTGGCCGTGCGCGGTGTCCACCACCAGCGTGTCCACCCCCGCCTCCAGCAACGCGGCGGCCTTGCCGGTGACGTCGCCGTTGATCCCGACCGCCGCCGCGACCCGCAGCCGACCCCGGTCGTCCGTCGCCGGCCGGTAGAGGGTGGCGCGCAGCGCGCCCTTGCGGGTCAGCACCCCGACCAGCCGTCCCTCGCCGTCCACCACCGGCGCGAGCCGCCGCCGGCCCGCCGAGAGCCGGTCGAATCCGGTACGTGGGTCCGCGTCGGCCGGCACCGTGTGCAGCTCGGTCGACATCACGTGCCGGAGCTGGGCGAACCGGTCCACCCCGACGGTGTCCGCCTCGGTCACCACGCCCAGCGGGCGCCCGGCCTCGTCGATCACGACCACCGCGCCGTGTGAGCGTTTCGGCAGCAGGTGGATGGCGTCGCCGACGGTGTCCGTCGGGCCGAGCGTGATCGCGGTGTCGTGCACCAGGTGCCGCTGCTTGACCCAGGCGACGACGGTGGCCACCACCTCGATGGGAATGTCCTGCGGGATCACCGCGACGGCGCCACGTCGGGCGACCGCCTCGGCCATCCGCCGGCCGGACACGGCCGTCATGTTGGCCACCACCAGGGGGATCGTCGTGCCCGTGCCGTCCCCGGTGGCCAGGTCGACATCCAACCGGGAACCGACCTCGGAGCGGGCGGGCGCCATGAAGACGTCGTTGTAGGTCAGGTCGTGCGCGGGAACCGCGCCTTGAAGGAAACGCACGTTCGCCATCATTCCCGTCCGCCGGCGTCCGCGCCCCCGGTGGTATCCGAAAACACTCCTACCCCGCCCTGCTCACAGTCAGCCGAGCAGCAGGGTCACCGCGACCGCGACCATCACGAGGGCGACCGCGCCGTCGACGAGCCGCCAGGCCGCCGGGCGGGCCAGCACGGGCGCGAGCCGGTGGGCGGCGGCTCCGATGACCGTGAACCAGACCACGCTGGCCAGCGCGGCGCCCGCACCGAAGACCCAGTGGTGCGCATGCTGGCGGGCCACCCCACCGAGCAGGAGGACGGTGTCGAGGTACACGTGCGGGTTGAGGTAGGTGAACGCGAGGCAGGCCAGCAGCGTCGCCCCGAGGGGCGCCGGAGGCCGGTCGGCGGGGGAGAGCGCGGCGGGCCGCAGCGCGCGGCGGGCGGCCAGCACGGCGTACCCGAGCAGGAACGCGGCGCCGAGCCAACGGACGGCGGTGACGGCGGCGGGGTGTTCCGCCGTGGCGGTGCCCATCCCGGCGATGCCGAGCGAGATGAG
The DNA here is from genome assembly GCF_040296145.1 of Micromonospora sp. NPDC002296. NCBI lineage: Bacteria > Bacillati > Actinomycetota > Actinomycetes > Micromonosporales > Micromonosporaceae > Micromonospora > Micromonospora sp. NPDC002296. The sequence continues at coordinate 63,393 of NZ_JBEOWQ010000002.1, forward strand.
CAGGGCGTCGGACGCGGCGCAGACGGCCACCACCGGCACGACGTGCTCCCGGCGCAGGCCCTGCCGCAGGACGAAGGCGTTCTGCGCGCCGATGGCGGCGATCAACGCGATGGAGAGGGTGAAACCGGCGGCGGCGGAGCCGGCCACGGAGCTGCTGAGGATTTCGGGCACGGGCTGACGCTACGAGCCGCACGCGATGCAGCCCAGCTGAAGATTTTCATGGTGGATAAGCTCAGCTTCATCATGCTGGACTCCATGCAGCTCCGGACGTTCGTCGCGGTGGTCCGCGAGGGCAGCTTCGAGGCGGCGGCGCGGTCCCTGCACGTCACCCCCTCGGCCGTCAGCCAGCGGATCAAGGCGCTGGAACAGGCCGTCGGGCAGGTGCTCATCCGCCGGTCGAAGCCGTGCCGGGCCACCGACGCGGGCCGTCCGCTGCTGCGGCTGGCCGGGCAGGTGGCCCTGCTGGAGCGCGAGGCGCTGCACGCCGCCCGGCCGCCGACGGTGGGCGGACCCGCCCTCACCCGGGTGACGATCGTCGCGAACGAGGACTCGCTCGGCACCTGGTTCGTCGGCGCTATGGCGCTGCTGCCCACCGAACTGGCGCTGCTGTTCGACGTCCGCCGGGACGACGAGGACCACACGGCGGAGCTGATTCGCGACGGTACGGCGATGGCGGCGGTGACCGCGCAGCGGGAGGCCGTCCAGGGTTGCCGGGTGGAGCGGCTGGGCGCGATGCGGTACGTCGCGCTGGCCCGGGTCGGGTTCGCCGCCCGCCACTTCCCCGACGGGCTCACCGAGGCGGCCCTCGCGTCGGCGCCGATGATGGCGTTCGACCGCAAGGACCAGCTTCAGCACAGGTTCGCCCGTACCGTGACCCGCCGTCGGATCGACCCGCCGATCCACTACGTCCCGTCCTTCGACGGCTTCAACGAGGCGGTGCGGCTCGGGCTGGGCTGGGGCATGGTCCCGGAGCGGTTCGCCCGCGCCGACATCGCCGCCGGGCACTGCGTCGACCTCGGCGCGGGGCGTCACCTGGACCGCCCGTTGTACTGGCAGCACTGGCGGGTGGCCTCCGCCACCCTGGACGCGCTGACCGCCGCCGTCCGGGCGGTGGCGGGCGCCGAGCTGCGCTGACGTCGTCGCGCCCGCGCCCCGCTGGGGTGGGCTCGGCCTGTGCCGCGCCGGGGCCGCCCCCGCCCGGGGCGTGGGTCAGGCGATGGTGCAGATTGCCGCGCCGGCGGTGATGACGGCGCCGACCTCGGCCGCGAGGCCACCGACCGTCCCCGCCTTGTGGGCGTGCAGCGGCTGCTCCATCTTCATCGCCTCCAGCACCACGACCAGGTCACCCTCGGCGACGGTGTCACCGTCGGCGACCGCGATCTTGACGATGGTGCCCTGCATCGGGGAGGTGAGCGCGTCCCCGCTGACCGCCGCGCCGGCCTTGGCCCCGCCGCCCCGGCGGGCCGGCTTGCGCGCCGCGGGCGCGGCTGCGGTCGTACCCGCGCCGAGGCCGGCGGGGAGGCTCACCTCAAGCCGCTTGCCGCCGACCTCGACCACGACGGTCTCGCGCCCGGCCGGCGCCTCGGCGGGGCCGGCGGTGGCGGTGAACGGCGGGACGGTGTTGTCGAACTCGGTCTCGATCCACCGGGTGTGCACGCTGAACGGTTCGGCGGTGAACGCCTCGTCGCGCACCACGAGCCGGTGGAACGGCAGGGCGGTGGCCATCCCCTCGACGACCATCTCGTCCAGCACCCGCCGGGCCCGCTCCAGGGCCTCGGTGCGGGTCTCTCCGGTGACGATCACCTTGGCCAGCAGCGAGTCGAAGTTGCCGCCGATCACGTCGCCGGCCGAGATGCCGGTGTCCACCCGGACGCCCGGGCCGGTGGGCAGCCGCAGGGCGGTGACCGTGCCGGGGGCGGGCAGGAAGCTGCGGCCCGGGTCCTCGCCGTTGATCCGGAACTCGATGGAGTGCCCGCGCGGGGTCGGGTCCCCGGCCAACCGCAGCTTCTCGCCGTCGGCGATCCGGAACTGCTCGCGGACCAGGTCGATGCCGGCGGTCTCCTCCGTGACCGGATGCTCGACCTGGAGCCGGGTGTTGACCTCCAGGAACGAGATGGTGCCGTCCGCGCCGACCAGGTACTCCACGGTGCCGGCGCCCTGGTACCCGGCCTCCCGGCAGATCGCCTTGGCGCTCTCGTGGATCTGGGCGCGCTGGGCGTCGGTGAGGAACGGCGCGGGGGCCTCCTCGACCAGCTTCTGGTGCCGGCGCTGGAGCGAGCAGTCCCGGGTGCCCACGACGACCACGTTGCCGTGCTGGTCGGCGAGGACCTGCGCCTCGACGTGCCGGGGCTTGTCCAGGTACCGCTCGACGAAGCACTCACCCCGCCCGAATGCGGCGACCGCCTCCCGGGTGGCCGACTCGAAGAGCTGTGGGATCTCCTCCATCGTGCGGGCCACCTTGAGGCCGCGCCCGCCGCCGCCGAAGGCGGCCTTGATGGCGACCGGCAGGCCGTAATCGACGGCGAAGGCGATCACCTCGTCCGGTCCGCCGACCGGGTCGGGGGTGCCGGGGACCAGGGGAGCGCCGGCCCGCTGGGCGATGTGCCGGGCGGTGACCTTGTCGCCGAGGTCGCGGATCGCCTGCGGGGCCGGGCCGATCCAGGTCAGGCCCGCGTCGATGACGGCATGGGCGAAGTCGGCGTTCTCGGAGAGGAACCCGTACCCGGGGTGCACCGCGTCCGCGTCGGCCCGCGCGGCGATCTCGATCAACTTGTCGATCCGCAGGTACGTCTCGGCGGCGGTGTCGCCGCCGAGGGCGTACGCCTCGTCGGCCAGGGTGGCGTGCAGTGCGTCCCGGTCGGAGTCCGCGTAGACGGCGACGCTGCCCAGGCCGGCGTCGCGGCAGGCACGGATGACGCGGACGGCGATCTCGCCGCGGTTGGCGATGAGTACCTTGCGCACCTTGGTGGCTCCTCCCCGGAGGTTACTGACCGGGAGTTTATCGGCCGCCGTCGTCACCCTAACGATCGCTCAGTGTGGCATGCGGCACTGCCCGAACGTCGATAGTCAAACCTGTCCAATACGCTGCGCAAGCCGGCGCAGGATGGGCCGCTCCGCGAGGTGGCGACCGAACAGGTCGGTCGGGGCACCGGTCCGACGCGCGTAGCGTAAGGGCCGTGCCCCACCTCACCCATGACCGAACCACCTGGCTGGCCTACGCCCAACTGGCGTTGTGGGGCTTCTTCCTCTACGGCTTCGGCCCCGTCGTCCCGCTGCTGCGCGACGAGCAGGGCACCAGCGCCGCCGTCGCCGGCCTGCACAGCACCGCCATCGCCGTCGGCGCGCTCCTCGGCGGGGCGCTGTTCGCACCGGTCGCCCGCCGGATCGGCCGGGGCCGGGCGGCCTGGGTCGGCCTCGCCGGGGTGGCCGTCGGCGTCGCCGGGTTCGGCACCCTCCGGCCCCTGCCCGCGACCCTCGCCGCCGTCGTGGTGATCGCCACCTTCGGCATGATGGCGATCAGCGGGGTCAACGTCGTGCTCACCGCCCACCACGGCCCCACCGCGCCGGCCGCCCTCACCGAGGCCAACGCCGCCTGCGCCGGCATGGGCATCCTGGCGCCGCTGCTCATCGGGGCGACCGTCGACGCGGGGCTCGGCTGGCGGCCGGTGATGGCCGTCGAGGTCGGCCTGATCGCGTTGCTCGCCCTCGCCGCCCTGACCTTCCGGGTACGCCCACCCGCGGCACCGCAGGCCCTGTCGGTCGCCGCTGTATCGCCGGCCTCCGTCGCGTCTCCGGCCCCGCCGGTTCCCGCCGCGTCGCCGGAGCACGCGGTCCCCGCCGTCGCGTCCCGCGTCGGCGAACCGGCGGTCGCGCCGACCGGGGCGCCCGCCGGTGCGGAACGCGCGGGAGGCGGAGGGCTGCCCCGGCCGTACTGGATCGCCTGGGTCCTGATGGCGGTGACCGGCTCGATCGAGGTCTGCCTGTCGCTCTGGACTGCCGACGTGCTCCGCTCGCATGCGGGGTTGGGCGCCGGGGCGGCCTCGGCGGCGGTCGCCGCGATCGTCGGCGGGATGTTCCTCGGCCGGCTGGCCGGCGGCCGGGCCGCGCTGCGCTACCGGCCCGTGCCGCTGCTGCTGGTCGCGCTGGCCGTCTCGCTGACCGGGTTCGCCGTCTTCTGGGTCGCTTCGGTCGGCTGGCTGGCGGTGACCGGGCTCGTCGTGCTCGGCCTCGGCAACGCGCTGCACTACCCGCTGGCCATCTCGATCGCCCTGGCCGTCGCCGGGCCGGCCGCCGACAAGGCGGCCGGCTGGTCGTCGTACTCGATGGGGGTGGGCTTCGGGATCGCGCCGGTGGCGCTCGGGTGGGTGGCCGACGGCGTCGGCCCGCACCTGGCCTTCCTGCTGCTACCCGGGTTCATCGCGACGGCCGCGCTGCTCACCCTGCGGCTGGGCCGCGCGCTGCACCCGCACGACCATGATCGACATGACGATCGGCAGAACGGTGTCTCCCGCCGGGCACAGCCCGCGACATCCCGGACCTCGGTTTGATCAAGGACGGCCCGGAGGCGGTCAGTGCACCCGGGCGAGCGTCAGCCCGTCGGCGATCGGCAGCAGCACCGTCTCCACCCGGACATCGGCCATGATCTCGTCATTGAACGCGGCGATCGCCCGGTCATCGGCGTTCTGCGGGGCGAGCACCCGACCCCCGCGCAGCGTGTTGTCGACCGCGACGACGCCACCCGGACGCATCCGCGGCACCAGCTCCGCCCAGTAGACCGGGTACCCGGTCTTGTCCGCGTCGATGAACGCGAAGTCCAGGTGCCGGTCGTTCGGCAACTCGCGCAGCGTCTCCCCGGCCGGCCCGATGCGCAGCTCGATCCGGTCGGCCACGCCGGCGCGCGCCCAGTACCGCCGGGCGATGCCCGTGTACTCCTCGGAGATGTCGAAGCAGGTCAGCTGCCCGTCCTCGGGCAGCCCGCGGGCGATCGCCAGGGACGACAGTCCGGTGAAGGTGCCCACCTCCACCGCCCGCCGCGCCCCGAGCAGCCGGGTGAGGAAGGTCAGGAACGCCGCCTGCTCCGGCGCCACCCGCATTCCGGCCTGGGCCGGCAGCGCGGCGAGGGTCTCCTCGACCAGATCGCCCATCACCTCGTCCGGGGCCGAGCCGTGGGCCACGACGTACGCGTGCAGTTCCGGGGTCAGCGGTAGCGATTTGCTCATGGCTGGAAGCTAGCCGAGCGGCTCGACCGACTGGCCGCCGGGCGCGATCTTCGTCCACAGGTCGGTGATCTGCAGGTCCAGTTCGGCGAGGAGCCTGCGCAGCAGCGGCAGGGAGAGCCCGACCACCGTCCCCGGATCGCCGTCGATCCCGTCGAGGAAGGCCCCGCCCAGGCCGTCGATGGTGAACGCCCCGGCCACGGCGAGCGGCTCGCCCGTAGCGACGTAAGCGGCGATCTCGTCGTCGCTGACCTCGGCGAACCGGACGGTCGTCGAGGCGACCGCCTCTGCGCGCGTCTCGTGGACCACGTCGATCAGGCAGTGCCCGGTGTGCAGCACCCCGCTGCGCCCCCGCATCCGCTCCCAGCGCCCGACGGCGTCCGCCGCGTCGGCCGGCTTCCCGAGGATCTCGCCGTCGAAGGCGAGCAACGAGTCGCAGCCCAGGACCAGAGTCCGCTCGTCCGGGGACGGCCGCATCCGGCCGACGACCGCCTGCGCCTTGAGTCGGGCCAGCTCCAGGCACAGTTCCTCGGCGCTCTCGCTGACCACCTGGGACTCGTCGACCCCGCTCACCAGCACGTCGGGTTCGATCCCGGCGGCGTGGAGCAGCTTGCGGCGGGCGGGGCTCGCCGAGGCGAGCACGAGACGGAGCGACATCGAGTTCGGCACGAAGCCGACGCTACCGGCTACCCCCGCCCCGACACGTCGCGGCACCTGACCATTGGTTCTTTCGCCCCCGGGCCCGCCTCTGATCGACTCCGTCCAGTGACACCGGGTGTCCCAGTGCCCCGAATGCCGCCACTTCACGACGTGGAGTTGGCCAGAAGCGCCGGCCGGTCGGTCCGATGTCGGCCGCTCACCGGCTGATTCTTGGCGGCGGGTCCTCGCCACGGCGCCGCCGTCGGGCGACCAGCGCCCAGGCACCCCCGGCGGCCACGATCACGCCCAACGTGGCCAGTCCTCGGGCGGTCGCCCCGCCGTCGCCCCCGTCGTTGCCAGCCGGCTCCGCGACCGCCGTCGTGACCGGCCAGGACCCGGCCGGGGCATCCGCCGTCGCCGACCCGAAACCCACCGGGGGTACGTCTGCCGTCAGCGCCGCGACCAGGTCGATGACGCCGTAGCCGTACTCGTCGTCCCGGCCCGGCGGACCCTTGTCGACGGCGGTGGCGGTGAGCCGGTGGACGACTTCCGCAGCGGGGAGGTCGGGGTGCTTGGACCGAACCAACGCGGCGGCTCCTGCCACAATCGCAGTGGCGTCCGAAGTGCCAGTGCCCTTGCGGTACTTACCGTTGATACTGGTGCTGTAGATGTCAACAGCTGGTGCGACTAGGTCTACTTCAGGGCCGCTGACGGAGACATCGGCGTGGCGTCCACTGCGATCTATGCCACCGACTGCCAGTACGGCAGGTTCTCGAGCGGGGTAGCCCACGGACTGCTCTAAAGGTTCGTTTCCTGCGCCAGCTACCACCACAATGTCCGACGCTAGTGCTGTCCCGACTGCTTGATTGAGGCGAGGGCTTGTAGCGCCGCTGCTGGAAATGCTGATTATGTCGACATCTTGGGAGATTGCAAATTCAATCCCTTGGGCTAATTTGTCGGGATCTTCATCGCCTTTGGGGGTCGAAGTGAGGATTGGCAAGATCTTCGCGTGAGGGGAGACTCCGAGAGCGCCCGTTCGGTGTGGTTGACCATGGGCGGCAATGAGTCCTGCCATCCCCGTGCCATGGCTATTCCGGTCCTGCTGGCCCTTGCCGTTGCCTCCGGGAATGATGTCGGCCCCCGGGCGCAGATTCCTTCGGAGGTCGGGATGCGGATCCACCCCGGTGTCGGGTACAGCCACGACCACTCCGTCGCCCTGGCTGATCCGATGGGCCTCGATAGCTTTGAGAAAGCGGAGGTGCCATTGTTCGGCGCGTATCGATTTAGGGGCGTTGGAACTGGCTTCGCTTGGCGTTTCATCGACCACCATTAAAGCGGTAGCCGGTAGAAATAGCACTGCGATGGCTGGCCAGATGATTAGTCTTCTCACCGGCCAAATCCGATGGCCGGCCCTGGATCTATTGGCCCATCTTTGTCTGGTGGGCGAACGATTGGAGCCACTCCTTTTTTGGTTTCCCATGGATGACTTGGATCCCAGCGGTGACCTTCGGTTTCGACCTCTTCGGGATGTGAAGGTCGTCCTGCTCTTCCGCCGATACTCGAATTCGGATCGAGTGGTGATACCCCGTGAAGGCTGCCAAATTGGCCTGCCCGGCCCTGTCTGGGGCGAGAGCCGGCGGCGCCGCCAGGCGCTGTCCCGGCGCCGCCACCGCCTATGACGCCACCTATCGGGTTGACTCGACGAGATGGCGTGGTGCCGCCAGGTTGACCGAGCCCCGAAGATGGAATTCCGCCTATTAGTCCCGATGGTTGCGTAGGGCGAGCCGGAGTTGTGTGTGGAGTGCCGTCGCCGCCGGCAGTGGGCCGGGTGGTGGGCCCAAATGGACTGCGGGACAGCGGCGTGCTGGGGCGTTCCGTCTTGACATTAGCAGGAAGAATCGGGGGCAAGGCAGCGCCCAAGGCGCTCGCCGAAGGGGCTGTGATAGTCCCTGAGATGCTTGGCTTGGCTGAAGGTGGTGATCGGTCGGCTCCGGTTCCGCCGAGGACGGGTCCTGTGCTCGGTGCTGTTGGCGCGGATGCAGGGGGCGTTGAAACAGTAGAACGTTTCACCAAAGAGCCGCTGTTGGATGCCGATATGGGTACTGGCACAATTGGCGGAATGACGGGAGCTGAAGGCGTGCTCGTACTTAAGACCGAAGAATCTCCATCGTCGATTCGAGGTCGGATCACCGGTGGTCTTTGGAGCATTACCTGGGCCTGTTGGAGTTCGCCGCTGAGGCCGTACATCAGGGTCCGAGCCTGGGCGTTGAGTCGTTCCAGGTCGACGTCGGTCACCGGCTTGTCCGGCACCCGGCTGCCCATCGCCGCCTTCGGGTCCGCCAATGTCGCCTCGTACGTCCGCTTCTGCTGGAGCTTGGTCACGTACTCGTCGTGGAGGGGCTTCAGTTCGACGCGGGCGCTGCTGATCGCGCGGGTGGCCGCGGCGAGGGCGTCGTAGTTCGCGGCGGCCGTGTCGTGGGTGCGCCGCACCTTGTCGATGAGGCCGTCGAGTTCACCCAGGTAGGCCCGGGCGGCGGCGTTGGTCGCCGGTGGCCACGCCTCGGCCAGGCCGCGCCGGTACTCCTTCAGTCGGCCCAGGTGGGCCTGCGCGAGGTCGCAGACCTTACGCCAGCCGGCGACCTGCTTCCAGTGCCCGGCGGTGTCATGGTCCTGGATGCAGGCCCACATGCTGAGCAGGTCCATCAGCAGCCACTGGGTGAGGCCGGACGTCCGGCCGCTGCCTCGCTCGATCACGGCAGCATCACGCGCCCCGACCCGCTGTCGGGGCCTGTCGGGTCGGGCAGGGTCGGTGTGGAGCGGGTCGGGACGCTGACGCCGGGGTCGGCCAGGGCGCGCTCGACGTCGGAGACGCGGGCGGCGGAGAAGGCATCGGCGTCGGCGTACTTCATGGCGATCCTGCCGGCTGCGGTGGCCAGGCGGCCGGTGGCGCCGCCGACGGACCAGATCATTGTGGCCGTGGCCTGCTGGGTCTCGTTGTGGGCCTGGAGGAACTGCACCAGTTCCACGAAGGCGTCGGCGGGGTTGGGGATCTTCGCCTTCATGTCGTCCGCGATGTACGACAGGTGGGGCGTGTAGTTCCGCTCCACCTCGGCCTGGAGCCTGTCGGCGAAGTCGCGTAGCTGGCGGATGTCGGCCTCAATGCCCCCGTAGTCGCTCATCCAGGGCGCGGGGCGGTCCTCCTCGGGGATCATCGGCCCTCCCTAACCTGTCACGGCACCGTGTCCCTGAGTGAGGTTAACGGGTGTCAGTGACGTCCGGCAGTCCCGTACGCGCCTCGCGTCAGTGGGGCAGGCCGGAGGCGCGCCACGCGCCGGGGCCGGCGGCGGGCGTCGCTGCGGCCGGTCGGCTGCTGCGGGTCCAGACCGAGGCGGCGGCCGGTCCGGCTGCGGCGACGGGGCGGGTCCGGGAGACAACCGCGCCGACCAGGGCGGCCAGTTCCTCGGCCGTCGGCACGCCCCGGGTGACCCGCAACAGCGGCTCTTCGGCAGACATGGGCTCAGCGTACGCGTCGCGAACTTGACCTTCGCCGCACTGTGGCGTGCCGGCGGTGTAAGGCGAGCCGCCGCCGGGTACCGTCTCCTGCGATGTCGAACCCGCTTCCCCAACTCGTCGCCGACCGGTACCGGCTCATCTCGCCGCTCGGCCAGGGTGGCATGGGTCGGGTGTGGAAGGCGCGCGACGAGGTGCTGCACCGGGACGTGGCGATCAAGGAATTGGTCCCGCCGCCCAGCCTCACCGCCGACGAGCGCCGCGAGATGCGCGAACGCTCGCTGCGGGAGGCCCGCGCGATCGCGCGGCTCAACCACGTCAACGTGGTCCGCATCTTCGACGTGCTGCGTACCGACGGCGATCCGTGGATCGTCATGGAGTACGTCCCGTCGAAGTCCCTTCAGGACATTCTCGCCGAGGACGGGCCGGTGCCGCTGGCCAAGGCGATCGATGTCGGCCTCGGTGTGCTCGGCGCGCTGAACGCGGCGCACAAGGCCGGCGTCATGCACCGCGACGTCAAGCCCGGCAACGTGCTGATCGGCGACGACGGCCGGGTGGTGCTGACCGATTTCGGGCTGGCCACCATCCCCGGCGACCCGAACGTGACGCGGACCGGCATGGTGCTCGGCTCCCCGGCGTACATCGCCCCGGAGCGGGCGAGGGACGGCACCGCCGGGCCGGAGGCCGACCTGTGGTCGCTGGGCGCGACGCTCTACGCGGCGGTCGAGGGCAAGTCGCCGTACGCCCGGCCGTCGGCGATCGGGACCCTGGCCGCGCTCGCCACGGAGCCGATGCCGCCGCCGAAGAACGCCGGCCCGCTCAAGGCGGTGCTGACCGGCCTGCTGCGTAAGGACCCGGCCGAGCGGATGGACGCGGTGGCTGCGGAGCGGCTGCTGCGTCGGGCCGCCGGCCGCCGGGCGAAGGGCATCTCGCTGCTCGACGGCGTACGCCGCCCGGGGCCGAACGGCCCGCGCGAGCCGCGCCGGACCGTGGTGCCGGCCCCGCGCCCGGCCGAGCAGGACACGGAGCGGACGGTCACCCCGCCCACGCCGCGTACCCCGGGGTTCGCCGCTGCCGCGGCGGCCGGTGCGGGGGCGGCCGGCGCGAGCGGCGGCGACCCGACCGCGAAGGTCCCCGCCGGCGCGGACGCCGATCCGACCGCGAAGGTCGACCGGACGACGCAGCCCACCGACGCGGATCCGACCGCGAAGGTCACCGAACCGGGTCCGGTCTTCGACCAGCCGGCGACGGCTGCCGGCGCGGGAGGGGCGACCGCTGACCCGACGGCCAAGCTGTCCGAGCCGACCGCGAAGCTGTCCGAGCCGGAGACCGCGCGGAGCGGTGCCGTCGATGACACGCGCGTCGAGCCGGCCGCCGACGCGCCGGTCTCGCTGCCCGTCCCGCCCCGTGAGCGGGCCACGTCCGTGCTGTCGGCCCCGGTGAGCCCTCCGCCGGTCTCGTCGGGCCGGGCCGCCGTCGTCGCGGGCGTCAAGCCCGATCACCGACGGCGCAACCTGCTGATCGGCGCGTTGGTCGCGGTGCTGCTGATCGGGCTGCTGGTGGTGGTGGTGGTCCCGCTGCTCGGCAACGACGACGACCCGGAGAAGGGCGGCGGCCCGCAGGCCGGTGCCACGAGCGCCGCCTCCGTCGCCCCGTCGGCGCCGGTGACCTCGGCGCCCGCGCCGTCGCCGACGAGCGCCGCCCCGCCGACGCCGAGCCCGACCGGGCTGGTGCTGCCCGACGGGTGGACCCTGCACAAGGATCCGACCGGCTTCAGCATGCCGCTGCCGAAGGGCTGGCGGCGCAGCTCGGGCAGCACGTGGGTGCAGTTCCGGGAGCCGAACGGGGTCCGTGAGGTGACCATCGACCGGACCGACAGGCCCCAGAGCGACGCCGCCGCGGCGTGGCGGGCCATCGAGGGCGGCCGGAGGACGAGAGTCAACAACTACCAGAACCTCGGCATCCGCACCGTCCCGGGCTTCTGGAAGACCTGCGCGGACTGGGAGTGGCTGGAGACCCGGGACAACACCCGCATCCACGTCCGCAACCGCGGCTTCGTGACGGCCAAGAACCGCGGGTACGCCATCCGCTGGGAGGTCGCCGCCTCCGAGTGGGCGGCCAACCTCGACGAGTTCGATCTGATCGCGAAGAACTTCGAGCCCGATCGTAAGGACTGACCGGCGGTTGTGGGCGGCGGAACACCGCCGCGTCGCGGCGGGATTCCCGTCCGCGCGAGATTGACTTGCATGACCTTCCGTCGCACGGGGTACATGACCTCCACGACGGAAGGAGGTACGACATGGGACACCGAATCAGGGACACTCGGCCCCGGCTGGCACTGTGGATGCTCGTCGCCCTCGGCGACGTGGTGCTGCTGCTGGTGAGCGCAGGTCTTCCGGTGCTGTTCGCGCTGCTCAGCGTCGTGACCGTAACCGTCGCCGGGGTGGCCGCCTGGCGAATGACCCGGCGGGGTGCGCCGGCCCGGCAGGACGGGATTCACGCCCCGGTCGCGGCACCGGTCGGGTCGCGGCGGAGGGCGTGACGCCGGTCGCCCGGGCGACGAAGCGGCGGTAGGCCGGTCCGACTGCCGGTGCACTGGGTTTCACCAGCCACGGCTGAGAAGCCGGCGCGGCGTGGCCGGGTCGGGTCGGGGCCGGTAGGCTCGCGCCCCATGGTGTCGATCGACGGGCTGGGCACGCTCTGGGACCGGCTGTTCACCGCGCAGCCCGACCCGCCGCCGCTGCTCGTCCTCGTCACCGCCGCGGTGGCGCTGACGGTGGTGTCCACCCGGCTGCCCTGGCGGATCGCCCGCAACGCCGTCACCATCGCCCACGAGGGCGGGCACGCCCTTGCGGCCCTGCTCACCGGCCGCCGGCTGCACGGCGTCCGGCTGCACTCGGACACCTCCGGCCTGACCCTCTCGGCGGGCCGGCCGACCGGGCCCGGCATGATCCTCACCCTGCTCGCCGGGTACGTCGCCCCGTCGCTGATCGGCCTCGCCGGCGCCTGGCTGCTGGGCGGCAACCGGATCACCCTGCTGCTCTGGGTGGCCGTGGCGCTGCTGCTGGCCATGCTGGTCATGGTCCGCAACGTCTTCGGGGCGCTGTCGCTGCTGGTCACCGGCGGGGTGGTGCTCGCCGTGTCCTGGTACGCCTCCCCGCAGGTCCAGGCCGCCTTTGCCTGGACCTGCGTCTGGTTCCTGCTCCTCGGCGGCGTACGGCCGGTGGTCGAACTCCAGCGGCTGCGCTCCCGGGGCCGGATGCCGGAGTCCGACGCCGACCAGCTCGCCCGGCTCACCCCGTTCCCGCCGCTGTTCTGGGTGGCGGTGTTCGCGCTGGTCAACCTGCTGGCCCTGGTCGTCGGCGCGGCGCTGCTGGCCGGCCCGATCCTCACCGACGCCGGCCTGACCGTCTGACCCGCTGACCGGCCGACCGCCCAACCGCCCGCCCACCGAAAGGCCCGGCCGGCGGGACGGCCGGCAAACCCGGTCGGCTGATCCGGCAACCGCGCCACCCGGCCCGTGCGTGTCCACTGCGACCGACACGGGGGAGGTGGCAGGTGCCGGACGTCGACGGGTTCGACGAGTTCTACCGGGGTAGCCGGCAGCGGCTGCTCGGCTTCGTCTTCGCGCTCACGGGCAATCTCGCCGAGGCGCAGGACGCGGTGCAGGAGGCGTACATCCGGGCATGGCAGCGCTGGTCCACGGTGCGCGGCTACGACGACCCGGAGGCGTGGGTCCGGGTCGTCGCCTCCCGGATCGCGGTCAGCCGCTGGCGGAGCCTGCGCAGCCGGGCCCGGGCGTACCTGCGGCACGGTGCCGACGACGCCACGCCCGCGCCGAGCACCGACACCGTCGCGGTGGTGGCCGCGCTGCGCCGGCTCCCCGAGGAGCAGCGCACCGCCCTCGCCCTGTACTACCTGCTCGGCATGCCGGTCGCCGAGGTGGCGCGGGAGACCGCGGCCCCGGTCGGCACGGTGAAGGCCCGACTCTCCCGGGGGCGGGCCGCGCTCGCCGGGCTGCTCGCCGTCTCTGACCTGGAGGAGGCCACCGATGCGTGACGACCTGACGTTCGCCGAACGGGTACACCGGGAACTGCGGGAAGTCCGCTGGCCCGAGCCGGCGGAGATCCGGGCCCGGGCCCGCCGCCGCAGCCGGCGTACGGCGGTGGCGGCGGCGATCGCCGTGCTGGCCGTCGTCTCGGGCTCCGCCGTGGCGGTCGGCGACCGGGACGGCGCGGTCGTGCCGTTGGCGTCCTGGGCCGAGCGGCGGCTGTCCCAGCCGGAGCCGGAGCCGTCCGGGCAGGCCGAGATCCCGCAGGAGGCGCTGTTGGAGCCGGCCGACGTCGGCGTGCGGAGCAACGTGCGCCTGGGGGACACGGGGCTGGGGGAACAGGTCCAGGTGGACCCGCTGCTGGAGATCTGCGCCGACGGCAGGGGACTGTCGGGGCAGCGGACCGTGTCCCGCTACTCCCGCTCGCAGAGCCTGCTGCAGAAGGACACGCACGGTCAGACCTGGTCGTCGGGTGGCCTCGTGCTCACCCAGGACGTCTACCGACTCGCCCCCGGGGCGTCCGCCCGGTTCTTCACCGGGCTGGACCGCATCGTGACCGCCTGCGCCGGCTGGACCGAGGTGGGACCCAGGCCGTGGGGCCGGGGCATCGTCACGGCCTCCGTGGCGCACACCTGGCGGGCGGTCGAGCGCGACTTCGCCGGCGACGAGGCGGTCCTGCTGCGGCACGCCCTGTCGCAGCCCGTGGACGTGGCGACGGGAAAGCCCCTGGACGTGCGGTTCCCCTCGGAGAGCCGGATGGTCGTCCGGGTCGGGGACCTGGTCACCGTCATCGTGCCGGCGTCCGAGCTGGGCGTCGACGGGCCGAACATCGTCGGCTCCACGAGCGACGCGAAGCTGCTCGAACTGGGTCGTAGCGCCGCCCGGCGGCTGTGCGTCGCCGCCAACCCGTCCTGCTGAGGCCGGCGTCGGCCGGGGCTCCTGCCGGGGGTACGCCCGGCAGGAGCCCCGTCACCCGGCTACAGCGGGATGTTGCCGTGCTTCTTCGGCGGGAGCGTCTCGCGCTTGGTGCGCAGCACTCGAAGCGCGCGGACGATCTGGGTGCGCGTCTCGTGCGGCGAGATCACCGAGTCGATGTACCCACGCTCGGCGGCGATGTACGGGTTGGCCAGCGTGTCCTCGTAGTCGGCGATCTTCTCGGCCCGCACGGCGGCGGGGTCGTCGGCCTTCGCCAGCTCCGAGCGGTACAGGATGTTCACCGCGCCCTGCGCGCCCATCACCGCGATCTGCGCGGTCGGCCAGGCGAAGTTCAGGTCCGCGCCGAGGTGCTTGGAGCCCATCACGTCGTACGCCCCGCCGTACGCCTTGCGGGTGATCACGGTGACCTTCGGGACGGTGGCCTCGGCGTACGCGTAGATCAGCTTGGCGCCCCGGCGGATGATGCCGTCCCACTCCTGACCGGTGCCGGGCAGGAACCCGGGGACGTCCACGAAGGTCAGCACCGGGACGTTGAACGCGTCGCAGGTGCGCACGAACCGGGCGGCCTTCTCCGACGCGGCGATGTCGAGGGTGCCGGCGAAGTGCATCGGCTGGTTGGCCACCACGCCGACCGGGCGGCCCTCGACCCGGCCGAAGCCGACGACGAGGTTCTGCGCGTAGAGCGGCTGGACCTCCAGGAACTCGCCGTCGTCGAGGACGTGCTCGATAACCCGGTGCATGTCGTACGGCTGGTTGGCCGAGTCGGGGATCAGGGTGTCCAGCTCACGGTCGGAGTCCGTGACCGTCAGGTCGGCCGGGGCCTCGAACACCGGCGGCTCGTCCAGGTTGTTCGACGGCAGGTACGACAGCAGCGCCTTGACGTACTCGACCGCGTCCTCCTCGTCCGCGCCGAGGTAGTGCGCGTTGCCGCTGCGCGAGTTGTGCGTCCGCGCGCCGCCCAGCTCCTCCATCGCCACGTCCTCGCCGGTGACCGTCTTGATCACGTCCGGGCCGGTGATGAACATGTGCGAGGTCTGGTCGACCATCACGGTGAAGTCGGTGACCGCCGGGGAGTACACCGCGCCGCCCGCGCACGGCCCCATGATCAGGGAGACCTGCGGGATGACGCCGCTGGCCCGCACGTTGCGGAAGAAGATCTCGCCGTAGAGGCCGAGCGAGGCGACACCCTCCTGGATCCGGGCCCCGCCGGAGTCGTTGATACCGACCACCGGGCAGCCGATCTTCATGGCCAGGTCCATCACCTTGACGATCTTTTCGCCGAAGACCTCGCCGAGGGAACCGCCGAAGACCGTGAAGTCCTGGGAGAAGACGCAGACCTGCCGGCCGTCGACCGTGCCGTATCCGGTGATCACCCCGTCGCCGTACGGGCGGGTCCGCTCCAGGCCGAAGTTGGTGGACCGGTGCCGGGCGAACTCGTCCAGCTCGACGAAGGAGCCCTCGTCGAGCAGCAGCTCAATCCGTTCCCGGGCGGTCTTCTTGCCCCGCGCGTGCTGCTTCTCGACCGCCCGCGCCGACCCGGCGTGCACCGCCTCGTCGACCCGTCGCTCCAGGTCCGCCAGCTTGCCGGCGGTGCTGTGGATGTTGATCCCGGTCTCGGTAGTCACCCAGGGAATATAACGATGGTTCAGGTCGGCGCGGTGTGCAGTGCGCCTCAGCACGGGCTCCGCCGACGGGCCCCGGCCGGCCGCCGGGGCGGGCCGTAGGCTGGCGGGATGTCCGGCTCCCCGTACACCGACCTGGACCGCCCGCCGCTGTCGGCGGCCCGGCTGCGCCGCGCGTTGGTCGCCCCGCACGGGCCCTGGCGGCACCTCGACCTGCGCGACGAGACCGGCTCCACCAACGCCGACGTCGCCGAGGCGGCCCAGGCGGGGGAGCCGGAGGGGCTGGTCGTGGTCGCCGAGCGGCAGACCGCCGGGCGGGGTCGGCGCGGCCGGTCCTGGCAGTCGCCGCCCCGTGCGGGCATCGCGACCAGCGTCCTGCTGCGGCCCGGCGAGGCCGTCGCGGAGCGCGGCTGGCCGCCGGCCCCCGCCTCGGGGTACGGCTGGCTGCCGCTGCTCGCCGGCGTCGCGCTGGTCGAGACGGTGGCCCGGCTGGCCGAGCTGGACGCCGCCCTGAAATGGCCGAACGACCTGCTCGTCGGCGACGCGAAATGCGCCGGCATCCTGGCCGAGGCGGTGCCCGGCCCGGCCCCGGAGCGGCCGACGGCGGTCGTGCTCGGCATCGGCCTCAACGTCACCCTGGGGGCCGGCGAGCTGCCGGAGAACCCGACCGGCCTGCCCGCCACCTCGCTGCGACTGGCCGGGGCCGTCGCCACCGACCGGGACCCGCTGCTGCGCGCCCTGCTGCGTTCCCTCGCCGACTGGTACGACCGGTGGCGCTCCGCCGGCGGGGACGCGCTGGCCAGCGGCCTGCGCGACGCCTACCTGGCTGCCTGCGGCACCGTCGGTCGACCGGTGCGGGTGCTGCTGCCCGGCGGCGACGAGGTCACCGGCACCGCCACCGGCGTCGACCCCGACGGCCGGCTCGTCGTCGACACCCCCGCCGGCCCGCGCGCCCTCGCGGCCGGCGATGTCCTGCACCTGCGTTAGCCGCCACGGTGGGAACCACCGCACCGGCTGATCCAACTGCGGCCGTCGACCGGTTACGGTCAGCGCGTCCGTTCTGCGAGGAGGTTCCCGTGGCGTTCCCCGAAGACGTGCTCACCGAGGACGAGCACGTCGTGCTGCACCTGCATCCGCACTGGAAGGCGGTGGTGCGGCCGGCGCTGGTGCTGGTGCTCGCCGTCGCCGCAGTGGTGGCGGCCTGGATCCTGCTCCCGGACGGCGAGGCCTCGACCATCGCCCTGTACGTGGTCGCGGGGCTCGCCCTGCTGCTCGTGCTCTGGTTCGGGCTCTGGCCGTTCCTGGTCTGGCGCAGCACGCACTACCTGTTCACCGACGAGCGGGTGCTGCTCCAGCAGGGGGTGCTCTCCCGGGACCGGCGGGACATCCCGCTCACCCGGATCAACGACCACGCGATGAGCCAGCGCTTCGTCGAGCGGCTGCTCGGCTGCGGCACGCTCACCATCGAGTCGGCCGGCGAACGGGGCCAGGCGATGCTGACCGACGTCCCAGGGGTGGACCGGGTGCAGACCAAGCTGTACGAGCTGGTCGAGGCGCACCACGACCGGCACTCCCTCGGCGACGGCGAGATGCGCGAGATCCTCGCCGACATGCGCGAGGGCAAACCCCTTCGAGACCCCACCGCCTGAGCCCCGCGCCGAGGCGTGGGGTGGGGTTAGGCGGGGCGGAGGGTGAACCAGCCGCGGAAGCGGGTGCGGAGCACCTCGCGGTCCGGCTGGTCGTCCGGCCCGAGGCGGAACATCGTGCCGGTGAGGCTGACCGTGCCGAGCCCCGGCCGGGCGGCGGACGGGCGACTGCCCACCACGTCCAGGCGCACCGTCAGGCGGTCGCCGGCCCGTACCGGGGCCAGCCAGCGCAGTTCCTCCAGGCCGGGGGAGGCGTCGGCCGCGGCCCGGGCCAGCACGTGGTCGACGTACGCCCGCATGAAGAGGCTGACCGTGTAGAAGCCGCTGGCGATCAGCCCGCCGTGGTGGCTCGCGGCGGCCTGCTCGGGATCGACGTGGTACCACTGCGGGTCGAACCGGCGGGCGAAGGCGACCATCTCGTCGCCGTCCACCAACACCACGCCCAGATCGAAGGTACGCCCGGGAGTCAGGTCCTCGAAGAACAGTTCGGCCGGTGTGCCCGTGCCCGAGCGCACCGGAAGACCCGCCGGGGACGGCGCGACGGGGCTGCCGCCCGGCGTGGCGGCCGAGCTCTCGTGGTGCGTCGGCGGCACACCGGGAGGGGCGGCCTGCTCCGGGACGGCCGGTCGGGCCTGCTCCGGGACGGCCGGTTCGGTGCCGGCGGTGCCGGTCTGCTGCGGGACGGCCGGTCCGGCGTCGCCGGCCTGCCCCGGGGAGGCTGGCCCGGCCTGATCCCGGGTGGTTGGCCCGGTGCCGGCAGGGCTCGTCCCCGGCCCGACGAAGCCGGGACGATCGGGGCCGGGCTGCGGCGATGCGGGGTTGGGGCGGTCCGGGTCGGTCCCCGGTACGGCGATGTCGGTCATGTCGCGGCTCACCTCCGGCGCCGGCGGGTGCCGGCGTGCAACTCGTTGGCGAGTTCCGCCCCCAGCTCACCGTCGAGCGTGGCCCCGAGCGCGGCGTCGGCCGGCGCGGGGCGCCCCTGCGTCGGGGCGGCGCCGTCGCGGCGGCCCGCCGGCCGGCGGGTGCCGGGCCGGGGCTCGGCCTCCTCCAGCTCGCTGACCGACTCGGCCAGCTCGGCGACCGGGTCCATCTCGGCCATCGTGTCCCACTCGTCCCGGGGAATGGTGTGCCAGGTGTCCGCCTGTGGCTCGACCGGCGCGGGCTGGAACACGAACGTCCGGTACGACCAGAAGCGGAAGAGGGTGGCCAGCAGCACGCCGCCGGTCTTCGCCACGTTCAGGGCGAGCAGGCTGGTCATGCCGAGGCCGTACTTGGCCGCCGCCAGGACGCCGAGCTCGATGAGTAGTCCGGTCGCGTTGAACAGGAAGAAAAGGGCGTATTCTCGACGTAGTGCCGCTTTTGGGCGATCCCGGTACGTCCAGTGCCGATTCATCAGATATGACGTGATCGTCGCCACCACGGTGGCGATGACAGTCGCCTTGAGCTGACCGTCCCGGAAAACGGTTAGTGCCAGCGCGTTGAACACCGCGTAATTGATGACGGTGTTGATGCCGCCGACAATGCCGAATTTGAGCGCCTCTTGGATGAACTTCTGCCAGCGCTCAGGCAGCAGACGGACAAGACGCATGGGCAACACCTTAGGCGAGAGGCGGGGCCGGCTCGGCCCGGCCGGACGAGAGGGGCGGCAGGTCACGCCCGGGGTTCCCGGTCGAGGGCCGCTCCCGTGACGGTCTGGGTTCCCGCTTCGACGGTCTGGGTTCCCGCTTCCACAAAGACGAACCTTCGGTACGACCAGAACCGGAACAGGGTGCCGAGCCCGGTGCCGACGACGAAGCTGGCGAGGTTGTCGGCGAGGGCGGTCTGGAACACGCCGGGCCAGAGGGCGCCGAGGCCGTACCGGCTGATCGCCAGGCAGGCCACCGCGATGCCCAGGCCGACCGCGTTGAAGAAGAAGAACAGCGCGTACTCGCGGGCCGGGTTGGAGCGCTGGCGGTGCCGCCACGTCCAGAACCGGTTGCCGACGAAGGCGACGGTCGCGGCGATCACGGTGGAGATCGTCTTCGCGGTCACCTGCTCCACGCCCCGGGCGTTGATCAGATAGTTGAAGAGGGCGAAGTCGACGAGGAAGGCCACGCTGCCCACGGTCGCGAACTTGCTGAGCTCGCGGACCAGGTGACCGAAGCGGTCGATCAGGGCGCGTACCGGACCCGGGCGGGTCGGCGGGGGGCCCGACTGGTCCCCGGTCATCGTCGCGGCCACCCGCCGAGCGTACCGGTTCCATCCGCCGGAGGCGGGCACCAACGGGCGACCGGCCGCCGGGCGCGCTGCGGGAACGCGGGGCGAGCCGGCGCCGCCGGGAGGTGGACGCGCGTCGGTGAGCACACCGTAACCCGCGGTGCGCCAATTGTGGATGGGGTTGCCGAATGGATGCGGTACGCCCGTCGCGCGGTTCCGGCGTCGGTCCACCCACGTCACCGCGCAGTCCCACCCGCACCACCCCGGCGCGGTCGCCCCGAAGTCGTCCGGGCGGCGGTGACCTCGGCCGAGGTTCACCAAAGGATTTGCGTGAAACTGCGCGCGAAAGTGGGTATTAGATCGCGATGCCGCAGCGTGGCCGTACCTTGTGCAGTTCTTCACAACCAGTCCCACTGACTCGCGACGTCGCCCGGTTTACGCTGAGGCCAATCCCAGGTTTCCACGAAGGCGACGCCTCGCGCCGTCCCAACTCGTGCATCCCATAGATCGGTCAGCGTCGACCACAAGGAGATGTGTCATGGTTGCTCCGGCTACCGTTCGGGGTATCGATCAGGCCCCGACGTCCCACCCCGAACTGCTCACCTGGGTCCGAGAAGTAGCGGAACTGACCACCCCGGACCGGGTCGTGTGGGTGGACGGGTCCGACGAGGAGTGGCGCCGCCTCACCGACGAGCTCGTCGACAACGGCACCCTGATCCGGCTCAACCCGGAGAAGAAGCCCAACTCGTTCTACGCCCGCACCGACCCGTCGGACGTCGCCCGGGTCGAGGAGCGCACCTTCATCTGCTCCGTGGACGAGGCGGACGCCGGCCCCACCAACAACTGGATGGCGCCGGCCGAGATGAAGCGGACGATGACGGAGCTGTACCGCGGCTGCATGCGCGGACGCACCATGTACGTCATCCCGTTCTGCATGGGCCCGGTCGAGGCCGAGAGCCCCATGTTCGGTGTCGAGATCACCGACAGCCCGTACGTGGTGGCCTCGATGCGCATCATGACCCGGATGGGCGCGAAGGTCCTGGAGGCGATGGGCGACGACGCGGACTTCGTCCACGCGCTGCACTCCATCGGCGCCCCGCTCGCCCCCGGTCAGCAGGACGTCACCTGGCCGTGCAACGAGACGAAGTACATCTCCCACTTCCCGGAGACCCGGGAGATCTGGTCCTTCGGCTCCGGCTACGGCGGCAACTCGCTGCTCGGCAAGAAGTGCTACTCGCTGCGGATCGCCAGCGTCATGGGGCGCGACGAGGGCTGGCTCGCCGAGCACATGCTGATCCTGAAGATCACCTCACCGGAGGGACGGGTCTACCACGTCGCCGGGGCGTTCCCGTCCGCGTGTGGCAAGACCAACCTGGCCATGCTGGAGCCGACCATCCCGGGCTGGAAGGTCGAGACCATCGGCGACGACATCGCCTGGATGCGCTTCGGCCAGGACGGCCGGCTCTACGCGGTCAACCCCGAGTACGGCCTCTTCGGCGTCGCCCCTGGCACCGACTGGAAGACCAACGCCAACGCGATGCGGACGCTGGACCGCGGCAACTCCGTCTTCACGAACGTCGCCCTCACCGACGACGGTGACATCTGGTGGGAGGGGATGGGCGAGCCGCCGGCGCACCTGGTCGACTGGAAGGGCAACGACTGGACGCCGCAGAGCGACAGCCTCTCCTCGCACGCGAACAGCCGGTTCTGCACCCCGATCACCCAGTGCCCGATCCTGTCCGACGACTACTACGACCCGAACGGCGTGCCGATCGACGCGATCCTGTTCGGCGGTCGCCGCCGGGACACCATCCCGCTGATCACCGAGGCCCGGGACTGGGTGCACGGCGTCTACCTGGGCGCGACGCTGTCCTCGGAGACCACCGCCGCCGCGTCCGGCGCGGTGGGCGTGGTACGCCGCGACCCGATGGCCATGCTGCCGTTCATCGGCTACAACGCCGGCGACTACTTCCGGCACTGGATCGAGATGGGCAAGGGCACCGACGGCGACGAGTCCAAGCTGCCGAAGATCTACTACGTCAACTGGTTCCGCAAGGACGCCGAGGGCAGCTTCCTCTGGCCGGGCTTCGGTGAGAACTCGCGGGTGCTCAAGTGGGTCGTCGAGCGGCTGGAGGGCCGGGCCGACGCGGTGGAGACCCCGATCGGCATGGTTCCGGCGCAGGACGCGCTGGACATCGAGGGCCTCGACATGACCCCGGAGGACGTCCGGATCGCGCTGAAGGTCGACCCGGCGGAGTGGCGCGAGGAGCTGCCGCTGATCACCGAGTGGTTCGAGAAGTTCGGGGACAAGCTCCCCGGCGTGCTCTGGGCCGAGCTGGACGCGCTGCGCGCCCGGCTCGACGCGGAGCAGCCGACGCGGTAGGTGTGATCCGCCCCCGTACAGGGCATCATCTGATCCCATGAGGACGGCCGTCGAGACCCAGGTCCGGCGGCCGTCCGCCGTCCGGGCGCTGACCATCCTGCTCGCCGTGACGGCGGCGGCCACCGTCGTGGTCGAGCTGCTCAACTGGTGGTACGCGCCGGAGCAGGAGTTCGGGCTCGCGGTACGCACCGGCTGGGCGATGCTCCGCTCGCTCGGCTTCCTGGTGCTGATCGGGCACGTCCGCCGGGGCCGTACCGTCGCCAGGCCGTTCGGGCTGATCCTCGCCGTCACCACGGTCTTCGCGGTGGGCCGGCTGGTGGTGCCCCGGCAGGGCGTGCCGCCACTGCCCGGGCTGCTCGGCTTCGCCCTGCTGGCCGCGCTCTGCGTGGCCGTGGTCTGGCTGCTGTACCGCTCGGCCGCGGTCGCGGGCCACCTGGTCCGGCACCGCAAGGGCCTGGTCGTCTCCGGCGGGACGATCTCCTGGCAGGAGGTCGCCCCGAAGCGTCCGCCGGTCACCGGCTGGCTGCTCACCAGCCGGGTCGCCGCGTTCACGTACAGCCCGTTGATGTTGGTCCCGGCCCTGGTCGCCACCGGCGCGATCCTGGACGGCCGGTTGGCCGCCGCGCCCGCCGTGCTGTTCTGGTTCGCCGCCGGCATCGGGGTCAGCTATCTCGTGCTGCTCTGCACCGCCTTCCTCATGCGCGGCAAGCGTTGGGCCAGGTCGCTGCTGGTGGCGATCACCCTCGGCGTGCTCGCCGTCGACCTGCCGCTGTGCTGGTGGCTGCTCGGCGTCGACGGCCTGATTCGTGACGGCGGGCCGTTGCTCGCCGCCGCCGCCCTGGCGTTGTACGGGTTGTGGCGCGCCGGCCGGGTCGAGCAACCGGCCGTGCCGGGCTGAGCGCACGGAGCAGGGGAGGTGGCATGACCGACGAGTACGACGTGGCGGTGGTCGGGGCGGGCCCGGCCGGGACGGCCGCCGCGCTGGCGGCCCGCCGGCTCGGGGCCCGGGTGCTGCTGCTGGACCGGGCCGACTTCCCCCGGGACAAGGCGTGCGGGGACGGCATCGCCGCGCACGCGCTGGACGTCCTCGCCGGGCTGGGCGTCACCGACGCCGTCGACGGGTACGCCCCGCTGCCCCGGCTGCGGCTGGTCGGGCCCAACGGCGGCGCGGTGGCCCGGCCGCTGCCCCGGCCCGCGTACACGGTGCCCCGGAAGGTTTTCGACGCCCGGCTGGTGGCGGCGGCGGTGGCGGCCGGCGCGGAGCTGCGCCGGCACGCCGTGCGCCGGGTCGAGGCGCGCGACGGGTGGGTGGTGCTCGACGGCGGCATCGCCGCGCGGGCGGTGGTCGGCGCGGACGGCGCCGGGTCGGTGGTCCGCCGGGCACTCGGCCACCCGCCGAACCCGGACCGCCACCTGGCGCTGGCCATCCGGGGGTACGCCCCGACCCGGCCGGGCCCGCCCGAGCAGCTCATCGTCACCTCGGCACCGCGCTGGCCGGCGTACGCGTGGTCGTTCCCGATCGGCGACGGGCGGGCGAACGTCGGGTACGGGGAGGTGCTGCGGGGCGAGCCGCTGACCCGCGCCCACCTGCTGGACCGGCTGGCCGCGCTGCTGCCCGGCACCGACCCGGCCGCGGTGACCGCCCTGCGCGCCCACCACCTGCCGCTGTCCACCTATCGCCCGCCCCCGGGCCGGGGTCGGCTGGTGCTCGCCGGGGACGCGCTGTCGCTGATCAACCCGTTCACCGGGGAGGGGATCTTCTACGCGCTGCTCTCCGGCGCCCTGGCCGGCGCGGCGGCGGCCGGTGACCCGGGCGGGGCCGCCCGGCGGTACGCCGACGCCCTACGCCGCCGGCTCGGCACCCACCTGCGGCACAGCTCGACGGCGGCCCGGCTCGCCCGGCGGCGGTGGGTGGTCGACGGGGCGGTGCGCGCCGCCCGCCGCGACGAACGGGTCTTCGGCACCGTCGTCGAGCTGGGCCTCGGCGACGGCCGGCTGGACGCACGCACCCTCGCGATGATCGGCATCGGCCTCTCGGCCCGGGATGGGCCACCGCGGGACTGAACCGGGTGGCGGGTCGCTACTCTGCAAGGTGATGACTCTACGGAACCTCCTCTACTCCGTGTACGAGCGGCGGCTGACGGCCAAGCTCGCGGGCAAGCCGGTGCCCCGGCACGTGGGCGTGATGTGCGACGGCAACCGCCGTTGGGCGCGGGACATGGGATTCGTCGACCCCAACGACGGGCACCGGATGGGCGCGGAGCGGATCAAGGAGCTGCTGCGCTGGTGTGACGCCGCCGGGGTGGGGCACGTGACGCTCTGGTTGCTCTCCACCGAGAACTTCTCCCGACCGGCGGAGGAGCTGGATCCGCTGCTCCAGATCATCGAGGACCTGAGCACCGAGCTGGCCGAGGCGGGCAACCCCTGGCGGCTGCGGATGGTCGGGGCGCTCGACGTCCTGCCGACGCAGCACGCGGCGGCGCTCAAGGCGGCCGAGGAACGGACCCGGGAGCGCACCGGCGGCGCCCAGGTCAACATCGCCGTCGGGTACGGCGGCCGGCGCGAGATCGCTGACGCGGTCCGCTCGCTGCTGCTGGAGCACGCCGCGGCCGGCGGCACCATCGAGGAGCTGGCCGAGGCGTTGGACGTCGACCACATCTCCGAGCATCTCTACACCCGGGGTCTGCCGGACCCGGACCTGATCATCCGGACCAGCGGCGAGCAGCGGCTGTCGGGCTTCATGCTGTGGCAGTCGGCCCACTCGGAGTACTACTTCTGCGAGCTGAACTGGCCCGACTTCCGCCGGGTCGACTTCCTCCGCGCGCTGCGCTCGTACGCCACCCGCCAGCGCCGTTTCGGCACCTGACCCGCCCCGCCCTCGTTCCCCGCGATCTTGCGCTCGGGGCCCTCGTTCCGTCCCCTTTGTCGGCTCCGCCCGGGCCGAAAGTGCAAGATCGGCGGAGGCGGGCGGGAGGTCAGCGTAGGTGGGGCAGGGCCTCGGTGAGGAAGTCGCCGAGGGCGGCGGGAGAGTCGATCGTCAGGTCGGCGGCCTCGGCGACCTCGTGGCCGGTCTCCGGGTTCGCCACCGCCACGCAGACCCCGAGGAACTCCGGGTCCGCCGCCGCGCGGGCGCGCAGCGCCGCGAACGCCTTGATGTCGGAGACGTCGTCGCCGAAGTACCAGGCGCCGCCGGCGTCCCGCACCACCTCGCCGATGACCAGGCCCTTGTCCCGGTCGACCGGCGGCTTGATCTCCAGCACCATCCGGCCCGCCTGCACGCGCAGACCGAGCCGGTCGGCCTGGGCCCGGCCCCAGTCCTGTACCTGGGCGCCGAGCTGCGGGGCGGTGCGCCAGTGCAGCGCGACGGAGAGCCGCTTGAACTCGACCAGCGCCCCGGCCGGCAGCTCGGCGCGGGCGAGGTCGGCCAGCTCCCGCATGGTCGGCACCCAGGGCAGCGCCGCAGGCTCGGTGACCGTCTCGCCGCCGGAGTGGCTGTGCTCCAGCCCGTAGAGGCCGTAGAGGTCGACGCCGTCCAGCCCGCCGAGCTGGTCGCGGAGGAACTCCACCGGCCGGGCGGAGACGATCGCGATCCGGCGGACCAGCGGCGCCAGGGCCTCGATCGCGGCCAGCACCTTCGGGGCCGGCCGCACCGCCGTCGGGTCGTCGTCGACGGCCGCGAGTGTGCCGTCGAAGTCGAAGAAGAGGACGGTGTCGCCCAGCCGGCCGGCGGTCGCCCGCCAGGCCCGGTCGGCGTCCAGCGGGGTCTTCGGCTGTTGGTTGCCCAGATTCAACGGCGGCACGGGCGAAAGCGTACCCCGGGGCGGGCGGCCTATTCGTGGTCGAGACGAGTCTCCCGGCCGGGCCCGGGTCAGCGTTCGGAGGCTCCCCGACCCCGGCGTCCGAACGGCACCACCTCGGCGTCCTGGCCGTGGCTGAGCAGGTAGCCCTCCACGAAACCGGTGTTCCGGTCGCCGGTACGCGCCTCGATCTCGTTGAGCCGGGCCACCAGGAACTCGGTGAGCGCGCTGATCCGGTCGTTGAGCCGGTCGTGCAGCTCGGCGACGACGGCCAGGACGACCGCCGTGCCGGCGGTGGTGAGCGCGAGGACGTTGGCGACCACGGGAAGCTGCCCGCCACCGACCGCGCCGAGCACCAGGTTGCCGGTCACGGCCGATGTCAGGGACACCACCGCGACCACGACTGCAAACCACTTCAGGGTCATGGACAGACCCCTCCTTCTGTCCCGCAGGGCTGAGTTCGGCCTTGTCCCGTCCCCCCGCCGATGACGAGCCCAAGCAGTACGAATAGGGACGCTAGCGCTCCCGTTCCTCCCCCGAAGGCAAACGATTGGGTTCGACCTGCCGTTCTTTCGCCATCTGAGGAACTACCCCGCCCGATTACCTGTTTTTCGGACATCGATGGGAAGAGTTGGGCGATATGCGAGGTAACGAATGGTTTCCCGGATGTGGAACTTCTCCGCGTCCGACACGTTCGGGTCGATCAGCCGCCGCAGCAGCGCCTCCACGTCCGGGTCCATCGGAGGCGGGCCGGGCGCGGGGCGCGGGCTGGCCGCCCGGTCCCAGCCGAGCGCCGCGAAGGCGGCCGTCGGGTTGAGGCCGAGACCCTCGCAGAAGGCGACCACCCGCTCGGCCTCCGGGTCGCTGACCCAGTCACCCCGGACCCAGCGGTTGATGGTCTGGCGGGAGACGCCGGTACGCCGGGAGGCCTCGGTGCCGCTCCAGGCGCGCATGGCCCGGGCGTCGTCGAGGGCCCGGCGGACGAAGGCGGCGAAGGCGATCTTCCGGGCGTGAGCGCTCTCGGTCACTCCGTGACGGTACGACCACTCACGTCTGGTCCGGTCGCCGGGCGCGCCTGTTGTCACGTGAGTGAGACACGCGTACGGCATGCAAGATGGCCGTTCCGCACCGGTTGCGCGGCCCCTCACCTGGGCAGAATAGGTGCCGGTCAGTGCCGGTGTGATCGGACGAAAAGCTGATACTGTCACGTTCATGGGACAATCTACCGTGTGTCACGTGCCTGAGACGACTGGTGCTCGCATGCGTCCCTCACCCGGTACGAGGGAGGTGTGGTGACCGAACTCGCCACCCGCGCCCAGGCCTTCGGTCTGATCGCGGAGGGGGTGGCCGCCGGGCTGAGCGCGCCGTGGCGCCTCTACCTCGCCAGGGGGTGCCGTTTCCTCTCGCTCAACGTGGGGGACCGGGTGGAGTGGAACGCCTGGCGGACCCACCTGGGCTGCCCGGAGCTCAGCGTCCGGGTCTACGACGCCGGCGGCGAGATCCGCCGCTCCTCGGTTGCCGAGGTGGTCTTGGACGGCTGCCGGATCAGCGTCGAACTGACCGAGGAGGTCAGCACCGACGACCTGGACCGGCTGCTGGCCACCGACCCCACCTCCGTCGAGCCGGAGGAACGGTGAGCGCCCCGCCGCCCCGCCGCGCAGCCGCCGGGCCCCCGCCCCGCCCCGCCGCCGCCCCGCCGCCCCGCCGGGGAGCCGCCGGATGAGTCCCTTCCTCGCGGTCTTCCTCGTCCTCGTGCTCGGCTCGACCAGTTACGCGGCGGGCCGGCTGCACGGTCAGCTCAGCTACCGGATCGGCTACCGCTTCGGATACCGGCAGGGGTACTTCGACGGCGACCGGGGCGCCTGGAACCGGCGCCGCCGGGAGGCGCAGGCGGCCATCGCCTCCGCCCTGGCCGGCCCGCCGCCGGCCCGCGACCGGAGCGGCCAGGCCGCCCGGCAGGGCACCACCTACACCGGCTCGTCCTTCGCCGCCCCGTCCCGCGGGGGTGCCGTGGCGGTCGCCGCGCCGGCCAACGCGAGCGGACGGCACCCCACCGGCGCCCTGGTCCGGTGGCGGGGCTGATCAGACCCGGCCGGCCGCCGGCTCGCGGCGGCAGGTCCGGCCCGCCGCCGACCTCCGGCGGTGGCCACGCCCCCGCCCGCCGGCCGGGGAGAGGGGCGGACCGCCGGCTCCCGCCGGAGCGGCACGAGCACGGTGCGTCGTCCGCGGCGGACGCGCACCGTCGGGACCACGTCAGACCGGTGACCGTGGTCCCACCGGCCGGGATGCGCGCAGGGGGCATGCATCCCGGCCGGTCCGCCGCGCCGGTCCGCCGGCCCGTCGCCGGAGATCCAGTCGACAACCTCTAGCCGGGACGTCCCGGCGGGGCTAGCGTCTAGTCATGGCACGGGGCTCCCCCGAGCCAGCCGGCCAGCCCGGAACTGCGACCTCGCGCACGGGGCCCGCATCCGACCCCGTGTCCCCGGGCACCGGACGAGGCGGAACGCGGGTGGCCGGGTGCCCATCCGTCGGAGCAGGCCTGTGACGACTCGCCGTACCCCCGCCGGTGCCGACCAGACCCCGGCCGCGACTGCCACGACCCGCCGCGCCACCCGGAGCCGCCGCGTGGCTGCCCCGGTCGAGCCCGAGGAGCCCCGACCAGCCGGCCAGGCGTTCGTCCTGGACACCTCGGTCCTGCTCTCGGACCCGGCGGCGTTCCACCGGTTCGCCGAGCACGAGGTGGTGCTGCCCCTCGTGGTCATCTCCGAACTGGAGGGCAAGCGGCACCATCCGGAGCTGGGCTGGTTCGCCCGGCAGTCGCTGCGCATGCTGGACGAGCTGCGCGTGCGCCATGGCCGGCTGGACCGGCCGGTGCCCGCCAACGACGACGGCGGCACCCTGCGGGTGGAGCTGAACCACACCGACGACGGCGTGCTGCCACCCGGCTTCCGCAACGAGTCCAACGACGCCCGGATCCTCTCGGTCGCGCTCAACCTCGCAGCCGAGGGGCGGGAGGTGACCCTGGTCAGCAAGGACATGCCGCTGCGGGTGAAGGCGGCCTCGGTCGGGCTGCACGCCGACGAGTACCGGCACGGCCAGGCCAGTGACCCGACCTGGACGGGGATGGCCGAGCTGGAGTTGGGCGAGGACGAGATCGGTCGGCTCTACGCGGGCGAGACCCTGGACGTGGACGCCGCGGCCGGGCTGTCCTGCCACACCGGGCTGGTGCTGCAGTCAGCGCGCGGCTCCGCGCTGGGCCGGGTGCTGCCCGACAAGACGGTCCGGCTGGTCCGGGGCGACCGGGAGGCGTTCGGCGTGCACGGCCGCTCGGCCGAGCAACGGATCGCCCTCGAACTGCTGCTGGACGAGTCGATCGGGATCGTCTCGCTGGGCGGCCGGGCCGGTACCGGCAAGTCGGCGCTGGCGCTGTGCGCCGGCCTGGAGGCGGTGATGGAGCGGCGCCGGCACAAGAAGGTGGTCGTCTTCCGCCCGCTCTACGCCGTCGGTGGCCAGGAGCTGGGCTACCTGCCCGGCTCCGAGACCGAGAAGATGTCGCCCTGGGCGCAGGCGGTCTTCGACACCCTCGGCGCGGTGGTGCACGAGAACGTGCTGGAGGAGGTCATGGCCCGGGGGATCCTGGAGGTCCTGCCGCTCACCCACATCCGGGGCCGCAGCCTGCACGACGCCTTCGTCATCGTGGACGAGGCCCAGTCGCTGGAGCGGGGCGTCCTGCTCACCGTGCTGTCCCGGATCGGCCAGGGCTCGCGGGTGGTCCTCACCCACGACGTCGCCCAGCGGGACAACCTGCGGGTGGGGCGGCACGACGGGGTGACCGCCGTGATCGAGGCGCTCAGGGGCCACCCCCTGTTCGCACACGTCACGCTGACCCGGTCCGAGCGGTCGCCCATCGCCGCGATGGTGACCGACCTGTTGGAGGGCATTCCACTCTGATCGCGATTTTATGACCGTTAAGTGGTGAATCGCCCCGATTCTGCCTGTGGCCCAAGTCACAAATGTGGCTGATGGTTTCCCATCGGTCCCACTGTGCGCAATGGTGTCCAACGAGCGCCCGCGTCCCGGAAAGATCGTCCGCCGTCGTCCGACGGCGGGGCGGAAGGAACCCGGGTGCGCCGGCTGCGACCGGCAGGGTCGGGGCGCTCACGACGCGGGTCGACCCCTCGGCGGGTCGGGGCCACGTCGTGTCCTTGCTCCCGACGAAGGGACCACTTCGTGAGTCGGCTGTGGAGCCGGTTCGGCGCCCGTACCGCCGCCGTCGCACTGCTCTCCGTGGGCGTTGCCGGCGGCTTCTATCTGGGCGAAGACCGGGAAACTCAGCAACAGGGCCTCACCGCGCAGGTCGGCCTCCAGGTCGACCAGGCCGAGTACGACTACCAGCGCGACCGGCAGGCCGCGCACCGGGTCAGCTCCGCCAAGCAGCGGGCCGCCGAGTACCAGGCCAAGCTGCGCGCCGCCGCGGCGGCGAAGGAGGCCGCCGAGCGGGCCCGCGAGGCCGAGGCCGCGGCGGCGTCCCGCAAGAAGGAGCGCGAGGCGGCGGCGAAGAAGGAGGCCGCCGAGAAGGCGGCGGCGGCGACCAAGACGAGCAAGCCGTACGACGGCCCGATCCCGGCCTCGTGCAGCGAGTACGGCGGCAACCGGAAGGTCGGCTGCGCGCTGATGCTCGACGCCGGCTTCGGCATCGACCAGTTCCCGTGCCTGGACAAGCTCTGGACCAAGGAGAGCGGCTGGAACCACAAGGCCCGCAACCCTTCCTCCGGCGCGTACGGCATCCCCCAGTCGCTGCCGGGCAGCAAGATGGGCTCGGTGGCCGGTGACTGGGAGACCAACCCGGCCACCCAGATCAAGTGGGGCCTCGGCTACATCAAGGGCCGGTACAACAGTCCCTGTGGCGCGTGGAGCCACTCGCAGAGCAGCGGCTGGTACTGACCGGAGAAGCATCGAGGCGGCGGGGGGCGCGGAATTCGCACCCCCCGCCGCTGTCATGTCGGGACCGGTTTCACCCACGGGTGGCGGTCGGCGGGGTTTGCTGATAGCTCTTGGGGGGTGACCCTGCACGGCGAACCCCCGGGTGGCGACCCGCGACGCTTCGGCACCGAGGCCTTCTACGCCTCGATCGGCCGGGCCTTCGTCGCCATGTGCGCCGTCGTGCCGGTCCTCTTCCTGGTCGAGGGCCTCGACGCCGGCCTCGGCATCGACCTCGACCTGGCCGGCGGCATCATCCCGCGCCGCATCGACGGGCTGGACGGGGTGCTCTTCTCGCCGTTCCTGCACGCCGACTTCAACCACCTCTACAGCAACAGCGTGCCGCTGATCCTGCTCGGCACGTTCGTGCTCGCCGCCGGCTTCCGGCGCTTCCTCTGGTCCACCCTGGTCGTCGTGCTGGTCAGCGGGCTGGGCGTGTGGTTCACCGGCTCGCCGAACTCGGTCGTGGTCGGGGCCAGCGGGGTCATCTTCGGCTACCTGGGCATCCTGCTCACCCGAGGCGTGGTCGAGCGGAGCTGGTGGAACTTCGGCGTGGTGCTGCTGGTCGGTCTGCTCTACGGCTGGCAACTGCTGGGCATCCTCCCCACCGACGGGCGGATCTCCTGGCAGGGCCACCTCTTCGGGCTGGTCGGTGGCGTGGTCGCCGCGATCCTGTTCCGACGCCGCCGGGCCGAGTCCGATCCGTACGACCTGGACTCCCCGCTCACGCTGCCCTGACACGGCCCCTTCCCCTGCCGCCCGGGCGCGGCACGCGGGTGATGGGACGTGCTTGCCCCGGTCCCGCGCCGGGCCTACGGTCGGCACCAGCACGCGTTTATCCATGAGCGGAAAGTGACGGTACGTCATGACCGAGGTGGACGTCGCAGTGATCGGTGCCGGTCCGACGGGGCTCTTCGCCGCGTACTACGCCGGGTTCCGGGGGCTCTCCGTGGCGGTGGTCGACGCGCTGCCCGAGGCGGGTGGTCAGATCACCGCGATGTACCCGGAGAAGCTGATCCTCGATGTGGCCGGCTTCCCGGCGGTCAAGGGCCGGGACCTGGTGGCCAACCTGGTCGCCCAGGCCGCACCTTTCCATCCCCGGTACCTGCTCGGCACCCGGGCCGAGAAGCTGTCCCTTGCCGAGGGACGGCCGGTGCTCGGCCTCGCCGGCGGCCAGCAGCTCTCCTGCGGTGCGGTGGTCGTCACCGGCGGTCTGGGTAGCTTCAGCCCGCGTCCGCTGCCGGTGGCCGACAGCTTCACCGGCGCCGGGATCGTCTACTTCGTGCCGGAGCCCACCGCGCTGGCCGGCCGGGACGTGCTGATCGTCGGCGGTGGCGACTCGGCGTTCGACTGGGCGCTGGCGTTGCAGCCGCTGGCCCGCTCGGTGACGCTGGTGCACCGGCGGGAGAGGTTCCGGGCCCACGCCGGCACCGTCGCACGGGTCCAGGAGCTGCCCGTCCGGGTCATCGTCAACGCCGAGGTCACCCGGCTGCACGGGGACAGCGCGGTGACCGGTGCCGAGATCACCGTGCGGGGCGGTGAGCCCGAGACGCTGCCGGTCGACACGGTGGTGGCCGCGCTCGGCTTCACGGCCGGCCTGGGCCCGATCGCCGAGTGGGGGCTGCGACTGGACCGCCGGCACATCGTGGTGGACAGCGCGATGGCCACCAACCTGCCCCGGGTGTTCGCGGCCGGAGACATCACCGAGTACCCGGGCAAGGTCCGGCTGATCGCCACGGGCTTCGGCGAGGCGGCCACCGCGGTCAACAACGCCGCCGTGGCGATCGACCCGTCGGCCCACCTCTTCCCCGGCCACTCCTCCGACGCCTGACCCCCACCCCCGCGCATCGCGGCGTGGGGTGGGTCAGTGGGGGAGGCCGATGAGGTCGGCCATCAGGGCGGTCTGGTGGTCGAAGTACGCGTCGCGGTGCGGGAGCGCGCGGTTGATCCGGCCGAACAGTTCGAAGCTGATCAGTCCGAAGAGCTGGGTCCAGCCGGCCATCCCCCGGGCGAGCAGCGCCGCAGGCAGGCCGGGGGCGAGGCCGTCGGCGACCTCTGCGAGGTCCGTCCGGAGCGGTTCGGGCAGCTCTCCCGGGTCGGGGGCGGTGAGCCGCCCGGCGGCCATGCCGTCGTGCAGGATGCCGATCAGGGTGGCCGGTGGGCGCTGGGCCGGCCCCACCGTGTCGTCCGGGGCGGCGTACCCGGGGACCGGGCTGCCGTAGAGCAGCGCGTACTCGGCGGGGTGGGCCAGGGCCCAGTCACGGGCCGCCCGGCACGCCGCGTGCCAGCGCCCCCGCAGGTCGAGCCGGTCCGCGCCCGCGTCGGCCGCCTCCACCACTGCGCCCAGCGCGTCGTACGCATCGATGATCAGTGCGGTGAGCAGGTCGTCCCGGCTCGGGAAGTAGCGGTAGATCGCCGAGGACACCATCCCCATGTCCCGGGCCACCGCGCGCAGGCTGAGGTTCGCCCCGTCGTCGGCGAGGTGCCGGCGGGCGACGGCCTTGATCTCGTCGAGCATCTCGGCACGGACCCGGGCGCGGATCGAGGAGGCGGCCATGGTCCTCACTCTGCCACAGCCGAGAGCGGCCATCAAAACAGAGAGCACTGCTCTTGACGGGCGGCTGGGCGGGGCCGCATGCTGGGTGGGCCACGTCGAGAGCAGTGCTCTCTAGTCGTACTCATGCTTCGAAAGGTGATCTGTGATGTCGCTGCATGTGATCGTCGGCGCCGGGCCCGTCGGCACCGCCACCGCCCGCCTCCTCACGGCCGCCGGCGAGCGGGTCCGGGTGGTCACCCGGCGCGGGACCGGCCCGGACCACCCGACCGTCGAGCGGGTCGCCGCCGACGCCGCCGACCCGGACCGGCTCGCCGCCCTCACCGAGGGCGCGGTCGCCCTCTACAACTGCGCCAACCCGGCGTACCACCGCTGGCCGATCGACTGGCCGCCGCTGGCCGCCGCGCTGCTCACGGCAGCCGAGCGCGCCGGCGCCGTGCTCGCCACGGTCGGCAACCTCTACGGGTACGGGCCGGTCGACGGCCCGATGACCGAGGCGACCCCGCCGGCGGCCCCCGGCACTAAGGGGCGGGTCCGCAACCGGATGTGGGCCGAGGCGCTGGCCGCCCACCGCGCGGGCCGGGTCCGGGCGACCGAGGTGCGCGGCTCCGACTACCTGGGCGCCGGCGCCACCTCGCTGCCGATGATGCTGCTGCCCGGGGTGCTCGCCGGCCGCCGGGTGATGCTGCCCGTCGACTTCGACGCCCCGCACACCTGGACGTACGTCGACGACGTCGCCCGTACCCTGGTGGCGGTCGCCGCCGCCGAGCGCGCCTGGGGCCGGGCCTGGCACGTGCCCAGCCCGCCCGCGGTCTCCGCCCGCGAGTTGGCCACCCGGGCCGCAGCCCTGGCCGGCGCCCCCGCCCCGAGACTCACCCGGCTGCCGTACCCGGCGCTCTGGCTGGGCGGGCTGGTCAACCCGTTCGCCCGGGAGCTGCGGGAGACCGCCTACCAGTTCGACCGGCCGTACCTGCTCGACTCGACGGCGGCCACCGCCACGTTCGGCCTCGCGCCGACCCCGCTGGATCGCGCGCTCGCCGAGACCGTCGGGGCCCTGCGCGGCGTCACCCCGCCCGTCGAGCGGATGCCGGTCGGTGACCGTCGGCGCTGAGCCGGAGCCCTCCCTACCGGTAACGGGCCGGGGTGCGGGCGGCGATCACCACCGCGACCAGGGTGAGCGCCGCACCCAGCAGCGTGGCCACGCCGGGGTGTGAGGCCGCGGTCGGCAGCACCAGGTCGAGCAGGACGGCGCCGACGACCTGGCCGGCGATGGTGGCCAGGCCGAGCAGCAGCACCCCGGTGAACCGCACGATGGCCGCCGCGATCGCGATGAAGACGATGCCGATCGGCCCGCCGAGGTAGAGCCACGGTTCGGTCGGCAGGCTTCCGGCGGGGCCGCCCCGGACGGCCACCCCGACCGCGAACGTGACGAGCAACGCGACGGTGCCGACGGTGAAGTTGACCAGCGTGGCGGCCAGCGCGCTGCCGGAGGCCGCCCTGACCCGCCCGTTCACCGCCTGCTGCCAGGCGAGGCCGATCCCGGCCAGCAGCGGCAGCACGGCCAGGCCCAGCGTGCCCGGGTCGCCCAGCCGGTCGCCGACCGCCAGCAGCACGGCCAGCACGGTCAGCGCCGCGCCGACCAGGCGGTTCGGGGTGACCGCCTGGCGGCCGGTCGGTCCGATCCCGGCCCGGTCGACCAGCAGGCTGCTTCCGGACTGTCCCGCGACCACCGCCACGGTGAACACGGCCACGCCGAGCGTGCCGATGGTCAGCCCCTGGCTGGCCACCAGGAACGCACCGAAGACGCCGCCGAGACACTGCCACGGCCGCAGCGACCCGTCGGCCAGCGCAGCCCGCAGCGCGGACAGGCCCCGCCGCCCCGCCGGGGTGGCGGGCACCAGCACCAGCAGCACCAGCAGGCCGAGGCCGAACGACACCACCGCGGCGGCGATCCCGTCGGCCAGGCGTACGCCCAGCTCGCCGTTGATCCGGGACTGCACGGCGACGGCGAGCCCGGAGGCGACGGCCAGCCCGACGCCGGTGATCCGGCGGCCGGCCGTCAGGGTCGGCGGCGCGGTCGTGGTGGTGGCCGTCACTCCTGCTCGGCCAGCGGACGACCGTCGAAGTCGATCGTCGAGTACAGGGCCAGCTTCTCCAGCCGGTGGTACGAGTCGATCACCCGGATGGTGCCGCTCTTGGAACGCATCACGATCGACTGCGTGTACGCCCCGCCGGCCCGGTAACGCACACCCTGCAGCAGATCGCCGGAGGTGACCCCGGTGGCCACGAAGAAGCAGTTGTCGCCGGTGACCAGTTCGTCGGTGGTGAGCACCCGGTCCAGGTCGTGCCCGGCGGCGAGCGCCTTCTCCCGCTCCGCGGAGTCGGTCGGCCAGAGCTTGGTTTGCATCATCCCGCCCATGCACTTGAGGGCGCAGGCGGCGATGATCCCCTCGGGGGTGCCGCCGATGCCCATCAGCACGTCGACGCCCGACTCGCCACGGGCGGCGGCGATGGCGCCGGCGATGTCGCCGTCGGAGATGAACCGGATGCCGGCCCCGGCGCGGCGGATCTGGGTGACCAGGTCGTCGTGGCGCGGGCGGTCCAGCACGCAGACGGTGACCTCGGAGATGTCGGTGCCCTTGACCTTGGCGATCCGGCGCAGGTTGTCGGCCACCCCGGCGTTGATGTCGACCACGTCGGCGTAGGCCGGGCCGACGGCCAGCTTCTCCATGTAGAAGACGGCGCTCGGGTCGAACATCGCCCCGCGCTCGGCCACCGCGAGCACGGCGAGGGCGTTCGGCATGCCCTTGCTCATCAGCGTGGTCCCGTCGACCGGGTCTACCGCGACGTCCACCTCGGGGCCGGTGCCGTCGCCGACCTCCTCGCCGTTGAAGAGCATCGGGGCGTTGTCCTTCTCGCCCTCGCCGATCACCACGACGCCCCGCATCGGGATCGAGTTGATCAGCTTGCGCATGGCGTCGACGGCAGCCCCGTCGCCACCCTCCTTGTCGCCCCGGCCCACCCACCGGCCGGCGGCCATCGCCGCCGCCTCGGTGACCCGGACCAGGTCGAGGGCGAGATTGCGGTCCAGATCCTGGGGGGTACGCGTCCTGGTGCTCGTCATGACGGCTTCCTCCTCGCGACGTTGCGGGGTGGACCGGCGGCATGCGGTCCGCGCCGCCAGTTTTGTCGCTGATCCTCACACGATCGTCAACCTATCGCCGGGTCGGGGCGCTGGTGGCCACCTTCCCGCCAACCGGTCGGTGGGACGGATCACCCCGTTCCTCCCGCTCGCCCCCGGCCGGCCGGGAGACGCGCCGGCTGCCGGCGGTGGTGGTGGGCCGCTTCTCGCCCGCCGGGGCCTGGAAGAATGGGGAGGTGGATCCCGCACAGCCCGCCGAGCGCACCCCCACCGAGCCGACCCCTGCGACGCCCGCTCCGTCGGAGCCGACCCCGCCGGCCGTGGCCGGGGAACCGGCCCTGGTCGAGTCGGCGTCCACCCGCCCGGCCGGGCCGGGCGAGCGCCCCGCGCCGTCCTCGACCGGGCCGGACGAGCGCCCCGGGCCGCCCTCCGGCGGGCCGGCGGTGTCGCCGGGCCGGCCCGGGGTTCTGCCGGTGGCCGGCAAGGAGAAGAGCAGGTCCGAGCGGTCGCCGAAGGACATGGCGATCTCGCTGTTGGTGCTGCTGGTCCCCATCGTCCTGCTGCTCGCCTTCTACCGGGGTTTCCTCGGCGGCGACCAGCCGAGCACCGTCGACCCCGCCCCGGCGCTGGAGCAGGCCCGCGCGGCCAACGCGTTCCCGGTGAGCCGGCCCACCGGGCTCGGCGACGACTGGAAGACGGTCAGCGCCAGCTACCGCAGCGTGGAGGGCGGCTCCAGCCTGCGGATCGGCTACCTGACCCCGGAGGGGCGGGGTGCCCAGCTCGTGCAGAGCAACGTGCCGCCCGAGCAGCTGCTGCCCGCCGAGCTGACCGCCGAGGGGCAGCCCCAGGGCCCCACCGAGCTGGGCGGGCGCAGTTGGCAGCGGTACACCGCCCGGGGCAACGAGCAGGCCCTCGTGCTGCTCGAACCGGACCGCACGGTGATCGTGGTCGGCGACGCCCGGGAGAACGAGTTGCGCCTGCTCGCCGACGCCGTCCGTTAGGGCGGGCCGCCCCGCCACCGGGTGGGGCGGCGGGGTGGGTGGACCGGACAGGGATTGCCGAAGGCGACGACAGGGAACAGAAGGTGTGCGACCTCGTCGGCGCAGCCAGCCGGACGGGACTCGTGCGTCGGAGCCAGCGCTCGGGCTACGGCGCGACGCCTCCGGTGCCCTGCGCGGGCCGGACGACTCACTTGGAGAGGTTCACGTGACCATTCGTCGCTTCAGCGCGGCGGTTTTCGCCGCGACGCTGCTCACTCCTGGTCTGGCAGCCTGCAACAGCACCGGAACCGGCGAGGCGGGGGCCTCCGCGTCCCCGACGGTTTCCGGCAGCGCGGCCTCCGGCAGCGCCACCCCGGGCAGCGCCTCGCCCGGTACGGGCGACGCCAAGCAGGCCCTGTTGAACTCGACCAACGAGATCCGCAACGGAAACTTCCGGTTCACCATGGCCGGCGTCGGCACCACCGCCGAGGGGCGGGTGCACGAGCCGAGCCAGAGCGCCGAGATGAAGCTGACCATCGGCGACGCCTCCTCGGACGTGTCGATGAAGCTGGACCTGGTGCATCTCAAGCCGGACAGCTGGGTCAAGCTCGACCTCGGTGGCCAGGCGGCCAAGCTGCCCGGCGTGCAGAACCTCAACCTCGGCAAGTACCAGCACCTCGACCAGACCCGGATCAAGGGCAACCGCAACCTGGCCTTCGACTTCGACAAGGTCGACCCGGCCGGCAGCGAGGTGCTCACCCAGGGGGTCACCGAGGTCCGGCAGACCGGCGAGGGCGCGTACGCGGGCACGATCGACGTGACGAAGGCCGCCGAGGCCGGCTCGCTGAACGCCGAGCTGATCAAGACGCTCGGCCAGCAGGCCCGTTCGCTGCCGTTCACGGCGAAGCTGGACCCGCAGGGCCGGCTCAGCGAGCTGGTCATCCAGATCCCGGCGTCCGGCCAGAACAAGGCGCAGGACATCAAGATCACGTACGCCGACTACGGTGCGGCGAGCGCCGCCCAGCGCCCGCCGGCGGCCCAGGTCGTCGAGGCTCCCAACGAGCTGTACAACCTGTTCAGCTGAGGCTCGGGCGGGTGTGGGGCCGGCCGTTGCCGCCCCGCACCCGCCGTCAGGCGTCCGGCCCCTGCTGACGGGCCGCGTCGATGCGGGCCCGCGCGCCGTCGAGCCAGCGCTGGCAGATCTCGGCCAGCTTCTCGCCGCGTTCCCAGAGCGCCAGCGACTCCTCCAGCGAGGTGCCGCCCGTCTCCAGCCGTTCCACCACCGAGGCCAACTCGGCACGGGCCTGCTCGTAGCTGAGTCGCTCGTCCGGCCCGGCGTTCTTCTCGTCAGTCATCGGTCCCATCCCAGCACATCCCCGTCCGTCCGCCACGCCGGGCGCTCCGCCGGCTCACCCCGCACGCTCAACCGTCGACCGTCGCGGCCAGCTCGCCCTCGGCGAGGCGCACCCGCAGCGGGTCTCCCCCGCCCACCTCACCGGCCGATCGGACCACGTGGCCGTCGGCCCGCTGGACGATCGCGTAGCCCCGGTCGAGGGTGGCGGCGGGGGAGAGGGCGCGCAGCCGGGCCAGGGTGTGCCGCAGCTCCTCCCCGGCCGCGCCGAGGCGGTGGTCCAGGCACCGCTCGGCCCGCCGGCGCAGCGCGGCGACGTCGGTAACCCGCTGCTCCACCATCACCTGCGGCCGGGCCAGCACCGGCCGGGACCGCAGCCCGTCCAGGCGGTGCGCCTCCCGGTCGACGAGGTTGCGCACGGCCCGTTCCAGCCGGTGCCGGGCCTGCCCGATCAGGCGCAGCTCCTCGGCCAGGTCCGGCACCACCCGCTTGGCCGCGTCGGTCGGCGTCGAGGCCCGCACGTCGGCGACGTAGTCGACCAGCGGCGCGTCCGCCTCGTGGCCGATCGCGCTGACCACCGGCGTACGGCAGGCGAACACCGCCCGGCACAGCGCCTCGTCGGAGAAGGGGAGCAGGTCCTCGATGCCGCCGCCACCCCGGGCGATGACGATCACGTCGACGGTCGGGTCCGCGTCGAGCACCCGCAGCGCGTCGACGATCTGGGTGACGGCGCCCGCGCCCTGCACCGCCACGTTGACCGTGCGGAACTCCACGGCCGGCCAGCGCCGACGGGCGTTGGTCAGCACGTCCCGCTCGGCGGCGGAGGCGCGGCCGGTGATCAACCCGACCCGGCCGGGCAGGAACGGCAGCCGCCGCTTGCGGGCCCGGTCGAAGAGCCCCTCGGCGGCCAGCAGCTTCTTCAGCTTCTCCAGCCGGGCCAGCAGCTCGCCGAGCCCCACCTGGCGGATCTCGTCGGCGCGCAGGCTCAGGGTGCCCCGGGCCGCGTAGAACTCGGGCTTGGCGTGCAGCACCACCCGGGCGCCCTCGCGCAGCTCGGGGGCGCCCGCGTCGAGCACGTCCCGGTTGGTGGTCACGGTCAGGCTCAGGTCGGCCGACGGGTCCCGCAGGGTGAGGAAGACGGTGCTGGCCCCGGGCCGCCGGCTGATCTGCGCCACCTGCCCGTCGACCCACACCCAGCCGAGCCGGGCGATCCACGCCCCCACCTTCTGGCTGACCACCCGCACCGGCCACGGCTCCTCGGAGCTGCTCCGCCCGCTCTCACCCGTACTCACCCCCTCACCCTACGGACGCCCCTGACGATCACAGGTTCCGCGTCGCCGGCCGGGCGTCTCGCGGCCTCCGAAGGCGACGGGTACGGGACCAGCCCGGAGGTCGGCGAGGGCTGTGGCGGGGGTCGCAGCGGCCGGCGGGCTCGGGGCCGGCACGTAGGATGGGCGGGTGACCGAGGCTCAGGCGACCCCCCAGACCGGCAAGCGCGTGCTCCTGGCCAAGCCCCGCGGCTACTGCGCGGGCGTCGACCGGGCGGTGCAGACCGTCGAGGAGGCGCTGAAGCTCTACGGCGCCCCGATCTACGTCCGTAAGCAGATCGTGCACAACAAGCACGTGGTGCGCACGCTGGAGGACCAGGGCGCGATCTTCGTGGAGGAGAATGAGGAGGTGCCCGAGGGCGCCACTGTGATCTTCTCCGCGCACGGCGTCGCCCCCGAGGTCTACGAGCAGGCGAAAGTCCGCTCGCTCAAGGCGATCGACGCGACCTGCCCCCTGGTGACCAAGGTCCACCAGGAGGCGAAGCGGTTCGCGGCCGAGGACTACGACATCCTGCTGATCGGCCACGAGGGGCACGAGGAGGTCGTCGGCACCGCCGGCGAGGCCCCCGC
Organism: Micromonospora sp. NPDC002296; assembly: GCF_040296145.1. Classification (NCBI taxonomy): domain Bacteria; kingdom Bacillati; phylum Actinomycetota; class Actinomycetes; order Micromonosporales; family Micromonosporaceae; genus Micromonospora; species Micromonospora sp. NPDC002296. Next base: position 104,294 of record NZ_JBEOWQ010000002.1, read on the forward strand.
GCACATCCAGCTCGTCGACGGCCCGGGCGACGCCGACAAGGTCACCGTCCGCGACCCGAGCAAGGTGGTCTGGCTCTCCCAGACCACGCTGTCGGTCGACGAGACCCTGGAGACCGTGGCCCGGCTCAAGTCCCGGCTGCCGCTGCTCCAGTCGCCGCCCAGCGACGACATCTGCTACGCCACCTCCAACCGGCAGCACGTGGTCAAGGAGATCGCCCCCGAGTGCGACGTGGTGCTGGTCGTCGGTTCGCGCAACTCGTCGAACTCGGTCCGGCTGGTCGAGGTCGCCCTGGACGCCGGCGCCCGTGCCGGCCACCTGGTCGACTTCGCGCACGAGATCGACGACGCCTGGCTGACCGGGGCCCGCACCGTGGGGCTGACCTCGGGCGCGAGCGTCCCCGACGAGTTGGTCCAGGAGGTGCTGGCGCACCTCGCCGAGCGGGGCTTCACCGACGTGGACGAGGTGGTGACCGCCAACGAGCGGCTGATCTTCTCCCTGCCCCAGGAGCTCAAGCGGGACATGAAGGCCGCCGCGGCGGCCCCCCGGGCCTGACGGGACGGGATCGCGCCCGACGGCCCAACCGTGGCCGTCGCGCCTGAGGGTCGGGCCTGCCCGGCGGTTCACCCGTCCGGTCCGGTGCTGGTTCGTCGCCCTCTGCGGCGAACCGTGGCCCCGGCGTCGGAACGGATCGTCGTCCGGGCGCGTCCGAACAGGTATGAAGACTCCTCGGATGGCCCTCGCCGCCCTGGTCGTCTGCGCCGCGCTGAGCGCCTGCGGGGGCCAGGGTGCCGGTGACGGCGGGCCCGCCCCCAGCCCCTCGGGAGGATCGCCGGTGACCGACGCGACCAGTACCGGCCCGGCGGACCCGACCGCCGCCGTGCCGCCCCCGTCGGCGCCCACCAAGACCCCGCCCGGGCCGAGCCTCCCGCCGGGCCCCGGCGCGACCACGCTGACGGGCACCGTCGAGGCCGGGGTGGAGCCCGGCTGCCGGCTGCTGGACGGCCACCAGCTCGTCGGGGGCCCCGCCGACGTGCTCGCGCCCGGCACGAAGGTCACGGTCACCGGCCAGGCCAAACCCGACATGATGACCACCTGCCAGCAGGGCATTCCGTTCGTCGTCGAGTCCGCCCGCCGCGGCTGACCCGTCCCGACCGGACGGGACGACCCGGCAGCCCGTCCCCGCCCGACGCGGACGGGCTGCCGGTGACGCTGAAGGTCAACGCGGACCAGGACGATTCGCCCCGATGGTCAGTTGGTCGTGGCCGATCCCGCGTCGAGGGACGCCGGATCCACATCGGGGACGGCGAACCTGGGGTTCGACCCCGCTGCCACGACACGCATGACGAAGCCCGCGGCCTCCTCCAGCTGGCGCGCACTGGTCAACCCACCGATCACCGCAGTCCGTCCGCCAAGGTCAGCGGTCAGCGCTGCGGCGCGTTCCAGCGCGTCGGGCTGGTCGCCGCAGATCGCCACGACCGGTGCCGAGTCCTGCGGTCCCGTGTAGGGCCAGGACGCTCCGGCGAACAGGTGGAGTGCCTTCACCACGTGCGCGCCCCGCGCAACGCGAGCGACGAGTTCCGCGGCCGAACCCGACGTCGGCTTCAGCTGCCCGGTGGCGTAGTCGACGGCGTTGGTGCAGTCGATCACCGTCATGCCGCTCAGGGAGCCGTCGGCCCCGCCGACGAGGGAGATCGCCTCCTCCAGGCCCTCCCATGCGACCGCGACAACGACCGCGTCGACCCGTGCCGCGAGGTCGGCGGGCCCGACAGCCTCGGCCGCGCCGCCGATCTGGCCGGCGGCCCGGCCGGCGTTCTCCGAACTGCGCCCCGTCACCACGACCGTGTGGCCAGCCGCCGCCCACGCTCGGCCGAGCGTCGTGGCCAGGTTGCCGGTTCCCAGGATTCCTACGTTCACGGTGATCTCCTTGATCTGTGGGATGACCTGGAGAACGCTAGGACGGCGGCTCCTACCAACCGGTAGGAGAACGCTGCGACACTGGGAGGATGATCGACGGGACCTGCCAGACATTCGTGTCGGACTGTCACGTCCGCACGGCAGTCGAACTGATCAACCACGCGTGGGATCCCGTCGTCCTGTCGGCGCTGCGCGCCGGCCCCACGAGGCGCAACGACCTGTTGGAACGCATCGCGGGCATCAGCGACAAGGTCCTGACCCAGGCGCTGCAACGGCTGCGAGCGCGGGGGCTGATCACCCGGCGGGGCAACGCCGAACGGGCGCCGGGGCGTCGCGGCGTCGTCTATCAGCTGTCGCCTCTGGGCGAGTCGTTCGCCAACGGCCCGCTCGCGCAACTGGCCCAGTGGGCCGCGGCGCACCAGGCGGAGCTCCTCGAGCCGCCAACAACGTGACGATCAACGACAGCTAGCGCTCCGCCACCCGGGGCCGGTCGGTCACTGCCGGGGTCGGCTCCGCCAGCTCCGGCGCCTGCGGCTGGCGGGGGGCCACCTCGACCTGCGCGGGGACGGCCAGCTCCTGGTCGGACACGCCCAGCTCGGCGAGCTTGCGGGCGCTGACCAGCACCCGCGCCTCCAGCGAGCCGACCGCCCGGTTGTACGCCGTCACCGCCCCGCCGAGCGACGCGCCGAGCTTGCCGACGTGGTCGCCGAGGGTGGACAGCCGGCCGTACAGCTCGCGGGCCAGCGAGTGCACCGCGACCGCGTTGCGGGCCAGCGACTCCTGCCGCCACGAGTACGCCACCGTACGCAGCAGCGCCACCAGGGTGGCCGGCGTCGCCAGCACCACGTCGCGGGCGAACGCGTGCTCCAGCAGCGTCGGGTCGCGCTGCAAGGCCACGTCCAGGAACGGGTCGGCCGGCACGAACAGCACCACGAACTCGGGGGTCGAGTCGAACGCCGCCCAGTAGGACTTCGCGGCCAACGCGTCGACGTGTGCCCGCAGGTGCTTCGCGTGCGCGTCGAGCTGGGTGTCCCGGCCGCGTTCGTCGCGCGCCTCCATCGCGGTCAGGTACGCGTCGAAGGGCGCCTTCGCGTCCACCACCACGGTGCGCCCGCCGTGCAGCCGGACCACCAGGTCGGGGCGCACCCCCTGGTGGTCGGTGGCGGCGGTGACCTGCTCGTTGAAGTCGCAGTGCTCCAGCATCCCGGCGGCCTCGACGATCCGGCGGAGCTGGTGCTCGCCCCAGCGGCCCCGCACCTGGGGCGCGCGCAACGCCGCCACGAGCTGCTTGGTCTCGGTGCGCAGCTCGCCGGAGACGGTGTTCATCGCGCGGACCTGCTCGCGCAGTTCGGCGTACGCGTCGACCCGGACGTGCTCCAGGTCGGCGACCCGGGACTCGTAGCGCCGGAGGGTGTCGTGCAGCGGCGCGACCGCCCGGGCCACCGCCTCCTGGGACTGGGCGGTCGCCTCGTAGCTGAGCGCCCGCATCGACTGCTCCAGCCGCCCCTCGCCCTCCCGGGTCGCGGCGAGGGTGGCCTCCAGCCGGGCGATGTCGGCCGCCGCCCGGGAGCGGGCGGCGAACCAGCCCAGCGCACAGCCGGCGGCGAGGCAGAGCACCACCACGGCCAGCGTCGAGAAGCTCATCACCAGAGCTTGCCAAACGCGTACGACGTGACGACGCCGGGTACGTTCGACGACATGGAACTTGTGCTCGTGGTCATCCTCGCGGCGCTGCTGGTCGGCGGTCTCCTCTGGTGGCGCCGGGAGAGCGCGGCCCGGGCGGCCCGCAGCCTGGCCGACGCGCGCGCCGACGCCCAGCGCTGGTACGAACGCCTCGGTGGCCAGGTGATGAACCTGCACGGCGACGACCCGGCGGTGCGGCAGGCCCTGGTCGACGCCGGCGAGCGGTACAACGCGGCGGGCGGCCAGCTCGAGCAGGCCCGCACGGTCCACCAGTTCCAGCTGGCCCGGGAGACCGCCCTGGAGGGGCTGGCGTACGCCCGGGCGGCCCGGGTCGCGCTGGGCATCGACCCCGGCCCCGAGCTGCCGCCGCTGGCCTCCGCGCAGGGCGCCGGCCAGCTCACCCGGGAGCGCGAGGTCAACGTTCAGGGGCAGACCTTCCGGGCCGGCCCGCAGCCCGGCCAGGCCACGCCCTACTACTACCCGGGCGGCCGCATGCAGGGGCGGCCGGTGCCGGCCGGCTGGTACTCGACGCCGTGGTGGAAGACCGCGCTCGGCGCGGGCGCCGGAGTGCTCGGCGGCATGCTGATCGCCGACGCGCTCTTCTCCCCGGCGTTCGCCGACCCGGGGTACGGCGCCGAGGCGGGCGGCCAGGAGGGCTTCGACGGCGGCGGTGACCAGGGCGGCGATTTCGGCGGCGGTGACCAGGGCGGCGACTTCGGCGGCGGCGATTTCGGCGGGGACTTCGGTGGGGACTTCGGCGGCGGCGATTTCGGGGGCGGCGATTTCGGGGGCGGAGACTTCTGACGTCGGGCGTGCCTGCCTGACGTCCCTCCCCGGCGGGCCCGTGCCCGCGCCGTGACTGCTGACACCGACACCGACCGTGCGTGAGGAGGCCCCCCGCCGGGCGAGATACGCCGACGGGGGACCTTCCTCACGTCTCAGCCGGTGTTGCGCATGCCGGCGGCGATGCCGTTGACCGTGGTCAGCAGGGCCCGCTCCAGGGCCGTCCCGTCGTTGGGGGCGCGCCGGCCGCCCGGGGCGGTGGCCACGGCCCGGCCGGCCGCGCCCGAGTCCCGGTACTGCCGCAGCAGCGCCACCTGGAGGTGGTGCAGCGGCTCCAGGTAGGTGTCCCGCACCGCGAGGGTGCGCTGGAGCACCGGCGAGTTCTCCAGCAGGGCCGGCGAGGAGGTGACCGCCAGCACCTCCTGCTTGGTCAGCTCGTACTCCTGCTCGATCTTGTTGAAGATCGGGTGCAGCTTCTTGGGCACCAGGGTCTCGACGTACCGGCGGGCGATGCTCAGGTCGGTCTTGGTCAGCATCATCTCGACGTTCGACAGGAACGTGCGGAAGAAGTGCCAGTTGCGGTGCATCTCGGCGAGCACGTCCCCCAGGCCGGCCTCGCGTGCCGCCGCCAGCCCGGAACCCACCCCGAACCAGCCTGGCACGATCTGCCGGGTCTGGGTCCAGCCGAACACCCACGGGATGGCCCGCAGCCCGGCCAGGCCGGCCCCGGTGTTGGGCCGCTTCGCCGGGCGGGAGCCGATGTTCAGCGCGCCCAGCAGCTCGGTCGGGGTGGACGCCCAGAAGTACTCCGGCAGGTCCGGGTCCTCCACCAGCGACCGGTACGACCGGAACGCCGCGTGGGAGACCACGTCCATCGACGCGTCCCAGCGTTCCAGCATCTCGGCGGGCTGCCGGGGCGCGGTGTGCAGCAGGGTCGCCTGGAGCACCGCGGCTACGGTCAGCTCCAGGTTCTCCCGGGCCAGCGCCGGCAGGGTGTACTTGTCGGAGATGACCTCGCCCTGCTCGGTGACCTTGATCGCGCCGTCCAGGGTGCCGTACGGCTGGGCCAGGATCGCCTCGTGGGTGGGGCCGCCGCCGCGCCCGACGGTGCCGCCCCGGCCGTGGAACAGCCGCAGGTGCACCCCGTGCTGGGCGGCCACGTCGCGCAGCGCCCGCTGGGCCCGGTGGATCGACCACTGGCTGGTGGTGATGCCGGCCTCCTTGTTCGAGTCGGAGTAGCCCAGCATCACCTCCTGCACGTCGCCCCGGGCCGCCACCAGGGCCCGGTACGCGGGCAGCGACAGCAGCTCGTCCAGCAGTTCGCCGCCGGAGTCCAGCTCGGCCGGGGTCTCCAGCAGCGGCACGAAACCGATCCGGGCCCGGCCGCTGTGCACGTCGACCAGCCCGGCCTCGCGGGCCAGCACCACCGCCGCGAGGACGTCGTCCACGCCGAGGGTCATCGAGATGATGTACGACTCGATGACCTCGGAGCCGAACCGGTCCTGCGCCTCGCGGATCGTGCCGAACACGTCGAACGTCTTGCGGGCGCTCTCGGTCAGCGGGGTGTCGAGCGTCGACAGCGGCCGGCGGCCGGTCAGCTCGTCGGCGAGGAGCTTGGTCCGCTCCAGGCGGCTCAGCGACGGATAGTCGGACACCTCGCCGACGGCCGCGTAGAGCTGGGTGAGCACCTCGTGGTGCTTCTCGGCGTGCTCCCGCACGTCCATGGTCGCCAGGTGCATCCCGAACGCGGACACCGTGCGGATCGTGGAGGCGAGGTGGCCGATGGCGGTGAGCTGGCCGGAGTTGCGGGCCAGCGAGGCGCGCAGCAACTCCAGGTCGGCGATCAGCCCGGCCGAGCCCCGGTAGTCCCGGCCCGGCATGTGCGGGGTGCCCCGGCGCAGCCGCTCCCGGGTGTTGGCCAGCTTCGCCTTCACACACCGGGCCTTCAGCCGGTACGGCTCCTCGGCGTTGACCCGGCGGAACCGGGGCGCCACTTCGGGCAGCGCGTCCAGGTCGGCGGCGAGGCTGGCGGAGAGGTCCAGCGACACCCCGCGCAGCCGGCGGGAGACGGACACCTCTTTGATCAGGTGCTCCATCGCCGCCTCGGTGGCCGCGATGCCGTGCTCGTGCTGGATCTGCAGGACCTCCCGGGTGACCGCCGGGGTGACGAACGGGTTGCCGTCCCGGTCGCCGCCGATCCAGGTGCCGAAGGTCAGCGGCCGGGACGTCGGCGCGGTCTCCACCCCGAGGGTGCGCAGCGTGTCGGCGAGGTCGTCGAGCACCTGCGGGGCGGCCTCGGCGTACAGGTCGCGCAGGTAGTAGATGGCGTTGCGGGCCTCGTCGGTCGGGTCCGGCCGGTCCAGCCGCAGCTCGTCGGTCTGCCACATCAGGTCCAGCAGCTCGGCGAGGCGCCGGTTCGCCGGCCCCTCGTCGCTGGCCCCGTAGAGGATCGCGTTGGCCGTCTCGGCGTCCAGCTCGTCGGCGATCGCCCGAAGCTTCGACAGGATCGACCGGCGGGCCGCCTCGGTCGGGTGGGCGGTGAACACCGGCCGGACCGCGAGCCGGCGGGCCGCCGCCGCGATCTCCTCGGCCGGCACCCCGCGCTCGGCGATCATCTTGGCCGCCTGGTCGAGCCAGCCGCCCTGTACCGCCCGGCGGCGGCGCAGGTCCCGGGCCCGGTGCACCTGCTCGGTGATGTTGGCCAGGTGGAAGTAGGTGGAGAAGGCTCGGGCCAGCTTGGTGCCGGTGGTCACGTCCAGCCCGCCGAGGCGCTGCGCGGCGGTGGGGACGTCGGAGCGCACCAGGGCGCGGATCTCCTCGACCAGGTCGAGCAGCGGGCGGCCCTCCTGCCGGGCGAGGGTCTGCCCGAGCAGCGTGCCGAGGCGGCGGATGTCGGCCCGCAGTGCGGCGTCGGGGCCGTCGTGGTCGTACTGGTCGGTCACGATGCGCTCCTTACGTGAGAACGAAGGACAGCGCTGTCCGACTTACTGGATCGTATCCGCGCCGACCCCTCGGGAAGGAAGGGGTCCTGCTCGTCCCTTTCCCTGGAATACCCGGCTGCCGCCGCCGCCTTCACTCCACGGTTCGGGTATCCGTGCTGGCTGGGGCGTTGGTGGTCGGCCGTCGGGCGGTGCCGCGCCGGCCGCGTACCAGCGTGGCCGTGAGCAATCCCACGACGCCGAGCGCCGCCCAGAGCACCAGCCCGCCCACCGGCCATGTCATCGAACGGCGGTCGAAGTAGACCGCCGACTTGATCAGGTCGGTGGTCAGCCCGGGCACGTTCCAGAGGTGCATCCCGCGCAGCCAGGTGGGCAGGAACTCCGGTGCGTAGACGCCGCCGGAGCCCGGGTTGCCGAGCACCACCAACAGCAGGATGACGAGCCCGGTGCCGAGCAGCCCGAGCCAGCCCTGCACCGCGGCGGCGACCATCGCGGCGGCGAAGACGGCCAACGCCCCGACCGCGGCGACCGCCGGCACGTCGTGGTCCCAGACGTCCAGCCCCGGCCCGACGATCAGCGCGCCCACCACGCCGAGCACCACCGCGTACGCGGCGAGGGCGGCGACTCGCAGCCCGGCGCGGGCGAGGCTCCGGGGCGCGGTGCCGGTCTTCAGGCCCAGGGCGGTGGAGGCGAGGTAGCCGCCCAGCACGTAGCCGACCGCGAGGTAGAACGGGACGAGGCCGCGCGGGTCGTTCGGAGTGACCGGCACCTCGTCGGTGACCTGGAGCGGCAGGTTCGCCTGCCGGGCGGTCTGGCCGAGCACCTGCACGACCACCTCGGCGGCGGCCGGCGCGGAGGCGCTGGCGGTGGCCAGGCGCAGCCCGCCCTCGGGCGTGGAGGTGAGTACCCCGTACACCTCGCGGGCGGTCAGCCCGTCGTCGGCGGCCTCGGCGTCGCCGTACTCGACGGGCTCGATCGTGTCGGTCCGGCCGCGCACGGCGGCCATGACGGCCTCGGCGTGCTGGTCGCCGACGACCACCCCGACCGGCAGGTCGCGGGGCGTGGGCTGGTGCAGCGCGCCCACGTACGCGGCGATGAACGCGGCGGCCAGCGCCAGCGTGCCGACCAGCAGGGCGGCGGCGCGGGGCAGCCAGTCGCGCACCGGGATGTCCGGCTCCTCGTCCACGTGGCCAGCCTAGGGGGCGATATTCCCGGCTTGGGGCGTTTCGCCGGTCCGCTGGCGGGGCCGAAAAGCGGTTGGGGTCGCCGGTAGCGTCTGATCATGGAGTCGCTGAGCTATCCGCCGAAGCCCCGACCCGGAGACCGGGTCGCGGTCGTGTCGCCCTCCGCCGGGCTGCCGGCGATCTTCCCCCACGTGTACGAGCTGGGCCTGCGCCGGCTGCGCGAGGAGTTCGGCCTCGAACCCGTCGAGTTCCCGACCACCCGGGTCATGGGCACGGACCCGCGCGACCGGGCCCGGGACGTCACCGCCGCCTTCGCCGACCCGACGATCACCGCCGTGCTCGCCACGGTGGGCGGGGACGACCTGATCACGGTCACCCCGCACCTGGACGACGCCGTGCTGCGGGCCAACCCGAAGCCGTACTTCGGCTACTCCGACAACACCAACATCCTCAACCACCTGCACCGGTTGGGGATCGTGGCGTACCACGGCGGGTCCGTGCTGGTGCACCTCGGCCGCCCCGGCGTGCCGCACCCGCTGACCTTCGACTCGCTGCGGGCCGCCCTGTTCACCCCCGGCTGGTACGACCTCGCCCCCGCCCCCGAGTGGGGCGACCAGCCCAACGACTGGCGCGACCCGGCCACGCTCGCCCACGAGCCGTCGATGTTCCCCGGGGCCGGCTGGCGCTGGCAGGGGCCGGCGCGGGTGGTGCGGGGGCGCACCTGGGGCGGCAACCTGGAGATCCTGCACTGGCTGCTGGCTGCCGACCGGGTCGGCGCGGTCGCCGACCACGCGGGCGAGGTGCTGCTGATCGAGACCTCGGAGGAGCTGCCGTCGGCCACCGAGGTTTACCGGATCCTGCGCAACCTGGGGGAGCGGGGACTGCTCGGCGGCTTCCCGGCGGTGCTCGTCGGCCGGGCCAAGGCGTGGGACTTCGAGCGCCCGCACACCGTGGAGCAGCGTCGCGCCTACGCCGACGAGCAGCGGTCTGCGGTGATCCGGGCGCTGAACGAGTACCGCCCGGACGCGGTGACGGTCTTCGATGTCGATTTCGGTCACACCGACCCACAGCTGATCATCCCGTACGGGGGAGAGATCGTCGTCGACGCGGCGCAGCACCGGATCAGCGTGCGCTACTGACCGTCCCGTTCCCGCACGAAGACCCCCTCACCCTGCCGGCCTTCGATGAGTCCTTCGGCCTTGAGGATGAGTAGGGCCGTCCGGACTGATCCGTAAGAGACCGAGTACTGCTCGATCAGGCCCTGGGTGGTCGGAATCTGGTCACCCGGCTTGAGGAGGCCGGTCCGGATCTGCTCGCGGATCGCCGAGGCGACCTGCTCGTATTTCGGTGTGTTCATGATGTCTCCCTGGCTCGCAGGTCCAAGTAGATCACCAGAAGTCGACAGCGTCTATAACGGCGACAGTGTCGACAATGTCGACACCTGACGCTAGGCTGCTGTTGCTCGCCCTGGCTCGCAACCGGGTGGGCATCCTCAACAAGGGCGGCCCGGGGTGGAGGTGACACTCCGCTCCCCGGGCCTTGACCGGGAAGGAGCCCGGCCCATGAGCAACCTACCGAACCATCTCCACCCGTCCTGGTGTCTTCGCGGCGCCGATTGCGCCGTGTCGGGCGGGCTGCACCTGTCCCACCTGATCGACGCGGCGGTCCGCGGCGACGAGGTGTTCCAGGTGCGACTCGGCCTGTGGCGGATGGACGTCGGCCCCACCCCGCCGTCCGGTCTGTTGATCGAACTCTCCGCCGGCGAGCACGTCGAGCGCTGGCCGATCGACCGGGCGCAGTCGCGTGCACTCGCCCGCATCTCCCGGCGGTTGCTGGCGGGTCTCGGTTCCGACGCGATGGCTGCCTGACGGCCGGCTCGACAGCGGCAAGGCAACTCAGGAGGTGGCTGCGCGGCGGGAGGCCTCGATGTGCGGGATCTGTCGTTGATTTCGAAAGCGGGTGGCGGTCAGGCGCCGAGGACGGCGAACGCGCGCACCGGGAAGGTGCCCATCCCGGCCACCCTCGGCGGCGCGGCGGTGAACCGGAAGCCGGTCGGGGGCAGCGCGTCCAGACCGGTCAGGTGCTCCACGATCGGGATTCCGGCCGCCAGCAGGCCGCTGTGCGCCGGGCGCTCACCCCGAGCTGCCGGGCTCATGTCGTCGATGTTGATCGAGTCGATGCCGACGAGGGCCGCCCCCGCCTCGACCAGCCACGCCGCGCCGTCCCCGGTCAGGTACGGCGCGTCCGGGGACGCGTACCGGTCGGTGCCGAAGTGCGCGGACCAGCCGGTGTCCAGCAGCACCGCCCGCCCCGCCACCTCGTACGGGGCGAGCAGCAGGCGGTCCACCGCGCGGGTGCCGGCGGGCACCCGGACCACGATCCCCGGCAGGTCGACGAGGCGGTCCAGCGGGACGCCGGTGAGGTCGGGCCCGTCGGCCCACCGGTGCGCGGGCGTGTCCAGGTACGTGCCGGTGTTGGCGATCATGTCGATCCGACCGACCTGGAACTCCGTGCCCTGGGCGTAGTTCGCCCGGGACGCCTCCCGGGTCAGCCACTCGGTGATCCGGGGCGTCGGCCAGCCGGGCAACGTGGTCATGCCGTCGCTGATCACGTGGCTCAGCTCGACCAGCCGCCGTTCCGCCGGGGCCGGAGGAGCGGTCCCCCGACCGCCCCGGTGTGGCTCCTCGACGACCTGCTTCTCTCGGATCCGCACCTTGGCCACCATGAGCAGCCCGAGGTGCCGGACGAACAGCGCGGCCAGCTCATCGTCGTCGATATCCCGCCCCGGGATGTCGAGCCGGAACCCCTCCGTCCGCAGGCTCCCGCCGTTGGCGAAGGTCACCTCTGCGTCGAACCGCGCCCGCCACTGTCCCGTCATGCCTCGGACTCGACCACGCCCCGGGGCCGCCGGTCAAGATTGGTCCGGAAGGGGCCAAGATCGCGCTTGATCACGGAAATAGTGGCCTCACCTGCGGCCGGACCCCACTATTTCCCGGATCGAGCACGATCTTCCCCCCGGCCCGCCCCGCGCCCACGGGGGCTCGAGGTGGGGGCGGGAGAGGAATGGGGGCGTGGGGACGGGGATAGGGTGGGGTGTTGTCAACCCCCCGTCCGGGCCGGGCGTGGGGGAACTGTCGTGTGCCACGACCGCGTCGCTGGGAAGTGATCAGATTGCTCACCGGACTCTTCGCCGCCGCCCTGGCCGATCCCGGGCTGGCCCGGGCGCGTGACCTGGCGCGCTCCGGTGCCGCGCAGGTCGACGGGCTGGACCTGACCGCGCCGGCGGCACTGCGCCCGTTCGCCGTCGCCGCCGTCGCCGCCGACCCGGCCGGACCCGTCGACCCGGCCCGAGCCGCCGATCCGGCCCGAGCCGCCGGAGTCGCCGGACCCGACGGGAGGCCGACGCCGGGTGCGGCGCCCGAGGGAGGGCTCGCCGGGGGCGCGGGGCGGCCCGTGCTGGCCGTCACCGCCACGAGCCGGGAGGCCGACGACCTGGCCTCGGCGCTGGGCAGCCTCCTGCCGGCCGAGCAGGTCGCCGTCTTCCCGTCCTGGGAGACGCTGCCGCACGAGCGGCTCTCACCCCGCTCCGACACCGTCGGCCGGCGGCTGGCGGTGCTGCGTCGGCTCGCCCACCCCGACGCCGCCGACGCGCATGGGCGCACCGGCCCGCTGCGGGTGGTCGTCGCGCCGGTCCGCTCGCTGCTCCAGCCGCAGCTCAAGGGCCTCGGCGACCTGGAGCCCGTACAGCTCGCTGTCGGCGAAGAGGCGGATCTGGAGGACGTCGCCCGCCGGCTCACCGACATGGCGTACGCCCGGGTGGACCTGGTCACCAAGCGTGGCGAGTTCGCGGTGCGCGGCGGCATCCTCGACGTCTTCCCGCCCACCGACGAGCATCCGTCCCGGGTCGAGTTCTGGGGCGACGAGGTGGAGGAGATCCGCACCTTCGCCGTCGCCGACCAGCGGACCATCGAGGCCGTACCGCTGCTCTGGGCGCCGCCGTGCCGGGAGTTGCTGCTCACCCCGGCCGTGCGGAAGCGGGCCGCCGCGCTCGCCGCCGAGCACCCGGAGTTGGCCGAGATCCTGGACAAGCTCGCCGAGGGCATCCCGGTCGAGGGGATGGAGTCGCTGGCCCCCGCGCTGGTCGGCGCGGACTCCCTGGAGCTGCTGCTGGACTGCATGCCGGCCGGCACCCACGTGCTGCTCTGCGACCCCGAGCGCATCCGCACCCGCGCGCACGACCTGGTCCGCACCTCCGACGAGTTCCTTCAAGCGAGCTGGGCCGCCGCCGCCGTGGGGGGCCAGGCCCCGGTGGACCTCGGGGCCGCCGCCTTCAAGACCCTGGCCGACGTACGGGCGCACGCCCGCGCCCTGCGCCGGCCCTGGTGGACCCTCGCCCCGTTCGGCCTGGTGGCGGCGGACGCCACCGCCCCGGCCCCGCAGCCCTGGGAGGACGGGCCGACCGAGGTCGACGTCACGCCCGACGACGCGATCGCGGTGACCCTGGCCGCGCAGCCGGCCCCGCTGTACCACGGCGAGACCCCCCGTCTCGTCGACGACCTCAAGCGCTGGGCCGGCGAGGGCTGGTCGGTCGCGCTGGTCTTCGAGGGCCACGGCCCCGCCCAGCGGGCCGTCGAGGTGCTGGGCGACGCCGGCCTCGGCGCGCGGTTCGCCGAGGAGGTCCCGCACGCGCCCGAGCCCGGCGGCGTGCTGGTCACCTGTGGCGGCCTGACCAGCGGGTTCGTCGACGAGGCGTCCCGGTTCGTGCTGCTCACCGGCAACGACGTCACCGGCGGCCGGGGCACCTCGACCCGGGACATGCGCAAGATGCCGAGCCGGCGGCGCAACACCATCGACCCGCTGGAGCTGAAGGCCGGCGACCACGTGGTGCACGAGCAGCACGGCATCGGCCGGTACGTCGAGCTGGTGCAGCGCACCGTCAACGGCGCGTCCCGGGAGTACCTGGTCATCGAGTACGCCGCGAGCAAGCGCGGCCAGCCCGGCGACCGGCTGTTCGTCCCCACCGACCAGCTCGACCAGCTCTCCCGGTACGTCGGCGGCGAGCAGCCCACCCTGCACAAGATGGGCGGCTCGGACTGGCAGAAGTCCAAGGCCCGGGCCCGCAAGGCGGTCAAGGAGATCGCCGCCCAGCTCATCCAGCTCTACGCCGCGCGGAAGGCGTCCAAGGGACACGCGTTCGGGCCCGACACGCCGTGGCAGCGGGAGCTGGAGGACGCCTTCCCCTGGCAGGAGACGCCCGACCAGTTGGCCGCCATCGAGGAGGTCAAGCGGGACATGGAACAGACCGTTCCGATGGACCGGCTGATCTGCGGCGACGTCGGGTACGGCAAGACCGAGATCGCGGTCCGGGCGGCGTTCAAGGCGGTGCAGGACGGCAAGCAGGTGGCGGTGCTCGTGCCGACCACCCTGCTGGTGCAGCAGCACTACAACACGTTCGCCGAGCGGATGGGTCAGTTCCCGATCCAGATCCGGCAGCTGTCGCGCTTCCAGACGCCGAAGGAGTCCGAGCGGACCCTGGAGATGGTCGCCGACGGCACCGTCGACATCGTGATCGGCACCCACCGGCTGCTCCAGACCGCCACCCGGTTCAAGTCCCTCGGCATGGTGGTCGTCGACGAGGAGCAGCGTTTCGGCGTCGAGCACAAGGAGCACCTGAAGACGCTGCGCGCGTCGGTCGACGTGCTGAGCATGTCGGCCACCCCGATCCCGCGGACGTTGGAGATGGCGATCACCGGCATCCGGGAGATGTCGACCATCGCCACCCCGCCGGAGGAGCGGCATCCGGTGCTGACCTTCGTCGGGGCGTACGACGAGCGGCAGGTGGCCGCGTCCATCCACCGCGAGTTGCTCCGCGACGGCCAGGTGTTCTACCTGCACAACCGGGTCGAGTCGATCGACAGGGCGGCGCGGAGGCTCCGCGAGTTGGTGCCCGAGGCCCGGGTCGCGGTGGCACACGGCCAGATGGGCGAGGAGGCCCTGGAGAAGGTCATGGTCGGCTTCTGGGAGAAGGAGTTCGACGTCCTGGTCTGCACCACGATCGTGGAGTCGGGCATCGACATCCCGAACGCCAACACCCTGATCGTGGAGCGGGCCGACCTGCTCGGCCTGTCCCAGCTGCACCAGATCCGGGGCCGGGTCGGCCGGGGCCGGGAGCGGGCGTACGCGTACTTCCTCTACCCGCCGGAGAAGCCGCTCACCGAGCACGCCCACGAGCGGCTGGCCACCATCGCCCAGCACACCGAGCTGGGCGCCGGCATGTACGTGGCGATGAAGGATCTGGAGATCCGGGGGGCGGGCAACCTGCTCGGCGGCGAACAGTCCGGCCACATCGAGGGCGTCGGCTTCGACCTGTACGTCCGGATGGTCGGCGAGGCGGTGCAGACGTTCAAGGGCGAGCGCCCCGAGGAGGAGGCCGACGTCAAGATCGATCTCCCGGTCGACGCGCACCTGCCGCACGACTACGTCTCGGTGGAGCGGCTGCGCCTGGAGATGTACCGCAAGCTGGCCGAGGCCCGCGACGACGAGCGGCTGCGCGAGGTGGTCGCCGAGATGACCGACCGGTACGGCGAGCCGCCCGCCCCGGTGCAGAACCTGGTCGCGGTGGCCCGGTTCCGGCTGCTGGCCCGCCGGTACGGCCTCACCGACGTCTCGATGCAGGGCAAGCACCTTCGGTTCGGCCCGCTGCCGCTGCCCGACTCGAAGCAGCTCCGGCTCAAGCGGTACCACCCCGACTCGGTCTACAAGTCCGCGAACGACCAGGTCAGCGTGCCCCGGCCGAGCACCCGCCGGATGGGCGGCGAGCCGCTGCGCGACCAGGTGCTGCTGGAGTGGTGCGCGCAGCTCCTCTCCGACGTGCTCGGCGATCCGGCCCCCGCGGCCCGGCCGGCCGGGACCGGCGCCCGGTGAGCCGGCTCGCGGGCCGGCCCGCGCCGGGCCAGGGCAGGCCGGGCCGGGGGCGCGGTGCGGCGGCGCGGGGCGTGTGCTGACCGGCGCCGGGCGGTGGGCGGCGTCATGGCCGGTGGGCACGCATGAGAGAGTGACGGACATGCGTGCTCGCCGTCTCATCGCCGCCGCCAGCGTCGCGGCCCTCGGTGCCCTCTCCCTCGGTGCGTGCGGGAAGTCCGCGCCGGACGTCGCCGCGTACGTCGGCGACACGAGGTACTCCGTCGACCGGGTGGACGAGATCTACGACAACGCCCAGACGTTGTACGCCGCCGCCGTGAGCGCCGAGGCCGGGCCGGCCGGGGCCACCCCGTCGCCGGAGCAGCTCCGCAGCTCGGTGACCCGGCAGGACGTGCTGAACCTGCTGGTCAGCATCGATCTGGGCAAGCGGGTGGTGGCCACGCAGGGCCTCCAGGTGCCCGACGAGGTCAAGCCGGAGCAGCTGGAGCAGCAGCTCCGGATCCCGGCCGCCGCCGAGTACGCGAAGCTGTGGGGCGAGTGGGTGGACATCTCCGCCGTGCTGGGCGCGAAGCTGCCCCCGGTCGAGGTGAGCGACAAGTCGATCATGGCTGTCTACCACGCCATCGAGAAGACCGGGGCGATCCGGTCCGGGCTCAGCGTCGCCGAGGTCCGGCAGGCGTTCGGCGAGACCGGCGAGGGCGGCGGGGGCGGCTTCGTGCGCGGCGCCACCGCGCTCAGCTCGGCCCTCCAGGAGGAGGCGGAGAAGGCCGGCGCCTCCATCAACCCCCGGTACCGGCCGATCGGCGTGCCGTCGGTGGTCAGCACCGGTCAGTCGCTGGTCTTCTACTCGCTGCCGTACATCGACCAGGACGGCCCGGTCACCGACATCTCCACCCCCGAGGCCCCGGCCACGGAGTCGGCTGCCCCGGCGACCCCAGGGGTATGACGGCCCGGATCGTCCTGCTGGTCACCTCGCCCCGGCTCCCGGTCGGGCTGCTGACCGCCGCCGCCTGGGACGTCGTACGCGGCAACCCGGTGCTGGCCGGGGCGGAGAGCGAGCTGACCGCCGCGGTGCGGGCGGCGGGCGGCGCGGTGACCGTGCCGGACGGCCCGGCGACGCAGGCGCTGCTGGACGCGGCGGCGGCGCACGGCGCGGTGGTCTGGCTGGCCGGCCCGGTGGGCGACGAGACGCTGGCCCGGGAACTCGGGCTGCGGCTGGCCCGGGAGCCGGGCCTGGCCGAGCTGGAGCTGATGTACGGCTCGTGGGACCCGCCAGGGGCCCGGCTGCTCGACGCCGTCGAGGTGATGGACCGGCTGGCCTCGCCCGGCGGTGACCCGTGGAAGCGGGCGCAGACCCACCGCAGCCTCGCCGGCTTCCTGATCGAGGAGTGCTACGAGGCGTACGACGCGATCGGCGACGACGACACCGACGCGCTCCGCGAGGAGCTGGGCGACGTGCTGCTCCAGGTGCTGCTGCACGCCCGGCTGGCCGAGGAACTGCCCGAGGGCGAGCGGTGGAACGTCGACGACGTGGCCGGCGGCCTGGTGGACAAGATGGTCCGGCGCAACCCGCACGTCTTCGCAGGGGACCGGGCCGTCACCCTGGACGAGATCACCGCCAACTGGGAGCGGATCAAGCGGGAGGAGAAGGCCCGGGACTCGGTGCTGGACGGCATCGCGCCGAGCCTGCCCGCGCTCGCCCTGGCCGGCAAGATCCTTGAGCGAGCCGCCCGCGCCGGCCTGACCGTCCCCCCGCCCCCGGCCGACTCGCAGGTCGACCCGGAGGCGCAACTCGGCGCGAGCCTGCTGGCCACGGCCGCGGCCGCCCGCGAGGCGGGCCTGGACTCGGAGGCGGCCCTGCGCCGCGCCGCCCTGGCGTACGCGGACGCGGTCCGCGCCGCCGAACGGGCCGCCGGCACCGCCTGACCGCCGGCACCGCCTGACCGCCGGCACCGCCTGACCACCGGAGCGGGACCGGACGCGGCAGGCCCCGCCGGGCTGGATGGCGGCGTGCGGCCGGGCCGGTCCGGTCCCGGAAGGCTGCCTGGCAGGGTTCTGCGCCGCCGGAGACCCCGATCCGCCGTTCTCTCGTGCCGGCCCGGCGGGAACCCGGGCGGGCGAGCGGACAGAAAAGGGTGTGGACAGTTCATATCGCGCCCGGCTCCGCGCCGGCGACGCAGCAGCGTTCGGGCAGCTGTTCGAGGAACATGCCCGCGTCGTGCACCGGCACGCGTTCCGGTCGACGGGCTGCTCCAGCACCGCTGAGGACGTGGTCTCACTGACGTTCCTGGAGGCCTGGCGACTGCGCGGCAAGCTGCGGCCAGACGGCGGCAGCGTGCTCCCGTGGCTGCTGGGCATCGCCACGAACGTGCTCCGCAACACGAGCCGGGCGGCCCGCCGGCACCGGGCCGCGCTGGCCCGGATCCCGCGCGCCGACACCGTCCCGGACTTCGCCGAAGCGGTCACCGACCGGATGGACGACGTCGACCGGGTGGTGGCGGTCACGGCGGCGCTGCGCGCCCTGCGGCCGGCCGAACGGGAGGTCTTCACGCTCTGCGTCTGGTCGGGGCTGGACTACGCCGCCGCCGCCGAGGCGCTCGGGGTGCCCGTCGGCACGGTCCGGTCCCGGCTGTCCCGGGCCCGGACGAAACTGCGCACCCTGGCCGAGCGGGCGCTCGCCCCGGCCCCGGCGCCTTCCCCGCCAACGGCCCGGGAACCCGCGCCGGTTCGCGGACAGGTACAGGGTGGCCGCGTATCCGCGGCCCGGTCGATCCAGGAGATGAACCGATGAACCCACGGCTTGATCCTGCGGAGCGCAGCGCCCTAGCCCGGTTGGTGCCACCACCGTCGGAGCGGGAGCTGTCCGCCGACCGCCATCGCGTCCTGAAGGAAGCCTTCATGCACGAGATCACCCAGTCTCCGGCGGCATCCCCGGCCCGGCCGTCGCCCCGGCCCCGACGTTTGCTGGCGTGGCTCGCCCCACCGGTGGCAGCAACGGCCGTGGCCGCCGTGCTGGTCGCCACTGTGGCGTTGCCCTGGGGGGACTCCGAGCGGGGCAGCCCGGCGAACCAGCCCGGCGAGGCCGCCCAGGTGGCGCTGCTGATGGAACAGGTCGCCGCGGTGGCCGCCGCAAAGCCTGCGGTGCCGGTGGCCGCCGGCCAGTTCGTCTACACCCGCAGCAAGGTCGCCTGGATGGGCATCCGGCTCTCCCGCGGCGGCCGCCCGACGGCCAGCAGGCTCGACGAGGTGCACGACCGCGAGGCGTGGCGACCCCAGACCGGCAGCGACATGCTCGTCCGCGAGCGGGGCGAGATGCAGCGGTGGAAGAACTCCACCCCGAACAGCAGGTACGCCGACCTCCCGACCGACCCGGGAGCGCTGCTCCGGCACATCTACGCCGAGGTCGAGCCGGAGGGCCCGCCCAGCGATGTCAGCGCCTTCGAGTACATCGGCCGGGCGTTGCAGGAGACCCTGCTGCCGCCCCAGGTGACCGCCGCCCTCTTCCGCGCGGCGGCCCGGATCCCGGGGGTGGTCCTGGTGCCGGAGTCCGTCGACGCCGCCGGGCGGACCGGGGTGGCCGTGGGCCGAGTCGACGACAAGTTCGGCAAGCGCACCGAGTGGATTTTCGACCGGACCAGCTTCGAGTACCTCGGTGAGCGGTCCTACCTCGTCCGCGACACCGAGATCGGCAAGGCCGGGACGCTCACCGGCACCACCGCCGTGCTGGCCCGAGCCGTCGTGGACAGGGCGGGCAGCCGACCCAACTGACACCGAACGCCGGTGCCGGCTCCCCGTTAGGGTCGTCGCATGTCATCCTTCGCACCCCGTGCCGAACGGATCGTCGACGCCCTGCTGGAGAGCCGGCCCGGTCTCGCCATGTCCGCCGGCGACCACCGGTGCGACGACCGGCTGCCGGACCTGTCCGCCGCTGCCGTCGCCGCCGACCGGGAGATGCTCCGGGACGCCGCCGACGCGCTCGCCGAGCTGGATCCGGACGCACTCGACGTCGACGAGCGGGTCGACCACGCCCTGCTCACCGCCCTGGTCGACCGGGAGCTGTTCGAGGCCGACGAGATCCGGGCGCACGAGTGGGACCCGCTGCGGCACAACCCGGGGCCGCTGCTGCACGCCCTGGTGGCCCGCCCGTTCGCCCCGGTCGAGGTGCGGTTGACCAGCCTCGCCGGCCGGCTCGCCGCCGTACCGGACGCGTTGGCGACCGCGCGCGCGACGCTGCGGGACATGCCCCGGATCCATGCCGAGACGGCGGTCGGGCAGTTCACCGGCGCGGCGGCGCTGGTCCGCGACGAGGTGCCCCGGCTGCTGGCCGAGGCGCCCGCGCTGCACGACCGGGTGGAGCCGGCGGCGACCGCGGCGATCGCGGCGCTGGAGGAGTTCGTGGCCTGGCTGCGCACCGGCCTGGCGGCCGACGCCGGCCCCGGTCGCGACCCCCGGCTCGGCCGGCGGCGCTGGGAGGCCCGGCTCTGGCACACCCTCGACACCGAGCTGGGCGCCGCCGAGGTGCAGCGCCGCGCCTGGGCCAACCTGGACCGGGTCACCGCCGAGATCCGCGAGGCGGCCGTCGAGCTGGTCGGCGGCGCGGGCGACGACGAGACGGTACGACGGGCGCTGGACCTGCTGGCCGCCGAGCACCCCGACGACCACACCGTCGTCGACCTGGCCTCGGTCACCCTCGACGAGGCGACCGACTTCGTCCGCGCCCGCGACCTGGTCACCCTGGTCGACGACCCGTGCGTGATCCAGGAGATGCCCCAGTTCGCCCGGGGCGTGGCGGTGGCGTACTGCGACTCGCCCGGCCCGCTGGAGACGGCGGCCGTGCCGACGTTCTACTGCATCGCCCCCACCCCGGCGGACTGGCCGGCGGCCCGGGTCGAGTCGTTCTACCGCGAGTACAACGACCACATGATCCGCAACCTGACCGTGCACGAGGCGATGCCGGGGCACTTCCTCCAGCTCGCCCACGCCCGCCGGTACGTCGGCCCGACCCGGGTCCGGGCGCTCGCCGAGTCCGGGCCGTTCATCGAGGGCTGGGCGGTGTACGCCGAGGAGCTGATGGCCGGCCTCGGCTTCGGTGGCCTGCCGGTGCGGTTGCAGCAGCTCAAGATGCAGCTCCGGATGACGATCAACGCGCTGCTCGACCAGCTGGTGCACTGCGACGACCTGCCGGAGTCCGAGGCGATGGCGCTGCTGACGGGCCGGGGTTTCCAGGAGGAGGGCGAGGCGGCCGGCAAGTGGCGGCGGGCTCTGCTCACCTCCACCCAGCTCTCCACCTACTTCGTCGGATACAGCGAGATCGCCGAGATCGCCGCGCTGCGACCCGACGGGGTGTCGGTGCGGGAGTGGCACGACGCGATGCTCGCCCACGACTGCCCGCCCCCGCGCCACCTGCGCACCCTGCTCGGCGTGTGAGCGAGGGTTCCCCTGTCGGCGACCGACGTCGACAGGGGAACCTTCGCCGGCCGGGTCAGACGATTTTGAGCTGGGCCATCATCCCCATCGCGCTGTGGTCGACCATGTGGCAGTGGTACGGGTAGACGCCGCGCCAGGTGTCGAACGTGGCCTGGAGCCGTACGCTCTGACCGGGCCAGATGAGCACGGTGTCCTTCAGGCCGGCCTCGGTGGGATCGGCCGGGGCGTTGCCCCGGTCGAGCACCCGGAACTGCACC
Organism: Micromonospora sp. NPDC002296; assembly: GCF_040296145.1. NCBI lineage: Bacteria > Bacillati > Actinomycetota > Actinomycetes > Micromonosporales > Micromonosporaceae > Micromonospora > Micromonospora sp. NPDC002296. The sequence continues at coordinate 125,403 of NZ_JBEOWQ010000002.1, forward strand.
AGGTGCATGTGGAAGTTGTGCGGCATGAGGGCGTTGGCATTCGTCACCGTCCACTCCTCGGTGCTGCCCCAGGCGATGGTGGTGTCGATCCGGGCCGGGTCGAAGACCTTCCCGTCGATGTACGCCTGGTGCCCGGTGCCGGGCTCGTCCATCCGCAGCTCGATGTTGCGCCGCACGGTCGGCGTGGGCAGTGGCGGCAGGGTGCGCAGCCGCTGCGGCACCGAGCTGCGGTCCGGCGCGGTGGCGGGTACGACGTCGAAGCGCATCACCTGGCCTACCTGCTCGGCCGGGCCCGGCCCCATCAGGTTCTGCAACACCACCGACGTGCCCGGCTGGTAGCGCGCGAAGTCGACCACCACTTCCAGCCGTTCGCCCGGCGACAGCAGCAGGTACGGCGTGGTGACCGGCGCCTCCAGCAGGCCACCGTCGGAGCCGATGACGGTGATCTCCCCGCCGTCCGCGAGCCGCAGCAGGAAGAACCGCAGGTTGCTGGAGTTGACCAGGCGGAAGCGGTAGCGGCGGGCCTGCACCTGGAAGCGCGGCCAGGGCCGACCGTTGACCAGGAGGGTGGTCCGGTTGTCGGCGTCGTCCATCGTCCAGACGAGCTGGGCGTCGGCGTCCAGGTGCGCGTCACGCAGCACCAGCGGGACGTCGAACGCGCCGCGGGGCAGCGGAAGCGCCGCCTCGGTGCGGTCGCTGAGCAGGTAGAGGCTGGACAGGCCGCGGTAGAGGTGCTCGGCCTCCATGTGGTGGGTGTGGTCGTGCATCCACAACGTGGCGTGCGGCTGCCGGTTGGGGTAGGTGTAGGTCCGCTCCCCGCCGGGCGGGATCGTGGCGTCACCCGAGCCGTCGTCACCGGGCGCGGTGGCGCCGCCGTGCAGGTGCACCGCGGTCGGCATGTTCAGCCGGTTGCGCTGCCGCACCACCACCCGCCGGCCCGACGTGGCACGGATCGTCGGGCCGGGCAGGTCGCCGTTGTACGTGTACACCTCCGTGCGGAAGCCCGGCAGGATCTCCAACCGCCGGCGGTGCATGGTGACCGAGTAGTAGTCGGTGGTGGCGGTCCGCAGCACCGGCCGCAGCGTTTGCGGCACGGTCAGCGGAACGGTGAACGGGGTCACGGCCGGGGCCGCCGACGTGGCGGGGGCCGCCGTGGCGGGAGCCGCGCCGACACGTCCGGCGAGGCTCACCAGGCCACCGGTTGCGCCGACGATGCCCGATGCCGCACCGAGGCGCAGCAGTTGACGACGAGTGGACACGATGGTCCTTTCGTGGGAGAGGTGCGCGTCGTGGGAGAGGTCCGGGGAGGTTCCGGCCGACGCCGCCGCCGAGGGCCCGTTGGCCGGGCTGTCGCCCCCGGGGCACCGATGATGCCGGGAACACCGCCGTGAGGTGACCCCTATCATTCGGGCACCCCGATGCCCGCCGGGAGTCACCACCGGTCCCGGCCGGTCAGGGCCGGAGAACCCCTCCGCCGCGGTCGGTCAGCCCGCCGGGCGGGCGGCGACGTGGTCGACCAGCCACCGGGAGATCGAGTACGCCGAGGGCAGCTCGGCCGGCAGCGCGTCGAGCGGGAACCAGCGGGCCTGCGTCAGCTCCCTGCCGTCGACGACCGGCTCGGCGGCCGGGTCGGCGGCGGTGGCGGTGAAGCCGGCCAGCAGCACCCCCGGCCCGGAGACCGCCCAGGGCTGGCTGCCGAAGTAGGAGATCGCGTCGAGGGCCAGCCCGACCTCCTCGCCGACCTCCCGGCGGGCCGCCGCCTCCAGCGACTCGCCGGCCTCCACGTACCCGGCGACCAGCGCCCACATCTTCAGCGGCCCGTCCGCGTGCCGCACCAGCAGCAGCTCGTCGGGGCCGCCGGCCGACCCGGGCCGGGTGATGGCCACCAGCACGGCGGCGGAGAGCTGCATCGGCACGTACAGGTCGCAGTCGGGGCACCGCCGGGACTGCTCGCCCGGCACGTCGGCCAGTTCGGCCCGGCACGCCCCGCACCACCGGTGGGTGCGCCGCCAGGTGAGCACGGCCAGCGCCCGGCCGGCCAGATCGGCCAGGGGTGCGGGCAGCTCGGCGGCCAGCGTCCGCCAGCTCTGCCAGCGGCCCGGGAGGGCCTGCTCGTCGGCCAGTTCGACGCCCCAGACGGGCACCTCGTCGAGGGTGCCCAGCGGCACCCAGGCGCTGTCGGCGGGCAGCTCGGCCACCCGGGGGAACCGGCCGCCGGGTCCGGTCAGCAGCCTCCGTCCGGCGACCGCCAGGGCGAGGTCCCCGGGCTGCGGCGTCCCGGCCCGGTCGGCTCCCGGCACGAACCCGCCCCGCAGGGGCGTCGGCGGGGTGGTCACGAGCCGGCGGAGCGGCGGTCGACGACGGCGGCCCCGGCCGGCAGCTCGAAGCTCGCCCCGTCGACCGTGTCGCTGTAGCGGGTCAGGGCCAGCTCCGTCGGCCGGCCGTCGAGCTCGCCGGTGAAGCTGCCGAGCACGCCCTCCGTGGTCACGCAGGCGGTGAAGTCGCCGGCCGACCGTTGCACGTCCACGCAGGTGGCGTGGTGCCCTGCGAGGGTGGTGCCGCTCTGGGCGACGACCGCCTCCGGGTCGAGCGCGGCCTCGGCGAGCAGCCCCACCACCGCCGGCGGGGTGACCAGGCCACGCTGCTCGGCCTCGGTGAACAGGGCCACCGAGGGCTTCGCGGTGGTCACGGGCGGGGCGAGCAGGGTGCACACGGTCCGGTCCGGACCGGTCTCGCACCGGGTGGTGGCCTCGGCGGTGACGGTCAGCCTCCCGCCCTGCCAGGCGTACACCGAGCGGGCCGGGTCCTGGGTCTGCGCGATGGAGGCGGCCTGGCCGCCGGAGATCTGGTAGTCGGCCGAGTAGGTCAGCTCCAGTGCCCGGTCCAGCCGGGCGGCGATGTCGTTGACAAGGTCCGATCGCCCGAACGCCCGGCCGGCGTCGTCCAGGGCCTGACAGCCGGTCACGGAGAGTGATGCGATGGCCGACAGGGCGAGCGCGCGGAGCGTGGTCGAGACGGCGGGCATGGCGACCAGCCTTGTCGACCGGTCCACGTCACGCAAACCGGTTGCCGGGTTGAGGGCCGAGAATCCGGGAATGTCCGACGTCCGCCCCCGGGGCCGGTACGCCGGGCGACGCGGTGCGTCGAGCCGCCGCCCGATACGCTGCGTTCAACACCTGCCCCAGCCGCACCGTCGCGGCCCATACCGGACCGGAACCACACATACGAGGAGCGACTCAGTGGCAACCATCGAGGGAATCGTCGCCCGGGAGATTCTCGACTCGCGGGGCAACCCGACGGTCGAGGTCGAGGTCGGGCTCGACGACGGCACGATCGCCCGCGCCGCGGTGCCGTCCGGCGCCTCCACCGGCGCCTTCGAGGCGATCGAGCTGCGCGACGGTGACGCCGGCCGCTACCAGGGCAAGGGCGTCGAGAAGGCGGTCTCGAACATCGAGGACAAGATCGTCGATCAGCTCATCGGGTACGAGGCCAGCGAGCAGCGGCTGATCGACCAGAAGATGCTGGACATCGACGGCACCGAGAACAAGGGCGAGCTGGGCGCCAACGCCATCCTGGGCGTCTCCCTGGCCGTGGCCAAGGCAGCGGCCGGCAGCGCCGAGCTGAGCCTCTTCCGCTACCTGGGCGGCCCGAACGCGCACCTGCTCCCGGTGCCGATGATGAACATCCTCAACGGTGGGGCGCACGCCGACTCCAACGTCGACATCCAGGAGTTCATGATCGCGCCGATCGGCGCGCCCACCTTCCGCGAGGCGGTGCGCTCCGGCGCGGAGGTCTACCACGCGCTGAAGTCCGTGCTGAAGAAGAAGGGTCTCTCCACCGGGCTCGGCGACGAGGGCGGCTTCGCCCCGAACCTGCCCACCAACGCCGCCGCGCTGGACCTGATCGCCGAGGCGGTCGAGAAGGCCGGGTACCGGCTCGGCACCGACATCGTCTTCGCCCTCGACGTGGCCGCCACCGAGTTCTTCGACAACGGCACGTACACCTTCGAGGGCGCGGCCAAGTCCGCCGAGGAGATGAGCAACTACTACACCAAGCTCGTCGGCGACTACCCGATCGTCTCCATCGAGGACCCGCTGTCCGAGGACGACTGGAGCGGCTGGGCCACCCTGACCGCCGCCGTCGGCGACCGGATCCAGATCGTCGGCGACGACCTGTTCGTCACCAACCCGCAGCGCATCGCCCGGGGCATCGCCGAGAAGTCCGCCAACGCCGTGCTGGTGAAGGTGAACCAGATCGGCTCGCTCACCGAGACCCTCGACGCGGTCGAGCTGGCCCACCGGGCCGGTTTCAGGTGCATGATGAGCCACCGTTCCGGCGAGACCGAGGACACCACCATCGCCGACCTGGCGGTGGCCACCGGCTGCGGCCAGATCAAGACCGGCGCCCCGGCCCGCTCCGACCGGGTGGCCAAGTACAACCAGCTCCTGCGGATCGAGGAGGAGCTGTCCGACGCGGCGCGGTACGCCGGGGCGGGCGCGTTCCCGCGTTACCGTTCCGCCTGAGAACGCCCAGCTAACCTCGGGGGAGGGGTGTGACGATGCAGCAGCGCCGCACACCGGGTGGTCAGCGTCCCGCCCGCCGGCCGGGTAACACCGGCCGGCCGGGCGGGGCCCGCGCCCGGGCGTCGGTCCGCGACGGCGTCCGCGCGGAGGCGCGCACCGCCGGCCGGTCGCCCGGCTCGGCCCGCGCCGCCGACCAGGTTCGCTCCACGAATCGTCCCGCCGCAGCCCGGCGCACGGCGGCCGGCGGCAGCGTGAAGCGGCTCTCCGCGCCCCACCCCCGGCGCTTCACCGGACGGGCCACCGTGCTCTTCGCGGTGCTGATCGCGCTCGCCCTCGCCTACACCTACCCGGTCCGGGTCTACCTGGACCAGCAGGCGGACATCGAGCGGATGGAGGCGGCCCAGTCCGCCCAGCGGCAGCTCATCGCCGACCTGTCCGCCGAGGCGGGCAAGTGGCAGGACGACGAGTACATCCGCATCCAGGCCCGGGAACGGTTCTACATGGTCTACCCCGGCGAGGTCCCGGTCATCGTCCTCAACGACCCCGCCGGCGCGGCCCGGGACGCGAGCGGCGGAAAGGCCCCCGCCCGGCCGCAGACCCCCGACCCCTGGTACGACACCCTGTGGTCGAGCGTGCGGGCCGCGAACGCCGACCGCCCCGGCCAGTGAGCGCAGCACCAACAGAGCACCGACGAAAGATGGGCACCGTGACTGTCGTACCCCCGCAGCACCCGGCGGCGGACTCCGTACCCCCGCCGGAGCGGGAACCGGCCACCGAGCGCGACCTGGCCGCGGTGGCCGCCCAGCTCGGACGCACCCCGCGCGGCACCCGGGCGGTGGCCCACCGCTGCCCCTGCGGCCTGCCCGACGTGGTGGAGACGACCCCGCGCCTGACGGACGGGACGCCCTTCCCGACGCTGTTCTACCTGACCTGCCCCCGGGCGACCTCCGCGTGCAGCCGGCTGGAGTCGGCCGGGCTGATGAAGGAGATGGCCGAGCGGCTCGCCACCGACCCGGAGCTGGCCGCCCGGTACCGGGCGGCGCACGAGGACTACCTGGCCCGCCGGGCCGCGATCGGCGAGGTGCCGGAGATCGCCGGCATCTCGGCCGGCGGCATGCCCGGCCGGGTGAAGTGCCTGCACGTGCACCTCGGCCACGCCCTCGGCGCGGGCCCGGGGGTCAACCCGTTCGGCGACGAGACGCTGGCGCTGGTGGAGGAGTGGTGGGCCGCCGGCCCCTGCGTGGACGTGCCGGCGGACGAGTGACCGTGCCGGCGTCCGACGAACTCGTGGTGCGCCGCGCCCGCACCTCCGACGTGCGGGGCATCCGGCGGCTGGTGGACACCTACACCGACGGCCGGCGGCTGCTCAGCAAGGCCACCGTCACCCTGTACGAGGACGTGCAGGAGTTCCGGGTGGTGGCCGACGGCGACGGCGCGGTGGTCGGCTGCGGTGCGCTGCACGTGATGTGGGAGGACCTGGCCGAGATCCGCACGGTCGCCGTGGACCCGGCGTACCGGGGCCGGCGGCTCGGCCACCGGATCGTCGGCGAGCTGATCGACGCGGCCCGGGAGATCGGGGTGGCCCGGATCTTCGTGCTCACCTTCGAGACCCGGTTCTTCGCTTCGTTCGGCTTCGCCGAGATCGACGGCGCGCCGGTGCCGCAGCCGGTCTACGAGCAGCTTCTGCGCTCGTACGACGAGGGCGTCGCGGAGTTCCTGGACCTGGAGCGGGTCAAGCCGAACACCCTCGGCAACACCCGGATGCTGCTGCGCCTCTAGGCCCTTGATCATCCCGGTCATGCTGTCCGGGTGAGGACTTTTCGTCGGGTCTGCGCGGTGCTGCTGAGCGCCGCCGCCCTGCTCGGGGTGGTACGCCTCGTCGCGCCGGCCACCGCCGGCCCGGACGACGAGCCGCCGGGGGTGGCCCGGCAGCTCGCCTTCCTGCGCGCCGCGCTCGACGACGGCGCGGGCTCCGACGCCCAGGCGCTCTTTCCCGAGGGGTGGTTCTTCGCCCACGCCCTGTACGGGCTGGCCCGGGTCGAGCTGGGCCTGCGCGAGCCGGCAGGGCGGCGGGAGCCGGCCCTGCGGGAGGCCCGGTGGGCCCTGGCCCGACTGGAGTCGCCGGACGGCACCGCACCGTTCGACCCCGGCCTGACCCCCGCGTACGGGATCTTCTGGCAGGGCTGGACGAACTGGCTGCGCGGCGGCGTGCTCGCCCTGCAACCGGCGGACCGGCGCGACCCGGCCGAGGCGGCCCGGTTCGCCGAGGCGTCGGCGGCCGTCGGGGCGGCGTTCGACGGCTCCGCCTCGCCGTACCTGGCCGCGTACCCGGGGCAGGCGTGGCCGGTGGACTCGACGGTGGCGATCGCCTCGCTGCGGCTGCACGACGCGCTGCTCCCGCCCCGCTTCACCGGCACCGTGACGCGCTGGCTGGACGGCGTGCGACAGCGCCTCGACCCGGACACCGGGCTGCTGCCGCACCGGGTGGACCTGGCCACCGGGGCCCCGGCCGAGGTGGCCCGGGCCACCTCGCAGAGCGTCGTCCAGCGCTTCCTGGTCGACGTCGACCCGGCGTTCGCCCGGGAGCAGTACCTGCGCTTCCGGGACCGGTTCGTGGCCACGCCGCTCGGGCTCGGCCCGGCCGTGCGCGAGTACCCGCACGGCATGGACGGGCCGGGCGACGTGGACTCCGGGCCGCTGCTGCTCGGGGTGAGCCTGTCGGCCACCGTGGTCACCCTCGGCGCGGCCCAGTCCCAGGGCGACGCCGCGCTCGCCGGGGCGCTGGCCAACTACGGCGACCTGGTGGGCGTGCCCGTCGACACGCCGTGGACCCGCCGGTACGCCCTCGGCGTCCTCCCGGTCGGCGACGCGTTCCTGGCCTGGGCGAAGACCGCCCGCCCGTGGGTGGCCGACCCGCCGGACCCGCCCCCGGCCACCGTGCGCTGGTGGTGGCGGCTGCCGCTGCTGTCGGCGCTGCTGCTCGCCGGCGCGGCCCTGTGGCTGCCGGACCTGTCGCGCCGCCGCCGGGGGCGCGGCGGAACGCGTGACGTGGCGGGCGGGGCGACTGCCGTAGGGTTGCTGCCGTGACGACGCGCGTGGCCTCCATCGACTGCGGGACCAACTCGATCCGACTGCTGGTCGCCGACCTGCCCGACCCCTCCGCCGGGCCGGAGGCGCCGCTGGTCGACCTGAGCCGCCGGATGGAGATCGTCCGGCTGGGCCAGGGCGTCGACAGGACCGGCCGGCTCGCGCCGGAGGCGATCGAGCGGACCCGGGTGGCCCTGGCCTCGTACGCCGCCGAGATCGAGAAGCTGGGCGCGGAGCGGGTGCGGATGTGCGCCACCTCGGCGTCCCGGGACGCCTCCAACGCCGGGGACTTCCGGGCCATGGTCGAGCAGACCCTCGGCGTGGCCCCCGAGGTGGTCACCGGCGACGAGGAGGCGCGGCTCTCGTTCACCGGCGCGGTGCGCGGCCTGCCCGCCGACGCGAAGGCGCCGTACCTGGTCGTCGACATCGGCGGCGGCTCCACCGAGTTCGTGGTCGGTACCCGCTCCGGCGGCGTCGAGGCGGCGATCTCGGTGGACATCGGCTGCGTCCGGATGACCGAGCGGCACCTGCACGGCGACCCGCCCGGCGCGGACGAGGTCGCCGCCGCGCAGGCCGACATCACGGCCGCGGTGGATCGCGCGCTGGAGGCGGTACCGGGGCGGCAGGCCGCCACCCTGGTCGGGCTCGCCGGCTCGGTCACCACCGTCGTGGCCCTCGCCGAGGGCCTGACCGAGTACGACCCGGAGCGCATCCACCACGCCCGGGTCTCGTACGACGCCGTGGCGCGGGTGACCGCCGACCTGCTCGGCAAGACCCGCGAGCAGCGGCTCGCCACCCCGGTCATGCACCCGGGGCGGGCCGACGTGATCGGCGCGGGCGCCCTGGTTCTCCAGGTGATCATGGAGCGCGCCGGGATGTCCTCGGTGGTCGCCTCCGAGCACGACATCCTCGACGGCATCGCCTGGAGCCTGCTGCCCACCGCCGGCTAGCCGCCACCCCCGGGCATCCGCCGCTTCCCTGGCTGCTGTCGCCGGCCCGGCGTCCGGCTGCTGTCGCCGGCGCTCGTCATGATCGCGCTCGATCCGGGAAACAGGGGCCTTCCGCAGCTTCGGACACCACTATTTCCTGGATCGAGCGCGATCATGACGCGGTCGGGGCCTCCGTCGGTCCCGCCGTGGGCGGGGTCGGCGGGGTTGGGGGCGGTGATTAGGGGTCAGCGGCTCAGTCGCCGGTAGCGGCGCACCGCCAGCGGAGCGAACGTCGCGATCAGGAGCACCGGCCACGCCACCGCCAACACCATCGCGTGCTCTGCCGGCCACGAGTCGCCGCCCAGGCCCGGATTGCCGAACAGTTGGCGGATCGCGGCGACGGTAGCGGACAGCGGGTTCCACTCCGAGACCGCACCGATCCACCGTGGCATCAGCTCGGGCGACACGAAGATGTTGGAGATCGCGGTGAGCGGAAAAGCCGCCGGGAAGACGATCACCCCGACCGTGTCCGGGTTGCGGACCAGCAGCGCCAGGTAGATCCCTACCCAGGTGATCGCGACTCGCAGCAACAGGAGGAGCCCGACGGCGAGCAACGCTCTGCCCACGCCGTCCCGCCACTGCCAGCCGACGAGCAGGCCACAGACCAGCAGGGCGGACATCTCCAGCAGGGCGCGCAGCAGATCCGCGGCACTGCGGCCGGTCATCAGGGCGGAACGCGCCATCGGCATCGACCTGAACCGGTCGACGACACCCCGGCTGAGGTCGAACGCCACGCCGGTCGCGGTGGCGCCAAGGCCGTACAGCATCGTCATCACGAAGACCCCGGGCAACAGGAACTCGCGGTAGTTGCCGCCGCCCGGCACCTGCATGCCGCTGCCGAACACGTACCCGAAGACCAGCACGAACATGATCGGCAGCGAGAAGTAGAGGACCAGCTCCTCCGGCTGGCGGATCACGTGGGTCATGTTCCGCCTGGTCATCGTCCAGCCGTCGGCGATTGTGGAGCGCAACCGCGCCAGTGGCGTCCGCGCGGACAGCGGCGGGGGCGGGGGCGGGGCGGTCGTCGTCCCGGGCGATCGGGTTGCGGTCGTCATGCCGCGTCCGCCTTTCGTCCGGCGCCGACGGGCTCGCCGGCTTCGTCGGGGCGGCGTCCGGTCAGGTGCAGGAACGCCTCGTCCAGCGTCGCGCGGCGCAGGCCGATGTCCTCGACCGCGATCCCCGCGTCGTCCAGCGCCCGCACCACGTCGACCAACCCGGTGACCCGGTCGGTCAGGGGCGCGCTGAGTCGCCGGATCTCCGGATCGTGCTCGGGCTCCGCGGCACAGATCCGCGCGACGATCCCGCAGGCCCGGGACAGGTCGGCCGCGTCGCGCACGACCACCTCGATCCGGTCACCGCCGGTCATCGACTTCAGCTCGTCCGGCGTGCCCTCGGCCGCCACCCGACCGGCGTCGATCACCGAGATCCGGTTGGCGAGCTGATCGGCCTCCTCCAGGTACTGCGTGGTGAGCAGCACCGTGGCCCCGTCCGCCACCAGGGTGCGGACGATGTCCCACACCTGGTTGCGGCTGCGCGGGTCCAGGCCGGTGGTCGGCTCGTCGAGGAAGAGCACGCGCGGCGGGCGGATCAGGCTGGCGGCGAGGTCCAGCCGGCGGCGCATCCCACCCGAATACTCACCCGCGGACCGGCTCGCCGCCTCATCGAGCCCGAACCGTTCGAGCAGTTCGTCGGCGCGCTGGCGGGCCGCCCGGCGGCCGAGTTTGAACAGCCGGCCGAACAGCTCCAGGTTCTGCCGGCCGCTGAGGGTCTCGTCGACTGCGGCGTACTGCCCGGTCAGCCCGATCCGGGCACGCACCTCGTCCGGCTGACGCGTCACGTCGAATCCGGCCACGGTGGCCCGGCCGGCGTCGAAGCGCAGCAGCGTGGCGAGGATCCGCACGGCCGTGGTCTTCCCTGCGCCGTTCGGTCCCAGCAGCCCGTACACCGTGCCGGTCGGCACGGCCAGGTGGATATCGTCGAGCGCGCGGGCCGGGCCGTACCGCTTGCCCAGTCCCTCCGCGATCACCTCGAATGTCGTCATGCCCCCACGGTGCGCGCGGGCGCTGACGGGTCACGCACCGTCGGCTGACGGCGGCGCACCGCCCGGTGCGGCCCGGGCCGCGGCCCTCTCCGCGTCGGTGATCTGTTCGAGGGCGGAGATGATCTCAGAACGTGTGGCCTCGCCGATGTACCAGCCGGTGAGCCCGCCCGCCAACGCCGCCTCGCACAACCGCCTGGCCTGTGCGAACTCTCCGCGCAGCCGCGCCACCTGGGCGAGGCCGAGGCGGGCGCCGGATACGAACTCCGGCGCGCCGCCGCGCTGCGCGAGGAGCAATGCACGGGCGAAGTCGTCCTGCGCCGCGGCGAGGTCGCCGGCGCGCAGCCTTATCTCGCCCCGGGTACGCCGCATGTCGGCCTCGTCGACGGTCGATCCGAGTTCATCGGCCAACTTCATGGCCTGGTCCAGGAACGCGCTCGCCGCTCCCGGATCACCCTGATGGGCGGCGAGTTCGCCGATCGCGCCGAGCGTGATCATCGACCCCCATCGGTCGCCGATGCTCTGGAATCCGTTGAGCGCGGTGACCAGCGCGGTCCTCGCCCGGTCCCACTCACCGCTCCACATCCGCGCCGAGCCGATTCCCATCGCGCTGAGCGCATCGATCCACGGCTCCGAGCCGACCAGCAGCTGCAGCTCCCGCGTCAGTTCGTCGATGTCCTCCGCGACCCCGGTCGGCGGTCCGATCGAGATCCCCGCCAGATAGAGCAGGAAGGGCTGTCGAGGTGGCCGGTCGAGGCTGTGGATCAGGGTGCGCTGCGATCCGAGGGGCGGCAGTCGGCCGGAACCGCCGAGCGAGGCGTTGTAGACGCACAGAGCGAACTCCTCGTGCAGACCGGGTGGCGCCTCGGCACCGAGCACGTCGAGGACATCGCCGGCCATTCTGGCCCCTTCGCCGCGCATGCCGCGCAGCCACCAGTAGAACGACAGGGCCGCGACCAACCCGGCCGCCTCAGGCGCGGTACCGGACCCGGTGGCGCGGCGCAGCGCCGCATGCAGGTTGTCCCGCTCGCCGTCGAGCCGTCGTAGCCACTCCAACTGCTCCGCTCGGCGAAGGTGACCATCGGCGGTCCAGGCGAATTCCAGGAAGTACGCGGCGTGCGCGCGGTGCAGCTGGTCGGCCTCGCCGGCCTCGGTGAGCCGTTCGGCGCAGAACGCGCGCACCGTTTCGAGCATCCGGTACCGGCCGGCACTCAACTCCACGAAGGACTTGTCGGCCAGGCCGGTCAGCGCATCGACGAACTCGACCGTAGGCAGGCCGCAGACCCGCTCGGCCGCCTTCACGGTGGTACCACCGGCGAACACAGTCAGTCGTCGGGCCAGCTTCCGTTCGGCATCATCGAGCAGGTCCCAGCTCCACTCGACCACCGCGCGGAGCGTCCGGTGCCGCGGCGTCGCCGCCCGGCTGCCCATCGACAGCAGCCGGACCCGATCGTCGAGCCGGGCGGCCACCTCGGCGACCGGCAGCGCCCGCAGCCGCGCGGCGGCCAGTTCGAGCGCCAGCGGCAGGCCGTCGAGGGTACGGCAGATTCGCAGCACCATCTCGACGTTGGCCGACGTGACCGTGAAGTCGGGCGCGACGTCAGCGGCCCGCTGGGTGAACAGCCTGACCGCGGCGTAATCGCGGGCCTCCAGCACCGACGAGTCGGGCGGCGGCAGGGTGAGCCCGGACACCGGGCACAACGCCTCGCCGGCCAGTCCGAGCGGCTCGCGACTCGTGGTGAGGACGCTTAGCGCCGGACACGCGCTCAGCAACCGGGCGACCAGCCGGGCCGCGTCGGCGATGACGTGCTCACAGTTGTCGAGCACGAGCAGCAGCCGCCGCTCGGCGAGTGCCGCGACCAGCCGGTCGGTGGCGTCCCGGTTCGGCTCGGCCGGGGCGCGCAGACCCGCATCGCGCAGGCCGAGTGCGCTCAGCACCGCCTGCGGTACGTCCGCACCGTGGGCCAGCCCGGCCAGCTCGACGAGACGGACGCGGGTGTCGAGGCGGCTCGCGGCCTCGATCGACAACCGCGTCTTGCCCGCTCCACCGGGGCCGATGAGAGTGATCAGCCTTCGCTCGCCGAGCAACTCGCCAACGCGCTTGAGCTCCTCCTCCCGCCCGACGAACGTGGTGAGCTGGCCTGGTAGTCCGTGCTCGGGTTCCTCGTGCGCGGCTGGGCGTTCCTCGCCGCGCAGCACGGCCAGGTGGACAGCGGCCAGCGCGGCCGACGGGTCGGTGCCGAGCTCCTCGGCCAGCGTGCGCCGGGCGTTCTCGAACTCGGCGAGCGCCTCGGTCGGCCGGCCGGACGCGGACAGGGCGCGCATGAGCTGGCCCCGTGGCCGCTCCCGCAACGGGTGTTCGGCGACCAGTTGCCGCAGCTCCGCGACCAGGGCGGCCTGCCCGCCCAGCGCCAGCTCCGCCTCGATGCGATCCTCGATGGCGGCCAGCCGTACCTCGTCCAGCCGGGCCACCTGCGCGGGTGCACCGGCCACGTCGATGACGTCGGCCAGGGCCGGACCGCGCCACAGGTCCAGTGCCTCGCGCAACACGACCGTGGCGCGCCGCCAGTCGCCGCCGGCGAGCGCGCGGCGCCCCGCCTCGGCGAGCCGCTCGAACCGGTACGCGTCGATGTCAGCGGGATCCACGGCGAGGCGATAGCCGGCGGGGTGGAACTCGACCGTGTGCTCCGCGGGCAGGGCCTGACGCAGCCGGGACACCTGGGACTGGAGCGCGTTCGACGCGCCGCGCGGCGGATGCTCGCCGTACAGGCCATCGATCAGGCGATCCGCGGACACCACCCGGCCCGCGTCGAGCAGGAGCAGCGCCAGCAGAGCGCGAAGCCGCGGACCGCCCACGGGGATCTCGCGCCCGTCGGCCAGCAGCACCTGAGTCGGACCCAGGACGCAGAAACGCATGGCGCCGATTGTCGCTTACGGCCAGCCAGCCCCAGGGGGTCGCGTCGGCCGGCGCGATTCTTTGACAGTACTGCGCAATGCGCAGTACTGTGCGATGCGTGGACACCACACAGCTGTTGAAGGGCGTGCTGGATCTCGCGGTCCTGGCCGTGCTCCGGGAGGAGGACGGCTACGGCTACGACATCCTGCGCCGCCTGCGGGTGGCCGGCCTGGACGAGGTCGGCGACGCGTCGGTCTACGGCACGCTGCGGCGGCTCTTCGCCGCCGGCCTGTTGACCACCTACGTCGTGCCGAGCGAGTCCGGCCCGCACCGCAAGTACTACTCGCTGAACGCGGCCGGCCGGGACCAGTTGGCCCGCTCCGGCAAACTCTGGCGCTCGTTCGCCACCACCATGGACACGCTGCTCGACGATCGGGGGGTGACGGCATGACCGTCATGGAGCAGGAGATCGCGGACTACGTGACGCGGGTCCGGGCGGCGCTGACCGACCTGCCGCCGACGGTCCGGGACGAGTTGACCGAGGACCTGGCCGAGCACCTGGCCGAGGTGGCCGCCGAGGGCGACGGGCCGCTGGCCGGCCGGCTGGGCACGCCCGAGGCGTACGCGGCTGAGCTGCGGGCGGCGGCCGGCGCGGGGGGTCCGGCCGCCGCCCGCAACCTGGACCAGCGGGCCGCCGCCGTCGCTTCCTGGCTCCGCGCCCGGCTGCGCGCGACCGACCTGCGGCTCGGCCCGATCCTCGGGTACGCCGCGGCGAGCGACTACCTGCGGCTGCTCCGCCCCGCCTGGTGGGTCCTGCGCGGATACCTCGCGGCGATGCTGATCACCGTCATCACCACGGGTGCGCCGTTCGGGCTGCTGCCGAGGCTGGGCGGCAGCACGCTCGCCGCGCTGCTGCTGCTCGCCGTCTGCGTGGTGGCCTCGGTGTGGCTCGGCAGGCGCACCCCCACGCTGGGCCGCTGGCCCCGGATCGCGCTCCGCGCGGGCACGGCGATCCTCGCCGTCTTCGCGTTCGCCGGGTTCGTGGACGCGGACGACCGGCTCGGCTGGAACGAGTCCGGCTACCAGCCCGCCTCGGAACAGGTGCCGTTCGTTCGCGACATCTTCGTCTACGACAGCGAGGGGCGGCTGGTGGAGAACGCCCGCCTGTTCGACCAGGACGGCAACCCGATCCGCCTCGGGTACCGGGAGTGCGTGCGCGAAGGGCTGCCCGAGTCGAATCAGGGAGCGCCCGCGTACCCGTACTGCCCGGAGCACGCGCCGTTCCGGGCCGGGCCGGTCGGGCCGCGCCCTTCGCCCGTTCCCCCGATCGGGGGAACGGTCCCGTCCGCCGTGCCGACCGAGGGCCCGACGCCGCCCGGCGCGCCGACGGCCGGGCCGGCGGTGGGGCCGACTCCGTCGCCGGCGGCGACCATCGGCCCGCTGCCGAGCACCGGCGGGCCGGTTCCGACCGCGTCGCCCACGCCCACCTCCTGATTCACACCCACCCGCCGCGCGTCGGGGTGTCCGGGCCACCGGACGCCCCGACGCGTTCGTCCGTGCCGAGGTGAACCGGAGCTGGAAATTGGCTGAACGGACGAGCCGGACGGGACAGCGCCCCTCGATGTTGATCGCTACGGTGTCGTCTGCTCATCCACCCCTCGGAAGGAACCTCAGTGCCAGAGCAGGTCGCACCGCCCCCCAACCCGCCGTCCGAGGACGCGCCGCGACCCGCCGACCCGCCGGCCGCCGCCAAGGCGGACCCGCCGGCCGCCGCCGAGTCCGCCGCCCCCGGGCAGCCCTCTGCCGCCGAGTCCTCCGCCGGGCAGCCCTCCGCCGGGCAGCCCTCCGCCGGGCAGCCCTCCGCCGGGCAGCCCTCCGCCGGGCAGCCGGCCGCTGGGCAGCCGGGAGACTCCGCGTCGGCCCCGGCCGGGCTGCCGGGCGACGCCGCTCCGGCCGCCGAACTGCCGAAGCAGCCGGAGGGGGAGCCGGAGAAGAAGCGGTCCGTCGGCCGCAAGGTGCTCGGCGTGGTCGGCGTGCTGCTCGCCGTCGGCGTGGTGGCGGCGCTCAAGTTCGGCATCGGGTCCGCCGTGGCCACCGCGTTCGACAAGGACGCCACCGCCGACGCGAAGGCGGGCGACTGCCTCGCGGAGCTGCCGGACGTGGCCGAGGGCGAGCGCAAGGACGCCAGTGGCGCCGAAATGGTCGCCTGCACGTCCAGCCAGGCGGTGTACACGGTGGTGGGTCGGGTGGACGGCCAGACCGAGACCCAGGCGCGGACGGGGAAGGCCTGCGAGCCGTTCCTCCAGCCGGGCCAGGAGGGCTACTTCTTCTACAACATCAAGCCGGGCAGCACCGGCTACCTCCTCTGCCTGACGAGGAAGGCGGCCTGACCGGGCCGGAAACGACGCGCCGGGGCCGGACCCGAAACGGCCCCGGCCCCGGCGGCTGACGGCGGCGTGGGGGACCGCGCCGCCGTCCGTGTACCGGAAGACAACGAGCGGGCGAGAGCCGTCGGAACTCCAGGTGTCGTGGGCGGGGGAACAGGAGGTGAATGCCACTGTTCCGGCGTCTTCCCGACGACGGTCGCGGCGTGGCAGGCTACCGGCACGTAGGAAACACCCTGCGACCAGCCAGCGTTGACTGACCGCTTGGAGGAGCCGATGGGCGAGATGGTGAGCTACGCCAGCAAGGGGGGGACGCGCGAGGGGTATCTCGCGGTACCCTCCGCCGGTGCGGCCGGCCCGGCGGTCATCGTCATCCAGGACTGGTGGGGCCTCGTGCCCCACATCCGGTCGGTCGTGGACCGGTTCGCGGAGGCCGGCTTCGTCGCCCTCGCCCCGGACTTCCGGCACGGCCAGCCGGCCAGTCGGCCCAGTGAGCCCCGGCACATGCTGAACAGCGCGCAGATGGACGAGGCGGCGGCGGACATCGCCGTCGCGGCGGAGTACCTGGCCGACCGGCCCGAGGTCGCCGGCAAGGCCGGTTGCGTCGGGTTCTGCGCCGGCGCCAGCCTGGCACTCTGGGCGGCCACCCGGTCCGAGCGGATCGTGGCCACCGCCGCCTTCTACCCGCGACTGCCCTGGGACGGGATGAGCCCACAGTGGAGCGGGTACGCGGGCAAGGACGCCGTCATCCACTGCTCGGAGGCGGACGGCACCTCCACCGCCGACGGCGTGCAGACCGCCCGCCGGGCCGTTGAGACCGCCGGTGGCACCTGCCAGACGTACGACTACCCGGGCACCGCGCACGCCTTCTTCAACGAGGACCGGCCGGAGAGCTTCGACCAGCGGGCCGCCGCCACCGCCTGGGCCCGCACCCTCGAACAGTTCCGGGCGAAGCTTGGCTGAGCCACGTACCCCGGTTGAGGTGGTCGCGCGCGCCGCGCGGGCGGCCGACCTCGCCGACCTCGACGGCGCGGTCAGCGACTGTTTCGCCTGCCCGCGCCTGGTCGACTGGCGGGAGGAGGTCGCCCGGACGAGGCGGGCGGCGTTCCGCGACCAGCGGTACTGGGGGCGGCCCGTGCCCGGCTTCGGCGCGGCCGACGCCCGGCTCGCGATCCTCGGCCTGGCCCCCGCGGCGCACGGCGGCAACCGCACCGGGCGGATCTTCACCGGGGACCGCTCCGGCGACGTGCTCTTCGCCGCGCTGCACCGCGCGGGCCTGGCCAACCAGCCGACCAGCGTCGCCGCCGACGACGGCCTGGCCCTGCGCGACACCCGGATCTTCGCCGCCGTGCGCTGCGCGCCGCCGGACAACAAGCCCACCCCGGCGGAGCGGGACACCTGCGCGCCGTGGCTGCACCGCGAGGTCGCGCTGATCAGGCCCACCCTGCGCGTCGTGGTCGCGCTCGGCGCGTTCGCCTGGACCGCGTGGTGGCCGGTGCTGCGCGAGGTGTACGGCGTCCGCCCGCCCAGCCCTCGACCGGCTTTCGGCCATGGGGCACACTGGTCCGGCACGACCGCACCGGCGCTGCTCGGTTGTTACCACGTCAGCCAGCAGAACACCTTCACCGGGCGGTTGACCCCGGGGATGCTGGACGACGTGTTCGCCCGGGCGAAGCAGTTGGCCGGGGTGGACTGACGGCGTGGGGCGGTGGCGATGGACCTCAGCGTGCTGCGCAGGTGGTGGCCGGTCGGCGCGGTGACCGGCCTGCTCGCCGTCGCCGCGCTGGCCGCCGGTCACTCGTCGCTCGGCGCCAGCCGCATCCCGCCCGCCGCCGACAACATCCCGTACGTGCCGGACTACCCGTCGGTGCAGCCGCCGTCCTCGATCCCGGCCGAACCGCGCGACGCCGGGGAGGCCACCCGCGCGCACATCCCCGAGTGGCTCGGCACCGTCGCGGTGGCGCTGCTCGGCCTGGCGATCGCCGTCGCCCTCGGCTACCTGACCTGGACCCTGATCCGGGGGATGGCCCGCCGCACCACCCGGGCGCTGCCGTCGCACCGGGCCCGGCGCACCGCCGAGGGAACCGCCCGCGAGGTGGTCGCCGCGCTCGACGCCGGCCTGGTCGAGCTGGACGACGCCGACATCGACCCGCGCACCGCCGTGATCGCCTGCTGGGTGCGCCTGGAGGAGGCCGCCGACGCGGCCGGGGTGGTCCGGCGGACCGGGGACACATCCACCGACCTGGTGACCCGGCTGCTGCGCGGCGACCCCGAGGCCGGGATCCCGGCGATCGTCAGCGCCGACGTGCTGGCCGAGTTCGCCCACGTCTACCGCGAGGCCCGGTACGCCACCCGCCCCGTCGACGAGCGCACCCGCGACCAGGCCCGGGCCGCGCTGCGCCGGTTGCGCGGCGAGCTGACCGCCGTGGCCGCCGGCGAACCGGTCGCCGCCACCGGTCGGGTGGGGCCGTGAGCGCCAGCATCGACGACCTGCTCACCTTCGAGGAGGAGCCGCCGCCGCAGGCCCGGGCCACCCGGGGTGGCCGGGTCAGGGGCGTGCTGCGGACCCTCGCGGTCGCCGGGGCGCTCACCGCGGTCGTGGTCGCCGGGCTGCGCACGGTCGGCCTCCAGGTTTCGCTGGCGGTCGTCGTCGCCGGGGTGGTCGCGCTGCTCGCCGTCCGCCGGGTCACCGCCGCGCTCGCCCCGCCGCCCCCGCCCCGGGTCGGGGCCCGCGCGCCCGCCGGTGAGGAGGACGGCCACTACCACTGGGCCGCCCGGGACGCGCTGCGCGCCGCGATCAACGGTTGGGAACGGCCGCTGGACTGGTCGTCGGACCGGCCGGAGCGGTTCGCCGAGCGGGTTCTGCCCCGCCTCGGCGAGCTGGCCGACGAGCGGCTGCGCCAGCGGCACGGCGTCACCCGCGAGTCCGACCCGGCCGGCGCCCGCGCCCTGCTCGGGGACCGGCTCTCGATGTTCCTCGACACCCCACCCCGCCGCACCCCGTCGCCGCGCGACCTCGCGGCGATCGTCGCCGAACTGGAGAAGATCTGATGAACGACGTGGACCGCACCCTGCCCACCGCCGAGGTCGGTCGCCTGGCCCGGGCGGTGCTGGACGCGGTCGGCTCGGTCGTGGTCGGCAAGCGGGAAACCCTGGAGCTGGTCCTCGCCGGCATCCTGGCCGGCGGCCACGTGCTGCTGGAGGACCTGCCCGGGCTGGGCAAGACGCTGACCGCCCGCTGCTTCGCCCAGGCCCTCGGGCTGGACTTCCGCCGTCTCCAGTTCACCCCCGACCTGCTGCCGGCCGACGTCACCGGCTCGTTCCTGTACGACCAGCGCAGCGGCGACTTCTCCTTCCGGGCCGGCCCGGTCTTCACCAACCTGCTGCTCGCCGACGAGATCAACCGGACGCCGCCGAAGACCCAGTCGGCGCTGCTGGAGGCCATGCAGGAGAAGCAGGTCTCCGTGGAGGGCGTCACCTACCGGCTGGACGAGCCGTTCCACGTCCTGGCCACCGCCAACCCGATCGAGTACGAGGGGACGTACCCGCTGCCGGAGGCGCAGCTCGACCGGTTCCTGCTGCGGGTGTCGTTCGGCTACCCGGACCGGGAGGAGGAGTGGGACGTGCTGCGCCGGCGGATCGCCCGCCGCCGCGAGGAGGCCGTGATCGAGCCGGTCGTCGACGCCGCCACCCTGCGGGCCATGCAGGCCGCCCTGGAGGACGTGGTGGTGGAGGACTCCATCGGCCGGTACGTCGTGCAGTTGACCGCGGCCACCCGGGAGCACCCGTCGGTGCTGGTCGGGGCCTCTCCGCGTGGCTCGCTGGCGCTGCTGCTGCTGGCCCGGGCCAGGGCGGTCTTCGCCGGCCGGGACTACGTGGTGCCGGAGGACGTCAAGGAGGTGGCCGCGCCTGCCCTGGCGCACCGGATCACGCTGCGCCCGGAGATGTGGCTGCGCCGGGTCGACCCGTCCTTCGTGGTCGGTGAGGTGCTCGACCAGACCCCGGCCCCGGCCAGCGGCGCGCTTCCGAGCTACGCCGCCGGCCGGCCGGGGCGCTGACGGCCGTGCCCACCGACGAGGGGCAGCAGCCGGCGGCGGGCTGGGCGCCGACCCGGGCGCTCGGCCGGGCGGTGCTGCTCACCGGCGTGCTGCTGATCGCCGGGGTGCTGCTCGGCCGGGTCGACCTGGTCGTGCTGGCCGCGCCGTTCGCGCTCGGCACCGCGTACGCGCTGCGCCGCCGGCCGAGCGCCGGGCCGCAGGTGTGGGTCGCCGCCGACGAGGGGCACCTGGTCGAGGGCGGCGAGTTCACCGGCACGGTCACCGTCGGCAACCCGGACACCGTGGGGTACGACGTCGCCGTGGTCCGCACCCGCGTCTCGCCCTGGCTGCTGGTCGAGCGCGCGCAGGTCGGCGGGGCCCGGGTCGACCTGTCCCGCGGCGGGGTGGACCGGCCCTTCGTCACCGTCGTGGACACCGGCACCGCCGTCGACCTGGAGCTGACCGGGAGGGCCCGGCGCTGGGGCCGGCACCCCGTCGGCCCGGCCGGCGCCCGGGTCGCCGCCGCGGGCGGGCTGCTGGTCTCCCGGGCGGCGGTCACCGAGCCGGTCCGGGTGCGGGTGTACCCGAGGACGGAGCCCTTCGAGGCGGTGGAGGCGATGCCCCGGGCCGCGGGCCTGGTCGGCGCGCACCACTCCCGCCGTCCGGGCGAGGGCGGTGAGCTGGCCGGCGTGCGGGTCTTCGGCCCCGGCGACCGGCTGCGCCGCATCGACTGGCGGGTCTCGCTGCGGGCCCGGCAGCTGCACGTGGCGGCCACCCTGTCGGACCGCGACGCCGAGGTGGTGGTCCTGTTGGACGTGCTCGCCGAGGCGGGCCGATCGGGTGGCGTCGGCGGGGCCGCGTCGGTGCTGGACACCACGGTCCGGGCCGCCGCCGCGATCGGCGAGCACTATCTGCACCGCGGCGACCGGGTGGCGATGCTGGAGTACGGGCCGGCGGCCCGCCGGCTGCGCCCCGCGTCCGGCCGGCGGCAGTACCTGACGCTGCTGGAGTGGCTGCTCGACGTGCGCGCCGAGGCGGCCCCGCACGAGCCGTACGACCAGATCTTCGGGCCGCACCTGCTCTCCTCGGACGCGCTGGTGGTGGTGCTCACCCCGCTGCTGGACGAGCGGTCCGCCCAGATGTTGGCCCGGCTGGCCCGGTCCGGGCGGTTCGTGGTGGCCGTGGACACGCTCCCGGCCGACCTTGCTCCGCCGGGTCGGCAGGGCTGGGCCGAGGTGGCCTTCCGGCTGTGGCGGCTGGACCGGGACACCATGATCGGCCAGCTCCGCGAGCACGGCGTGCCGGTGGTCCGCTGGGCCGGCGCGGGCAGCCTGGACCAGGTGCTGCGGGACGTGGCCCGGCTCGCCACCGCCCCCCGGGTGGGCGCCCGGTGACGGCCGCGCGGACGAGGGGGCGGAGCCGGTGAACCCGGTCGAGGTGGTGACGGAACGGGCCAGGGCGGCGCGCTCGGCGGTGATCCGGGTGAGCCTGGCGCCGCTGCTGGTCCGCGCCGGAATCTTCGGCACGGTGCTGGCCGGCCTGCTGCTGGCGTACCCGGTGCAGGTCCTCACCGGGCGGCCGCTGGCCGCCCTCGCGGTGGTGGCGCTGCTGCCGGCGGTCGGGCCGCGCCGCGTCTGGCCGACCTTCGCCGCCCTGGTCACGGTGGGCGGGTGGCTGCTGTCCACCGAGGGGTACGGCCGGCCGGTCGCGTTGTGGCGGCTGCTCGCCGTGGCGGTGGCGCTCTACCTGGCCCACTCGCTGTGCGCGCTGGCCGCCCTGCTGCCGTACGACGCGGTGGTGGACCCGGAGCTGGTCGTGCGCTGGCTCACCCGGGCCGGCGGGGTGCTGCTCGCCTCGGCGGTGCTCGGGGTGCTCCTGGTCGAGGTATCGGGTGTCGGCGGGGACCGCGCCTTCCTCGCCGCGACCGTGGTGGGACTGCTGGTCGCGGTGGCGCTCAGCGTGCTGCTGGGGTGGCTGTTGCGTCGCAGATAGCAAGACGGCGGGAGTACGTCGCGCAGTTCACAGGTGTTGTGCTCCGTCACAGAAGGGGGTCTCGGACGGGATTACCCGAGTCGCCCGGGGAAAGATGGATGACGTGAACCCGAAGCGGATCCTTGTCGTCGGTGCCGGGCACGTCGGTCTCTACGCCGCCCTGCGTCTGTCGAAGAAGCTCTCCTCAAGTGAGGCGGAGGTCGTCGTCGTCGACCCGCAGCCCCACATGACGTACCAGCCGTTCCTCCCGGAGGCGGCGGCGGGCAACATCTCCCCCCGGCACTCCGTGGTGCCGCTGCGGCGGGAGTTGCGCCGGTGCAAGGTGGTGGCGGGTACGGTCACGCGGATCGAGCACGACCGCAAGGTGGCCACGGTGCAGCCGATCAGCGGTCCGACCACGGAGATCGCCTACGACCACGTGATCGTGGCCCCCGGCGCGGTCTCCCGGACGCTGCCGATTCCCGGCCTGCACGAGCACGGCATCGGTTTCAAGACCATCGGCGAGGCCATCTACCTGCGCAACCACGTGCTGGACCGGCTCGACGTGGCTGCCGCCACGCCGGATCCGGACGTCCGGCGCAGCGCGCTGACGTTCACCTTCGTCGGCGGCGGGTACGCGGGCATCGAGGCGCTGGCCGAGATGGAGGACATGGCCCGGGACGCCCTGCGTTACTACCCGGAGCTGAAGCCGGAGGACATGCGCTGGGTGCTGGTCGAGGCGACCCAGCGGGTGCTGCCCGAGGTCGACCGGGACATGGGCGCCTACACGGTGCAGCAGTTGCTGAAACGGAACATGGACATCCGGCTGGACACCCGCCTGGAGTCCTGCGTCGACGGGCTGGTGAAGCTCTCCGACGGTGACAGCTTCCGCTCCGACACGATCGTCTGGACGGCCGGCGTCAAGCCGTCGCCGATGCTCGACGCGACCGACTTCCCGCGCGACGAGCGCCGCCGGGTCACCTGCCTGCCGACCCTCCAGGTCGTCGACGGCGACCGGGTGGTCGAGGGCGCGTGGAGCGCCGGCGACTGCGCGGCGGTGCCGGACCTGACCAAGGAGCCGGGCAACTTCTGCTCGCCGAGCGCCCAGCACGCGGTGCGTCAGGCCGCCCGGATGGCCGACAACATCGCGAACGTGGTCCGCGGGCGCGAGCCGGTGGAATACAAGCACAAGCACGCGGGCAGCGTGGCGAGCCTCGGCCTGTACAAGGGCGTGGCCCAGGTGTACGGCATCAAGATGACCGGCCTGCCGGCGTGGTTCATGCACCGGACGTACCACATGAGCCGGATCCCGTCGTTCAACCGCAAGGTCCGGGTCGTGGTCGACTGGTCGCTGGCGTTCTTCCTCAAGCGCGAGGTGGTCGCCCTGGGCCAGTTGCACGACCCGCGCGAGGAGTTCGTCGAGGCGTCCCAGCCGGTCACCCCCCGCGTCTGAGTCGCACGAAGAAAGGGCCCCCTCGCCGACGAGGGGGCCCTTTCTTCGTCGGGGCCTCAGACCCGCCAGATCCAGGCGTCGGCGATCCGGGTGGACGGGCCGTAGAGCTGGTCCAGGACGGCCCGCAGGTCGTCGGCGCGCGGCGTGCCCTCGGCCAGCGCGAAGCAGGACGCGCCCCAGCGGTCGGCGTCCCGGGCGGCCTGCTGGCGCTCCGCGTCGCCGATCGCGGGCCGGCCACCCTGCGCCACGTCCGTGATCAGGGCCGACGTGGGTCGCTTCCAGGTGCCCATGGCGGCCGTGTCGCCGCGGCCGTACGGGCCGATGAAGAAGCCCTCCGGCATGCCGAAGGCCGCGTCCGCCGCGGTCGCCCAGCGCATCGGCCACGGCTCCTTCGGGGTGGGCAGCGGCACCGGCACCAGCACCCCGCCGGGCCGGACGCACTCCCGCCAGTGGCCGCCGGTGACGAATTCGGGCAGCGCCGGCCGCTCGGCGGTGGGCAGCGGCGCCGGCAGGACCGGCAGCAGCGCGATCCCGATCGCCGCGGGGATCAGCCGGCGGGTCGTCCCGGCGTCGCGCAGCGCCCGGTCCACGGCCAGCACCAGCAGTGTCGCGATCACCGGCAGCACCCCCAGGGCGAACCGCATCGGCAGCGCCCCGTCGACCACCGGCAGGCCGCCGAGCAGGGCGTACGGGCCGGGGACGGTGGTCCGGTCGCCGCCGAGGACCACGTCCGGGCCGAGCGAGAGCAGGCCCATCGCCAGCGCCCCCGCCGCGCAGGCGATCACCAGCGGGCGGCGGCCCAGCCAGACTGCGCAGCCGACGGTGACCACCAGCAGCGGCCAGCCGAGGAAGGTGTTGTACTCCGCCGGCCCGGTGGTGAGCCGGGCCGCCTCGTCGCTGCCCATGACCGACAGCGGGGAGACGGTCCACCAGCTGCTCAGGTCGGCCGAGAAGTAGTGCGGGCTGAACATCCCGTCGGCGACGCCCAGCGGGCCGGCGAACTGGAACCACAGCGGGTACCCCAGCACGAGCAGGGCCAGTCCGGCGGCGAGCAGCATCCCGCCGGCGAAGCCGGGCAGCGCCCGGCGCAGCAGCGCCCGGTCGGCCAGGGCGTACGCGACGGCCATCACCAGCAGCGTCACCGCGCAGAGGAAGAGCACCTCCTCGCCGACGAAGACCTGGACGCTGACCGCGGCGGCCAGGCCGGCGGCGGAGGTGAGCATCCGGCGGCGGTCCGGGCCGGCCTGGGCCGGTCCCGTCCCGCCCGCGTCGCGCACGTCGCCCGCCCGGCCCCGGGGGCGGCCCGCCCGGCCCAGCGGGTCGGCGGCGCGCAGCAGCCGGACCACCAGCCAGACGATCACCGGGACCAGCCACTGCGCGGTCATGTGGAGGTGGCTGTTGGTCTGCGAGATCATCCCCGGGCCGAAGCCGCACAGCCCGGCGCCGAGCGCGGCGGCCAACCGGCGGGCCCCCAGGACCCGGGTGAAGAGCAGGTGCCAGGCGAACGCGGTGCCGGCCAGGTTGAGCGCCGCGAGCAGGGCGAAGGTGACCGGCGCGCCGAACAACAGGGTCACCGGGGCGAAGAGCACGCCGAGCGCGATCACCGTGGTGTTGGCCATCAGGTTCACCCCGTCCGGGGCGTTGAGCCGGTCGGTGAGCAGACCGAAGTCGCCGAGCAGGGCGCGCGAGTCGACGGCCAGGAACCATTCGTAGAGGGCCTGGTCCTCCGGGTTGAGCGCCAGCACCCGGCCGGCGGGGTCCGGCCACAGGCCGTGGGTGAGCCAGACCGCGAGGGCCGCGAAGAGCAGCCCGACGAGCAGATCGGCCCGGTTCCGGGCGGCGGCGGCCCGGAACCGGGCCCACCGGGGACCGGCCGGAGCAGGGGCATCGGAACGGAGTGCTGGTGCGGGGGCGGCGTCGGGGGCCGTGGGGGCTGCGCTGCTCACGCCTCGACCCTAGTGCGGCGGCGGTGACGGGGTACGCCGGGTCGTCGCGGACCCGCTACGGTGACACTGCACCGATGCGTCGGCGCGTCGGCGTGGCCCCGCCCGGGTGGTGGAAAGGCAGACACGGCCGCCTTAAAAGCGGCTGCCGCAAGGCGTGCGGGTTCGACCCCCGCCCCGGGCACCTCGCCTCTCAGCTTCTTCACAGCTCCTGCCTCGCTCGGTGATCTCCACGGCGTCGATCGCGGCGTTTACCCTTGAAGGGCACGTTCACGTGCGACGACCCCCTGAGGGAGGCCAGACAGTGAAGACTTCGAACCCGGTGCTCGCCCGACTCGGCCAAGCGGCCGAGCGGGAGCGCGCCACCGGGTACGCCCCGACCGGGCCCTACGGGCAGCCCGGATACCCCCCACAGCAGTACCCTGGCGCGGCCGGCTACCCGGCCGCGCCGCCCACCGTGACGCCGATGTCCATCGACGACGTGGTGGTCAAGACCGTCACGCTCCTCGGCATCCTCGGCGTGTCCGCCGCGGCGGCCTGGGTGCTCGTGCCGGACTCGCTGCTCGGCGTCGCCTGGATCGGCGCCGCGGTGGTCGGCCTGGTGCTCGGCCTGATCATCTCGTTCTCCCGGATGGCGAACCCGGCGCTGGTCGTCGCGTACTCCGTCGTCGAGGGCGTCTTCGTCGGCATGGTGAGCAAGGCCTTCAACTCGCTCTACGACGGCATCGTGCTCCAGGCCGTGGTGGCCAGCTTCGGCGTGTTCTTCCTGATGGCCATGCTGTACAAGGCACGGGTCATCCGGGCGACGCCCAAGTTCGTCCGCGGCATGGTCGCGGCGATGGTCGGCCTCTTCGCGGTGATGATGATCAACCTGGTGCTGTCGCTGTTCGGCGTCAACACGGGCCTGCGCGACGGCAGCCCGCTGGCGATCGGCTTCAGCCTGGTCTGCATCGTGGTCGCGTCGCTGAGCTTCGTGCTCAGCTTCGCGGAGGTGGAGGAGGGCGTCCGGATGGGGCTGCCCCAGCGCTACTCCTGGACGGCCGCGTTCGGCATCCTGGTCAGCCTGGTCTGGCTCTACATCGAGATCCTGCGCCTGCTGAGCTTCTTCCAGGGCGACGACTGACCCGCGCTGCCGACGGCGCCCGCCCCCGCGATCCGCGGCGGCGGGCGCCGTCGTCTGCGGGCCGGCCGCCGCCCGCCGGGAGCGGCCCCGGCGCCACCGACCCCGCCGGGAGCGGGCCCCGGCGTTTGCCCGCCGCCGCCGACGCCGCCGGGGCAGAGTGACTGCGAGGGGTACGTCGGTCAGGAGGTGACGGTGCGCAGTTCCAACCCGGTGTTGGACCGGCTGGACGACACCCGCCGGCGGGAACGCGAGGTGCTCGGGCTCGGCGACGCCGAGACGATGACCGTCGACGACGTGGTGGTGCGCACCGTCGGGCTGCTGCTGCTCACCGTCGCCACGGCGGCGGTGGCCTGGTTCGTCGTCCCGCAGGCGGTGTGGATCTCCGCCGCGCTGGCCGGCTCCGCGCTGGCGGCGATCGCGCTGGCGCTGGTCATCTCGCTGCGCGGCAGCACCAACCCGGCGCTGATCGCCGGGTACGCGGTGCTCCAGGGGCTGCTGCTCGGGGTGGCCAGCCGGGCGTTCGAGCTGGTCTACCCGGGGATCGCGGTGCAGGCCGTGGTGGGCACGGCCGGCGTCTTCCTCGGCATGGCGCTGCTTTACCGGGCCCGGGTGGTCCGGGCCACCCCGCGGCTGGCCCGGCTGGTGGCCGGCACCCTGCTCGGGATCGTCGCGATCGGCGTGGTCAACCTGGTCGCGTACCTGCTGACCGGCCGGCAGGGGGTGGAGGTGTACAGCCTGACCGCCGGCGTCGGCTGGCTGTCGTACCTGTTCTCGGTGGTGGCGATCATCGCCGGCGCGTTCAGCTTCATCCTCGACTTCGACCTGGTCGAACGCTCGGTCCGCGCGGGCCTGCCCCGCCGGTACGCGTGGTACTGCGCGTTCGGGCTGCTCGCCGGCCTGGTCTTTCTCTACTGGCAGCTGCTGCGACTGCTCAGCTACCTGCGCCGCTGACCGGACGACCGGCGGCCTTTCGTAGACTCGGTGCGGTGAGCGCAGCGGAACTGGACCGGGCGGTGGGACTGCTGGTCCGTCAGGTCGGGCACTGGCAGCAACCGCGCTGGGCGGCGGTCGCCGGGGGCGGCGATGTGTCCCGGGCCGACCTGGTGCACCGGCTGGTGCAGGAGCTCGCGAACCTCGCCGCCGACGCCGAGGGGCAGCCCCGCCGGGCGGTGCCCCGGCTCGGCAACGACCTCGCCCTGCCCGACCAGCTCCGGGTGGTCACCGCCGACCTGCTGGCCGCCGGACCGGCCACCGACCTGCTGGCCCGGGCCGCCGCCGAGGTGGCGGCGACCCGTACCGCGCTCTGACCGCTGCCGTGCCGGGTCCGGTACCCGCCCGGCCCGCCGGTGTCAGCCGAGGCGCTCGAGGACCATGGCCATGCCCTGGCCGCCGCCCACGCACATGGTCTCCAGGCCGACCGACCCGTCGTGCCACTCCAGGGCGTTGAGCAGGGTGCCGGTGATCCGGGCGCCGGTCATGCCGAACGGGTGGCCGACGGCGATCGCCCCGCCCATCACGTTCAGCTTCTCCTCGGGGATGCCGAGCTGTCGGTAGGAGGGGATCACCTGAGCGGCGAACGCCTCGTTGATCTCGACCAGGTCGACGTCGTCGATGGTCATGCCGGCCCGCGCGAGCGCCTGCCGCGACGCCTCGACCGGACCGAGGCCCATGATCTCGGGGGACAGCGCGGTCACTCCGGTGGAGACGATCCGGGCCAGCGGGGTGATGCCCAGGTCCCGGGCCCGCTGGGCGCTCATGATCACCACGGCGGCCGCGCCGTCGTTGAGCGGGCAGCAGTTGCCGGCGGTGATCCGGCCGTCGGGGCGGAACACCGGCTTCAGCCCGGCGACCCCCTCCAGGGTGACCCCGGCCCGGGGCCCGTCGTCGCCGTCGACCACGGTGCCGTCGGCGGTGGTGACGGGGGTGATCTCACGGGCCCAGAAGCCGTCGGCGATCGCCTTCTCGGCCAGGTTCTGGCTGCGCACGCCGAAGGCGTCCATGTCGGCGCGGGTCACGTCGTGCACCTGGGCCAGGTTCTCGGCGGTCTGTCCCATGGTCAGGTAGATGTCGGGCAGTTCGCCGGACTCTCGCGGGTCCGTCCAGACCGCCGCGCCACCCTGGGCGCGCTGCGCCGACCGCTCCCGCGCCGCCGCGAAGCGGGGGTTCTCCCAGCCGCCACCCACCAGCGCCTGCGCCTCGGGCGGCAGCCCGTCGGAGTTGCCCCGGGCGTACCGGGAGACCATCTCGACCCCGGCGGAGACGAACACGTCGCCCTCGCCGGCCCGGATCGCGTGCATCGCCATCCGGGTGGTCTGCAGCGAGGAGGCGCAATATCGGGTCAGGGTGGCACCCGGCAGGCCGTCCAGGCCCATCAGGGTGGCGACCACCCGGGCCATGTTGAAGCCCTGCTCGCCACCGGGCAGGCCGCAGCCCAGGTAGAGGTCGTCGATCTCGGCGGGGTCGAGCTGGGGGACCTTGTCCAGGGCGGCCCGGACGATGGTGGCGGCGAGGTCATCGGGGCGGACGTCGCGCAGGGAACCCTTGTGCGCCCGGCCGATGGGGGAGCGGGCGGTGGCAACGATGACGGCGTCGCGGGACGACTCGGTCGGCATGAACCAACGTTAACTCGCCGGTAACATGCCGGGGAAGCGTCCCACCCGGCGGGAAATGTCACCCCCGCACGCCGGGGCCCGGCGGCGACGGTCAGTGGCGGGAGGCGACGTTCGCCGCGGCGGCGACCGCCGGGATCAGCGCGTGCGCCCAGATCCGGTACCCGTCGGCGGAGGGGTGGAACCCGTCGTGGCAGAAGGTGCCGGCGTCGGCCCGGAACACCGGACCGGTCTCGGTGCCCAGGTCGACCACGGTGCCCCCGGCGTCGAGCACGGCGACGGTCTGTGCCCGGGCCACCCGCCGGCCGGCCCAGCCGACCACCTGCCGCAGCGGTGGGGCGATCGCGTGGACCGCCCCCAGGTCGGGGCAGGTGCCGACGACGACCTCGACGTGCGCCTCGCGCAGTCGCCGCACGGCCGCCCCCAGGTACGCCCCGGCCTCCACCGGCCGGCGCAGCGCGGTGGCGTCGTTGGCGCCGATCAGGATCACCGCCACGTCGGGGCGCGGGCCGAGCAGCGCCCGAGCCACCTGGGTGGCCAGGTCGGTGGAGCGGGAGCCGGACACCCCGACGCTGGACAGGTGCACCTGGCGGCCCGCCGGCCCCTCGGCGAGCAGATGGGCGAGCTGCCCGCCGACGGTGTCGCCCAGCCGGCCCACGCCGACTCCGAGGGCGGACGAGTCGCCGAGCAGGACCAGCCGCAGCGGCGGCGCGCCCGGCCGCCCCACCGTGGCACGCAGGGCCAGCCCGAGCTCCGGCTGGGCATACCGGCGGTTGCGGGCGACGAACGCCTCGCCGGCGAGGACGGCCGCGCCGCCGATCGTCCCGGCGATCAGGGACAGGGCCGCAGCCCGGCCCACCCGGAGGGCGAGTTCCGCGCCCAGACCCCGGTCCCCCGCGCCGTGGCTACCGCTGTGCTCGGTCATGGCCGTCCCTCCAGTGTGGGTGAGTCGGCGGCCGGGCCGGGTTGCGGCACCGCGCCGACGCCGAAGAAGGCCCGCCGACGCAGCTGCGCCCATCGCCCGCCCGGCCCCCGGTCGCGCCCGTGGACCTGGGTGGCGCTGACCTCCGTGCCCGCGTGCCGGGCCGCCTCCTGGGCGGCCTCAGGCAGCGACCGTACGCCTTCCCCGCGCGCGAGGCCAGGGCGGCGCTCCTGCCCGGCGCCGAGCGCCGAGAGCACGGTCGGCAGCAGCGCGGCGGCGGCCATCGCGTACCCCTCGGCGGAGGGATGGAACCGGTCCCAGGCGAACATCCGGGTCGGCTCGGCGACGAACCGGGGACCGAGCAGGTCGGCGAGGGAGACCGTCCAGCCGCCCGCCTCCACCACCGCCACCGTCTGGGCGGCGGCGAGCTGCCGGCTCCACCGCCGGGCCAGCCAGCGCAGCGGCGGCTGGATCGGCCGGATCGCCCCGAGGTCGGGGCAGGTGCCGACCACCACCTCGCACCCGCCCTCGCGCAGCGCGTGGACCGCGTCGAACAGGTAGCGCACGGCCAGGCTCGCCGGGGCACGGTTGGTGACGTCGTTGCCGCCGATCAGGATCACCGCGACGTCCGGCTGGTGCTCCAGCGCGGACTCCACCTGCGGCTTGAGCCCCGACGAGATGGCGCCCACCACGGCGAACCGGTGCAGCCGCACCGGGCGGTGCAGGCGGCGGGACAGCCCGGTGGCCAGCAGCGACCCGGGGGTCTCCCGGCGGCGGTGCACCCCGTACCCGGCGGCGGTGGAGTCGCCGAGGATCACCACGGTCAGCGGCGGGCCGGGGAGCTTCGCGCCGTAGACGCCGTCGCAGCGGGGCGGGGGCGCCTCGGCCATCGGTATGGTGCGCCGGGCCTGCCGGGCCTGGCCGATCAGCACCCCGCCCGTGGCGACGGCGGCAGCGGCGGTGGCGCCCGTGCCGAGCGCCGCCAGGCGGGCGACCCGCCGGGCGCGGCGCCAGCGCGGACCAACCGGTACGGCGGAACCAGCGACCCCCATACAGCGACATTATCGCGCCGGCACGACATGCCGCTGTCGTCGTGCTGCCCTCTGCGATGCCTGGGATCCGACGGTTGCGGGTATTCCTTGCACCGACACCGCACGATGTCGGGCGGAGAGGGGTGTGGAGATGGGAAAGACACTGAAACGTGGCGCGGCGTTCACGGCGTTGGCCAGGGCGCTGTCCTCCGGGGCGAGGGGCGGCCCGTCGCTGGGCGCCCGGCTGGGGGCGCTGCCCCGGATGATCCGGGCCACCACCCGGGGCGAGTACGACGGCGGCCTCCGGCTGGCCCTGATGACCGCGGCGACGGCGTACATCGTCTCGCCGATCGACCTGCTCCCGGAGATCCCGCTGGCGATCTTCGGGCTGGCCGACGACGCGGTCATGGTCACCTGGCTGGCCGGCGCCGTGCTGGCGGAGACAGAGCGGTTCCTGGAGTGGGAGACCCGCCGCAGCTCGGTCATCCCGGGGCATGTGACGCCCTGACGGCACGTACCCTGGGCGTCGAATCAACGTCTGCCCGGC
Source organism: Micromonospora sp. NPDC002296 (assembly GCF_040296145.1). Lineage (NCBI taxonomy): Bacteria > Bacillati > Actinomycetota > Actinomycetes > Micromonosporales > Micromonosporaceae > Micromonospora > Micromonospora sp. NPDC002296. The sequence goes on from NZ_JBEOWQ010000002.1 coordinate 156,956, forward strand.
CGCCGTCGCCGGCGCCGTAACGGAGGGCACAACGAGGTGCAGTACTACGACAACGTCGTCGAGCTGATCGGCAACACCCCACTGGTACGGCTGCGCAACGTCACCGAGGGCATCCGGGCGACCGTGCTCGCGAAGGTGGAGTACCTCAACCCGGGCGGTTCGGTGAAGGACCGGATCGCGCTGCGGATGGTCGAGGACGCCGAGGCCGCCGGGATCCTGGGGCCGGGCGGCACCATCGTCGAGCCGACCAGCGGCAACACCGGCGTCGGGCTGGCCCTGGTGGCCCAGCTCAAGGGCTACCGGTGCGTGTTCGTCTGCCCGGACAAGGTCAGCCAGGACAAGCAGGACGTGCTGCGGGCGTACGGCGCGGAGGTGGTGGTCTGCCCGACCGCCGTCGCGCCGGAGGACCCGCGCTCCTACTACAACGTCTCCGACCGGCTGGCCCGGGAGATCCCCGGCGCGTGGAAGCCCGACCAGTACAGCAACCCGGCCAACCCGCGCTCGCACTACGAGACCACCGGGCCGGAGCTGTGGAAGCAGACCGGCGGCGGACTGACCCACTTCGTGGCCGGGGTGGGCACCGGCGGCACCATCTCCGGCATCGGCCGGTACCTGAAGGAGGCCTCCGACGGGCGGGTGCGGATCGTCGGCGCGGACCCGGAGGGCTCGGTCTACTCCGGCGGCACCGGCCGGCCGTACCTGGTCGAGGGGGTCGGCGAGGACTTCTGGCCCGAGACGTACGACCGGAGCATCACCGACGAGATCGTGGAGGTCTCCGACAAGGCGTCCTTCGAGATGACCCGGCGGCTGGCCCGCGAGGAGGGGCTGCTGGTCGGCGGCTCCTGCGGGATGGCCGTGGTCGCCGCCCTGGAGGTGGCCCGCGCCGCCGGCCCGGACGACGTGGTCGTGGTGCTGCTGCCGGACAGCGGCAAGGGATACCTGTCGAAGATCTTCAACGACACCTGGATGGCCCGGTACGGCTTCCTGGACAACTCCGGCAGCGAGCCGACCGTCGCCGACGCCCTCGCCGGCAAGCCGGGCGGGCTGCCCGAGTTGGTGCACGTGCACCCGACCGAGACGGTCCGTGACGCCATCGACTACATGCGCGAGTACGGCGTCTCCCAGCTCCCGGTGCTCAAGGCCGAGCCGCCCGTGGTGACCGGCGAGGTGGCCGGCTCGATCGCGGAGCGGGACCTGCTCGACGCCCTGTTCACCGGCCAGGCGCACCTGCACGACACGATCGAGCGGCACATGACCGACCCGCTGCCGATGATCGGCGGCGGCCAGCCGGTGAGCGAGGCGGTCGCGCTGCTGGAGAAGTCCGACGCGGCGCTGGTGCTGGTGGACGGCAAGCCCAAGGGCGTGCTGACCCGGCAGGACCTGCTTGCCCACCTCGGCGCACACTGACCCGACCGCGTCTCGGCACCTCCTGATGCGGTGGCGTGCCGCAGGGCCCCTTCCCCGACCGGGAAGGGGCCCTGACCCGTTACACAGCAGGCGCACAAGTTCGGCACAGGAGCCGCCCAACCCCCCGGCCTAGCGTCGGTGCCGGATCGGTTGATCCGTCATCGAGCCACCCGGGGAGGACCCATGCGCCACGACCTCGACCACCACGAAGGGCAGCGGGTCAGCCGTCGCAGGCTGATCGCCGGCGTCGGATCGATCGGGCTGGCCGGCCTGCTGGCCGCCTGCGGACGGGACGACGGCACCGTCACCACGTCGACCGGTGAGACCGTGACGCCACAGGCCACCGCAGGCACGTCGGGTGACCTCGCCGCGCTCTTCACCGACGCGAACACCTGCACGCTGACCGCGAGCACCACCCAGGGCCCGTACTACTTCGACGCCGACAAGATCCGTCGCGACATCCGGGAGGACCGGCCGGGCACCCGGCTGCGGGTGGCCATCCGGGTGCAGGACAGCGAGAAGTGCGCTCCGCTGCCGAACGCCGTCGTGGAGATCTGGCACTGCGACGCGGCGGGGCTGTACTCGGGCGCGGAGGGCCAGTCGACCGGCGGCGGTGCCCCCGGCGGTGCTCCGCCCAGCGGTGCCCCCGGCGGTGGACCGGGCGGTACTCCGCCGAGCGGCGCTCTCGGCGGTGGGCCCGGTGGGACTCCGCCCAGCGGTGCCCCCGGCGGCGGGGCCCCGGGTGGCGGCTCCGAGGGGGAGGCGGCCGACCTCACCCCGACCGACGACAAGCGTTACCTGCGCGGTGCCCAGGTCACCAACGCCGACGGGATCGTCGAGTTCGTCACCGTCTGGCCGGGCTGGTACCGGGGCCGCACCGTGCACATCCACGCCATGGTGCACGTGAACAACAATCGCGTGCTCACCACCCAGGTGATGTTCGACGAGGCGCTCAACACGAAGGTCTTCGCCGCGGCGCCGTACGCCACGCACACCGGGCGGGACACCTTCAACGACAAGGACAACATCTACGCCGACAGCATGCTGATGAAGATCGTCGAGGACGGCGACGGCTACCTCGGCGTGATCAACTTCTCGGCGGACTCGGACCGCGACGGCGCCTGACGCCCCGCCGGGGGTGCCCCTACGCGGGCCACCAAGTGGCGACCGGTGTGGCACCCCCGATCGCCGCTGCTCCTCCACCGTCGGCGTCACCGCGCCTGGACCTTGGACCGTTCTCGTTGAAGGTGAACAAGAACTGTCCAAGTTTCGCGATTCAGGGGCGCGTCGACGGGTTGCGGGGGCTTCGGAGGTGGTTGCAGGCCGGCGGGGCGCCGCCGGTGTCCGCGATGGCGTGGCCGGCGTTCTCGGGGTGGGGTTCAGCACCGTAGCCCCGCCGGTTGGACGTGGTTCGCGCGGCGGGTCACGGCGTCGCCCCTGGCATCGGCCTCGTAGCCGTCGAGCCACAGCCATCCGTGGTAGGTGTGCCAGTCGTCGTGGACGCGGATCACGCGGAAGACGATGGGCCGGACGGAGGTGCCGCAGCTCCATGTCCGGATCGAGCGGCAGGCGGAACCCAATTGAGAGATCTTTCTCGTCAAGGCCCGCTCATCGACCTTGGGTGCCCCTCCCTACAACTCGCGGGCGTAGCGGAGCTGGGGGGTACGGACGGTGCCGATCTGCTCCTCGCGGCGCTCACCGGTGGGCCGCCAGCCGCCGCGTTCGTAGAACCGGCGGGCGTGGGCGTTGGGCTCCAGCACCCACAGCACCGCCCGACGCCGGCCCCGGCCGCGCATGGTGGCCAGCGCGTCCGCCATCAACGCCCGGCCGGTGCCCCGACCCTGCTCGGCGGGGTCGAGGTGGATGGCGTTGAGCAGGCCGGTCGCCGGATCGTCCTGGTCGTCCGGGCCGAGGTAGCTGAACCCGACCAGCCGGCCGTCCCGCTCGACGACGGTCATCAGGTGCTCGTCCCGCTCCCACGTCCACCGCTCGGCCCAGTACTCGCCCATCGCCTCAGGGGTCGGGTCCGCGAGGGCCTCCGCCGGCAGGAACGACGAGTACGCCGCCACCCGGGACCGCTGGTGCAGCGCCCCCACCGGGCGCAGGTCGTCGAGGGTCGCGTGGCGCAGGGTGATCGTCACCCGCCCGAGGCTACCCGCCGGGGCGGGACCGGCACGGTGGTCAGGTCCTCGGCGATTACCAGGTCACCGGCGAAGTGCTGCCGGGCCTCGTCGGCGAAGCGCCGGGTGTCGGCGTACCGCTGGGAGAAGTGGGTCAGCACCAGCGTGCGTACCCCCGACTCGGCCGCGACCCGGGCGGCCTGGCCCGCCGTGAGGTGCCCGACCTCGGCGGCGAGCGCGGCCTCGGAGGCCAGGAACGTCGACTCGATGACCAGCAGGTCGGCGTGCTCGGCGAGGGCGTACACCCCGTCGCAGAGGCCGGTGTCCATCACGAAGGCGAACCGCTGCCCCGGCCGGGTCACGCTCACCTCGTCCCGGGTCACGCGGCGACCGCCGACGTCGAGGTGGCCGACGCGGAGCAGCTCCCCGACGGCCGGCCCGGCGATGCCGTACGCGGCCAGCCGCTCCGGCAGCATCCGGCAGCCGTCCGGCTCGACGAGCCGGTAGCCGTACGTCTCGATCGGGTGCCGCAGCCGGCGGGCCTCCAGCGTGCCGGCGCGCAGGGCGAACCGCTGCCCGTCGGCGGTGATCGGCTCGACGGCCAGCTCGGCGGTCTCGTGGAAGCTCGACGCGTGCCGCAGCCGGTCGAAGTACTCGGCGCCGCCGGCCGGGAAGTGCACGGCCACCGGGCGGGGCACCCGGTCCAGGGAGAGCCGCTGGATGGTGCCGGGCAGGCCGAGGCAGTGGTCGCCGTGGAAGTGGGTGACGCAGATCCGGGTCAGGTCGGTGGCGGTGACGCCGGTGTGCAGGAGTTGCCGCTGGCTGCCCTCGCCCGGGTCGAAGAGGATCACCTCGTCGTCCCAGCGCAGCACGTACCCGTTGTGGTTGCGCGCCCGGGTCGGCGCCTGACTGGCCGTCCCGAGCACCACCAGCTCACGCATGGACAAGGATGCCTCCCCGGCTGGGCTGCCCGGTCCGGCTCGGCCGGACATGGAGCGACCCCCGGGGTTTCCGTGCTCGCGCACGGGCCGGCTGGACTGGGCCGGCACCCCGGGGGTCGGGTGGCTGTCGTGGTTTCGCCGCACCGCTGCCACACGGTCCCGACGATGGTGCATGCCCGCCTCGCGGCGGACGGGGTTGTCACTGTCGAGGACAGCGGCTAGCGGACAGCCACCTCACGAGTCCGATTGCTGTACAACTCTGGACCACCTCCTTTCACGTGTACGACCACGCTATCCACTACCCCAGGCGTCGGCAACGGAATTTCGTTCACAGGGCCGGCGGGAACAAACGCGGGCCGGGCCGTGGCGGCCCGGCCCGGCTCAGTCGGCGATGCCGATCGGGCCCTCGCGGGGGCCCTCCTCGCTGGCCGGCTGCACCGCCAGCGACGGGAAGTCGGCCAGGTCGCCCTCCGGCTCGGCGTCCCACTCGGGGAAGACCAGGTCGCTCTGGAGGTAGAGGCAGAGCAGCTGGGCCAGGTGGCTCAGCCCGTCGAGGTGGGTGCGCTCGTGGCCGTGGGTGGCGTCCACCCCGAAGCCGAGCAGCGCCACCCGGGCGTGCGCGCCCGCCTCGACCGCCGCCGCCACGTCCGAGCGGTAGTACTCGAAGACGTCCCGGACCAGGTCCACCCCGTGCTCGCGGGCGATCGCAGCCAGGTTGCGGGTGAGGTGGTAGTCGAACGGGCCGACGCCGTCGCCCATCGCCAGGGTGGCCGCATGCTCCCGGGACTGCTGCCCGGGGGCGACCACCGCGGCGTCCACGGAGACGATCTCGGCGACGTCCGGGTCCAGGCCGTGGCTCGCCCCGTGCCCGATCTCCTCGGTGACCGTGACCAGCAGGTGCGCGGTCACCGCCGGGGTCACACCCGCGTCGACCATCGCCTTGAACGCGGTCAGCACCGCCGCCACCCCGGCCTTGTCGTCCAGGTGCCGGGACTTGACGTACCCGCTGGGGGTGACCGTCGGGTTGGGCAGGAACGCCACGAAGTCCCCGGCGTCGATGCCGAGGGCGCGCAGCCCGGCCTCGTCGTCCACCGGCTCGTCGACCCGGACCTCGACCTGCTCCCAGCCGACCCCCTGAAGGTCGACGGCCTCGTTGTAGCGGTGCCCGCTGGCCTTGAGCGGCAGCACCTGGCCGGTGACCACCCGGTCCAGGTCGTCGGTGAAGATCCGCACGTGCGCGCCCTCGGCGAACCGGGCGCTGTGCGTGCCGATCTGCATCAGCTCCAGCCGGCCGTTCTCCTTGAGCCGCTTCACCATGCCGCCGATGGTGTCGGTGTGCACCACGATCGCCCGGTCCGCACCTGTCTGCCGGGGCCCCGGCAGGCAGGCGCTCAGCGCGCCGCGCCGGGTCAGGGTGGAGGAGATCCCGAACGCGGAGAGGCGCTCGCCGACGTACTGCTGCACGTGGTCGGTGCGCCCGGACGGGCTCGGGATCTCCAGCAGCTCCAGCAGCACCTGGCGGAGGTAGTCCAGGTCGATCTTCAGTGGGACGGGCTTGCGTGCGGTCATGCCTGAGAGCTTGCCGCACCCGCCGGTGACCAGAGGCGTTGCGGTGCCCGCGTGCCGGGGAAGAGCAGGTCGACGAAGCGCTCGGCGGTCGGTTGCGGCTCGTGGTTGGCCAGGCCGGGCCGCTCGTTCGCCTCGATGAACACGTGCTCCGGCCGGTCGGGGGCGGGAACCAGCAGGTCAACCCCCGTGACCGGGATGTCCAGCGCCCGGCTGGCCGCCACGCACGCCTCGGCGATCTCCGGGTGCAGCTCGCCGGTGACGTCGTGGATCGTGCCACCGGTGTGCAGGTTCGCGGTCCGGCGGACGGCCAGCACCGTGCCCTCGGGCAGCACGTCGCGCAGCTCGTACCCGGCCTCGGCGACCACGTCCCGGGTCATGTCGTCCACCGGGATGCGGGACTCACCCCCGGTGGCGGCGGCCCGGCGGCGGCTCTGCCGCTCGATCAGCTCGGCGATGTCGTGCACCCCGTCGCCGGTCACCTGCGCGGGCCGGCGGACGGCTGCGGCGACCACCTCGTGGTCGATGACGATCACCCGCAGGTCCTCGCCGTCGCGCATCTCCTCGACGAGCACGTCCGGGCAGAAGCCCCGGGCCAGCGCGACGGCGGTGGCCAGCGCCTCCGGGGTGCGTACCCCGACGGTGATGCCGTTGCCCTGCTCGCCGCGCGCCGGCTTCACCACCACCCGGCCCACCTCGGCCAGGAACGCGGCGTCGGCGTCGTCCCCGGTCGCGGTCCGGCCGCGCGGCACCGACAGGCCCGCCTCGGTGAGGATCCGCCGGGTGACCCGCTTGTCGTCGCACCGGCTCATCGCCACCGCCGAGGTCAGCTCCGACAGCGACTCGCGGGTGACGATCGTCCGGCCACCGTTGCTCAGCCGCAGCTCGCCCCACTCCGGGTCGGTGATCTCCACCCGGATGCCCCGGCGCATCGCCTCGTCCGCGACGATCCTCGCGTACGGGTTGAGCAGGTCGTACCCCTGCGGGGTGGCGGGCAGGAAGAGCCGCTCGTTGATCGGGTTCTTCCGCTTCACGCAGAGCGTGGCGGTGCGGTAGAAGCCGAGCCGCTCGTACAGCCGGATCGCCCCGGTGTTCTCGGCCAGCACCGACAGGTCGACGAACGCCCGGCCGCGCTCGGTGAGCCGGGCGGTCAGCTCGGTGAGCAGGGCCTGGCCGGTGCCGGGCGGCGCGGTGTTGAAGTCCACGGTGAGGCACCACAGGCTGGCGCCGTTGTCCGGGTCGGCGAAGACAGCGACGTGGTCCACGCCGGTGATCGTGCCGACCAGGTCCCCGGTGGCGTCCTCGGCCACCAGGTGCAGGAACCGGTCGGTGCGGGCGTTGTCGACCAGCACGTCGACCGGGGCGGTGACCATGCCGTTACGGGCGTAGATCCGGTTCACCGCGTCGGCGTCGTCGGCGTCGCGCAGCGTCCGGATCCGCAGCCCGGGCAGGGCGTCGGCCTCGCCGTCGGCCGGGGGGCCGGCCGGGCCGGCGGGCAGCCGCAGCCGGTACGTCAGGGACGGGTCGATGAACAGCTCGTCGGGCAGCCGGGACACCAGCACGTGCGGGTCGCGCAGGTAGATGCAGATGTCCCGGGCGCCGGCGGCCTCCGAGCGCAGCACCGCGGCCACGGCGGACTGGTCGGCGAAGGTCTGGCCGAAGACCAGCCGGCCCCAGCCGCAGTCGAGCACCACGCCGTCGCCCCCGGTGGGCCGTTCCGCCTCGACCGGGGCGGGAGCCACAGGGTCCCCGCCCGGCCCGACCCGTTCGCGTCGCCGGCCGAGCACCCGTTCCGGGTCGGTGGATGCGGTCCCGGTCGCCGGTGTGTCGCTCACCTTCAGTCGATTCCGTGGCTCTGGAGCCACATTTCCAGGAGTCCCAGCTGCCACAGCTTGTTTCCGTTCAACGGGGTGAGTTCGGCGTTCGGGTCGGACAACAGCGCGTCGACGTACTCGGTGCGGAACAGGCCGCGCTGGCGGGCCTGCGGCGCGTGCAGCGCGTCGCGTACCCGGTCGAGGAGCTTGCCCTCCAGGTGGGTGAGGCCCGGCACGGGGAAGTAGCCCTTCGGCCGGTCGATGACCTCGTACGGCAGGACCCGGCGGCCGATCTCCTTCAGCACGCCCTTGCCGCCCTGGGCCAGCTTCAGCTCCGGCGGGCAGGTCGCGGCCAGCTCCACGAACTCGTGGTCGAGGAACGGCACCCGGGCCTCCAGCCCGTGCGCCATGGTCATGTTGTCGACCCGCTTCACCGGGTCGTCGGTCAGCATGATCTGGGTGTCGATCCGCAAACCGGCGTCGACCGCCGTCTGCGCGCCCGCCCGGGCCAGGTGGGCGGCCACGAACTCCCGCGCCGGGTCGCCGTCGGCCAGCCAGGCCGGATCGAGGACCCGGGCCAGCCCGGCCGCGTCCCGGTCGAAGAACGCCTTCGCGTACGTCTCGACGGCCCGCTCCCGGTCGACCCCGGCCAGCGGCGGGTACCAGTGGTAGCCGCCGAGGATCTCGTCCGCGCCCTGGCCGGACTGGACCACCTTGACGTGCTTCGACACCTCCTGGCTGAGCAGGTAGAAGGCCACGCAGTCGTGGCTGACCATCGGCTCGCTCATGGCCGCCACGGCCGCCTCCAGGGGCGGCAGCAGGTCGCGGGCGGCCACCCGGATCTGGTGGTGGTCGGTGCCGAACTTCTTCGCCACCAGGTCGGAGAAGACGAACTCGTCGCCCTCCCGCCCGCCGACGGCGTCGAAGCCGATGGAGAACGTGGACAGGCCGCGCTGGCCCTCCCCGGCCAGCAGGGCCACCACCAGACTGGAGTCCAGCCCGCCGGAGAGCAGCACGCCGACCGGGACGTCGGCGACCATCCGGCGGCGCACCGCCGTGGTCAGCGACTCCAGCAGAGCGTCCTCCCAGTCGCGGGCGGACCACCCGGCCCGCTCCTCGTGCCGGGTGAAGGACGGGTCCCAGTAGACCCGCTCGCGGCTGGTGCCGTCCGCCTCGTACACCCGGACGGTGGCCGGGGGCAGCTTGGCCACCCCGCGCAGGATGGTGCGCGGCGGCGGCACGATGCTGTGGAAGCTCAGGTAGTGGGCGAGCGCCACCGGGTCGATCGTGGTGTCCACGCCGCCGCCGGCCAGCAGGGCCGGCAGGGTGCTGGCGAAGCGCACCACGCCCGGGGTCTCGGCCACGTAGAGCGGCTTGATGCCGAGCCGGTCCCGGGCCAGCACCAGCCGACCGCTGTCCCGTTCGCTGATCGCCACGGCGAACATGCCGACCAGGTGGTCGACGAAGTCCAGCCCCCACTCGGCGTACGCCTTGACGACCACCTCGCTGTCGCCGGAGGAGAAGAACCGGTGGCCCTTGGCCTGGAGCTCCTCGCGCAGCTCTCGGTAGTTGTAGATGCAGCCGTTGAAGACCCCGGTCAGCCCGGACGCCGGGTCGACCAGCGGCTGCCCGCTGGCGGCCGACAGGTCGATGATCTTCAGGCGGCGGTGGCCGAGGGCGGTCGGCCCCTGGGACCACACCCCGCTGTCGTCGGGGCCCCGATCGCTCATCGTGGCCGCCATGCGCTCCACCGCCGCGACATCGGCCCGCGAGCCGTCACGCCGAAATTCCCCAGCCAGTCCGCACATGGCAGACAATGCTGCCAGAGATGAGCACGGTTCGCCTGTTGAGACGATGTCGTCGTCGCTACATACTTGCTAAAATGCGCGCCCCCGTACTCGGGGTTGACTCCCGTGCGGGCATTCGCGACCGGCCCGGCCGCCTGCCCGGTTCGCCCGGCCGACCGGGTGTGACAAACGCCGCACCGGTGGAACGCCACCCCCGCCGATCGGTCCCGCCCCACCGGCACCGGGTGCCGGGTTTCCACCCTGACGGGGCATGGAGTCGAGTTCGTTCCCGTGCCACGCTCGCCGGTGAGCCACGAGGAGGCGATGCTGATGCGCGCGACGACGCGACGACGGGTTGTCCGGACGGTCGGCCGGCTCGCCGTGGCCACCACGCTGGCCGCCGCCGGGGTGCTGGTCGGGGCCGCCCCGGCGCAGGCGGTCGCCACCCGGACGGTGGCCTTCTGGAGCATGGACGAGCCGGCGGGCGCCACGGTCCTCGCCGACAGCAGCGGCAACGGCCGGCACGGGACGGTCGGCGCCGAGGTGGCCGCCGGGGTGCGCTACGCGGGCGCGACCGCCCACCGGTTCGCGTACCACAACCCCGCCGACCACGAGTACGTGCCGGGACACGTCGACCTGGTGCCGGCGAGCAACGAGTTCAACCCCGAGGCCGGGGACTTCTCGTTCACCATCCGGTACCGCACCACGCGCTCCTTCGGCAACATCCTGCAGAAGGGGCAGGGCAACACGGCCGGCGGCTACTGGAAGTTCGAGGCGCCCGCCGGCAAGCCCCGGTGCATGTTCCGCGGCGGCGACGGCGCGACGCGCACCGGCTACACGGGCACGTCGATCGCCGACGGGCAGTGGCACACGGTGACCTGCAACCGCACCTCGACGTACGTCGAGATGTACGTCGACGGCGTGCGCACCAGCCGGCTCACCGGCCCCACCGGGACGATCGCCAACAACTGGCAGCTCTCCGTCGGTGGCAAGAGCGCCTGCGACGGGGTGGACGTCACCTGCGACTACTTCGCCGGCGACATCGACTGGATCAGGTTGCTCAAGGGCCCCGGCGGGGCGGCCAACACCCCGCCCGTGGCCCGCCTCGCGCCGTCCTGCGCCGGGCTGGTGTGCACGTTCTCGGGCGCCGGCTCCACCGACGCCGACGGGGCTGTCCAGGATCACGCCTGGGCCTTCGGCGACGGGTCGACCGCCGACACGGACAGCGTCCCGAGCACCACCCACGCGTACGCCGAGGCGGGCACCTACCCGGTCACGCTCACCGTCACCGACGACCGGGGCGCCACCGGCACCGCCACGCTGGACGTCACGGTCGCGCCGCTGCCGGAGCTGATCTCGTACGTCGGGCAGGCCACCGCCAACGCGAACGTCACGACCCACTCCGTCGCGGTGCCCTCGGGTGTCCGGGCGGGCGACGCCCTGCTGCTGTTCCTGAGCCAGAACACCCACGCCACCACCGGCGAGCCGACCGGGGTCACCGGCTGGACCCGGTTGGACCGCCTCGACGGCGGCTACGCCACCACCACGGCCTGGTGGAAGGTCGCCGGCGCCGGTGACGCGGGGTCGACCGTACGGGTCACCCTCGGCTCGCAGTCGAAGGGCAACCTGGTGCTCGCCGCGTACCGGGGAACCGATCCGGCCGGACCAATCGCCGGGCACTCCCGGGCCACCGACCCGGCCAGCTCCGCCGTCCGGGTCACCCCGACCGCCCCGGTGACCGCCGCGCGGGGGTGGGCCGTGTCGTACTGGCTGCACGGCGACTCCACGTCCACCGCGCTGACCGCGCCGCCCGGCGTCCAGACGCGCGGCAACAGCTCGCAGACCGGCGGCGGCCGGGTCACCGGGCTGCTCGCCGACTCCGGGAGGTCGGTCCCGACCGGCGCGTACGGCGGCCTGAGCGCGACGGGCGCGGCGGCCAGCACCACGACGACCACCTGGACCGTCGTCCTGCGGGCGGGCTGACGCCGGCCGGAACCGCCGGCCGGCGTCAGCCGCCGGTCAGGCGGTGCGGGCCACGCCGACCGGGCAGCTCAGCCCGTTCGGCCCGTGGTTGCAGTAGCCGTTCGGGTTCTTGGTCGGCGCCAAATACTGCTGATGGTGGTCCTCGGCGAAGTAGTAGTCGCCGAGCCGGTCGATCTCCGTGGTGATCTCGCCCTTGCCGGCCCGCGCCACGATCGGCGCGAACGCGTCCCGGGACGCCTGGGCGGTGGCGAGCTGGTCGTCGCCGGTGACGTAGATCGCCGACCGGTACTGGGTGCCCACGTCGTTGCCCTGGCGCATGCCCTGGGTCGGGTCGTGGTTCTCCCAGAAGACCTTGAGCAGGTCCTCGTAGCTGATCCTCGCGGGGTCGTAGACCACCTGGACCACCTCGGCGTGCCCGGTGCGGCCCGAGCACACCTCCTCGTACGTCGGGTTCTGCGTGATGCCGCCCGCGTAGCCGACGGAGGTTGTGAGCACGCCCGGCAGGACCCAGAACAGGCGCTCGGCGCCCCAGAAACAGCCCATGCCGAAGACGGCGACCCGTGCGCCCTCCGGGAACGGCCCCTTCAGCGACGACCCGAGGACCTCGTGCCGGTCGCCGATCGGCATCGCGATCGGGCGGCCGGGCAGGGCCTGGTCGGGGGTGGGCAGTTCGGCCTTCATGCGGCGAAGGAACACGATGGAACTCCTCTCGTACCTCTCCCCGCGTGCAACACCGCCGGGGCCGCCTTCCTTACCCACTTCACCCGCACCCAGTCGATCCCGCGTCGCAGCGGAGGCGAGGCGTGCAACACCGCCGGGGCCGCCACCGGCGTCAGGGCGGGCTTCGGGCCTGGGGGCGGGTACCGGGCGTCGAGGGCTGGGAGGGTTTCGTAGGGCGGCCGAGGGATCGAGTCAGAGGGCTGCCGTGATGCGGGCGGCGTAGGACTCGGCTTCGGCGTCATCGGCGTAACGCGTGCGGGGCCAGAAGAAGCCGCGCAGGCCGTCGCCCTTCGTCCTCGGCACGACGTGGGTGTGCAGGTGCGGCACGGACTGGGACACCCGGTTGTTCAACGCCACGAACGTGCCGCCGGCCCCCAGACCGGACTCCACCGCCACGGCGAGCCGCTGAACCAGCCCGAAGTAGCCGGCCAGCGCGTCCGCCGGCAGGTCGGCCAGGGTGACCAGGTGGGTGCGCGGCACCACCAGCAGGTGCCCCGGGAACACCGGCCGGGTGTCGAGGAAGGCGACCCCGTCCGGGGCGTCGACCACCCGGAACGCCGGCACGTCGCCCGCCACGATCCCGCAGAACACGCACCCGCCCATCCGGCCAGGCTAACCCCACTGGCAAAGGCCGACGTCGCGCCGGTCGTGCGGAGGTCTCTCTCTGCTGGAGGCGTTGACCGGGGTCCCCGCCGCCCCACCGACTAACGTCTCGGGCATGAGTCACGGCTTCGACACGCTCGCCATCCACGCCGGACAGGACCCCGAGGCCCGCACCGGCGCGGTGATCCCACCGATCTATCAGACCAGCACCTACGCCCAGGACGCCGTCGGCGCGCCCCGGCAGGGCTACGAGTACAGCCGCTCCGGCAACCCCACCCGGGACGCGCTCCAGGAGTGCCTCGCCGCGCTGGAGGGCGGCCCCGTCGGGCTCGCCTTCGCCAGCGGCCTGGCCGCCGAGGACACCCTGCTGCGCGCCGCCTGCAAGCCGGGCGACCACGTGGTGATCCCGGACGACGCGTACGGCGGCACGTACCGGCTGTTCGCGAAGGTGGCCGAGCGGTGGGGGCTGGCGTACACCCCGGCGAAGGTCTCCGACGTCGACGCCGTGCGGGCCGCGATCCGGCCCGGCGTGACGCGGATCGTCTGGGTGGAGACGCCGACCAACCCGCTGCTCGGCATCGCCGACATCGCCGCGCTGGCCGCCGTCGCCCACGACGCCGGGGCGCTGCTGGTGGTGGACAACACCTTCGCGTCGCCGTACCTGCAGCAGCCGATCGCGCTCGGCGCGGACGTGGTGGTGCACTCCACCACCAAGTACGTGGGCGGGCACTCGGACGTCGTCGGCGGCGCGCTGGTGGCGGCCGATCGCGGCCTGGGCGAGGAACTGCGTTTCCACCAGAACGCGATGGGCGCGGTCAACGGCCCGTTCGACGCCTGGCTGACCCTGCGCGGCATCAAGACCCTGGGCGTCCGGATGGACCGGCACTGCGACAACGCCGAGCGGATCGCCGCGTACCTGGACGGGCACGCCAAGGTCGGTCAGGTCATCTACCCGGGCCTGCCGTCGCATCCCGGGCACGAGGTGGCCGCCAAGCAGATGCGCCGGTTCGGCGGCATGATCTCCTTCCGGGCCGCCGGCGGTGAGGAGCACGCCGTGGAGATCTGCAACCAGGCAAAGTTGTTCGTGCTCGCCGAGTCTCTCGGCGGGGTGGAATCCCTGATCGAGCACCCGGGCCGGATGACACACGCAAGTGCTGCCGGCTCGCCGCTTGAAGTTCCTGGCGATCTCGTGCGACTGTCTGTCGGCATCGAGACGGTCGACGACCTGCTCGCCGACTTGGAGCAGGCGCTGGGCTGACCGCTGGCTGGGGAGGGTGGCCGTGCAGGACATCATGCCGACCTGGGTGGGTGCGACCGCGAAGCAGATCGCCCGCGGCGTACGGCGGGGTGACGTCTCCGCCACCCAGGTCGTGGCCGACCACCTCGACCACATCGCCCGGGTCGACGCCGACCTCGCCGCGTTCCGCACGGTACGCGGCGGGGAGGCGATCACCGAGGCGGAGAAGGTCGACGAGCAGGAGGAACTGGCGAACCTGCCGCTGGCCGGGGTGCCGGTCGCGGTCAAGGAGAACACCCCGGTCGCGGGCCTGCCCACCTGGAACGGCTCGGCCGCCGTGCGCAGCGCGGTGGCGGAGGCCGACCACGAGGTGGTCCGGCGGCTGCGCGGCGCGGGCGCGGTGATCCTCGGGGTGACCCGGATGCCGGAGCTCGGCCTCTGGGCGCTCACCGACGACGGCAGCGCGGTCACCCGCAACCCGTGGGACTCCGGGCGCACCCCGGGTGGCTCCTCCGGCGGGGCCGCCGCCGCGGTCGCCGCCGGGCTGGTGCCCATGGCGCACGGCAACGACGGCCTCGGCTCGATCCGCATCCCGGCGGCCTGCTGCGGCCTGGTCGGGCTGAAGCCCGGCCGGGGCGTGGTGCCCTGCCAGCTCGGCGCGGACGACTGGTTCGGCCTGACCGAGCACGGCATGCTGACCTCCACGGTCGCCGACGCGGCCGTCGGCTTCCAGGTGCTCGCCGGCCGGCCGCAGGAGAAGCTGGTCCCGCCGCATCGGCTGCGGGTCGGCGTCTCGCTGCGCTCCCCGGTGCGCGGCATCTCGCCGGACGCGCCCAACCGGGACGCGGTCACCGCCGCCGGCCGGCTGCTCGCCGCCGCCGGCCACGACACCGTCCCCGCCGACCCGGTCTACCCGACCCGGCTCGGTCTCCAGGGCATCGCCACCTGGTTCGCGGCGGCAGCCGCCGACGTGCGGGCCGCCGGCCTCGACCGGCGCGACCTCCAGCGGCGCAGCCGCCGGCACGTCGCGCTGGGGGAGTGGGCGCACCGCCGGGGGTACGTCCGGGAGGCCGACCGGACCGCCTGGCGCGAGCGCTCGATCGGCTTCTTCGCCGACCACTCGGTCGACCTGCTGCTCACCCCGGCGCTGGCCGGCCCGCCGCCGCAGGCCACCGGCTGGTCCGGCCGGTCCTGGAGCGCGAACATGAAGGCCAGCATCCGGTACGCCCCGTACGCCGCCCCGTGGAACATCGCCGGGTTACCCGCGATCGTGGTGCCGGTGGGCCGCCGCCCCGACGGGCTGCCGGTGGCGGTGCAGCTCGTCGGCCCGCCCGGCTCGGAGCTGCTGCTGCTCGGCGTCGCCGGCCAGTTCGAGCTCCAGGCGCCCTGGACCCGGCACGCCCCCGGCTACCCCCGGGTCGGGACGGGGTCACCGGCCACCGCTTGATCGTCTAGCGTGTGCGCTCCCTGACCGACGCACACACCCGGACGGACCATATGCGGTGCCAGACCTGCGGGGACGGGACATCCCCGGCCCTCAACGAATGCTCCACCTGCCGTACCCCGCTCGGGCAGCCGCCCGTGGCGCCCGGGGTGCCGACGTACCCGGTGGGCGGGCTCGGGCGGGCGGTGGTGGCCGCCGTCGCCGCCACGGCGGTTCTCTACACCCTGGTGGCGTTCTACCCGGCGGTCGGCGCGGTGCTGGCCCGCCGCGCCGCCGAGGCGCAGGACACCGACGTGCTGCTCGGCGCCGTGCTCCTCGAGGTGCTGTTCATCCTGCCGTTCGGTGCGGCCTACCTGACCGCCGCCGTGCTGATGATCATCTGGACCTGGCGGTCCCGAAAGAACCTGGACGCGTTCCCCGGCGCGCTGCCGCAGCTCGGCCCGGGCTGGGCTATCGCCGGGTGGCTGGTGCCGCTGGCGAACTTCGTGGTGCCGGTGCGGGTGGTGGCGGGCATCGCCCGGGACAGCCTGTGGCGGGCCCGCACCCCGGTCCTGGTGGGCGTGTGGTGGGCCGCCTGGCTGGTGTTCAGCCTCGGCGAGCGGATTGCCAGCTGGAACGACAGCCGGGAGTACGAGCGGCTGCCCGAGCACCCGTTCAACGACATCGGCTACCAGGCTTATGTCGGCTTCTACCAGGACGCACTGGTCCGCAACCTGGTCCCGCTGGCCGCCTGCCTGACCACCGCGGCGTCGCTGATCGTGCTGGTCCGCCGGATCACCGCCGCCCAGCAGGCCCGGATCGCGCTCGCCGTCCCCGCCTGGCCGGCCCCGCCCGGCTGGCCGGGCGCCCCCGTCCCGTACGGCTGGCCGGGAGCTCCTGCCCCGCAGCCCGCCGCCTCGCCGGCCGCCGAGACCCCGCCAGCCGCCGCAGCCCCGCCTGCCGGGGTGTCGCCGTCGGTGGCGCCCGCCGTTGCGCCGGTTGCCGGGGCGGTGCCGTCGGTGTCCGCAGCCTCCCCGGTCGCGGTGTCCCCGGAGCCGCCCGTCACGGGCCCGTCGCCGCAGGTAGCGGGCGCGTTGAGCGCGGTGTCGCCGCCGGCCGCCGGGGCGGCGGGTGGCACGATCGGGGCATGACGGAACTGGTCGGTCTCGCCGACGTGCGTGCCGCGCGGGAACTGCTCGCGGGCATCACCCGCACCACCCCGCTGGAGCCCTCCCGCCCGCTGAGCGTGGCGCTCGGCGGGCCGGTGTGGCTCAAGTGTGAGAACGTGCAGCGCGCCGGGTCGTACAAGGTGCGCGGGGCGTACGTGCGGATCTCCCGGCTGTCCGCGGCGGAGCGCGACCGGGGCGTGGTGGCCGCCAGCGCCGGCAACCACGCGCAGGGGGTGGCCCTGGCCGCCGGGCTGGTCGGCACGCACGCCACCGTCTTCATGCCGGTGAACGCGCCGCTGCCGAAGGTCGCCGCCACCAAGGGGTACGGCGCCCAGATCGAGTTGGTCGGGCACACGGTCGACGAGTCGCTGGTCGCGGCGCAGGCCTTCGCCGAGCGGACCGGGGCGGTCCTCATCCACCCGTTCGACCACCGGGACGTGATCGCCGGGCAGGGCACCGTGGCGCTGGAGATCCTCGAACAGTGCCCGGACGTGAGGACGATCATCACCGGGGTCGGCGGGGGCGGCCTGATCTCCGGGATGGCGGTCGCGGCCAAGGCGCTGCGGCCGGACGTGCGGCTGATCGGCGTGCAGGCGGCCGGGGCGGCGGCGTACCCGCCCTCGCTGGTTGCCGGCGAGCCGGTACGCCTGCCCGCGTTCAGCACGATCGCCGACGGCATCGCGGTGGGCCGCCCGGGGGAGATCACCTTCAGCCACGTCCGTGAGCTCGTCGACGAGATCGTCACCGTCTCCGAGGAGGACATCTCCCGGGCGTTGCTGATGCTGCTGGAGCGGGGCAAGCAGGTGGTGGAGCCGGCCGGCGCGGTGGGCGTGGCGGCCCTGCTGGCCGGCGTGGTGCAGGTCGAGACGCCGGTGGTGGCGGTGCTCTCCGGCGGCAACATCGACCCGCTGCTGCTGCTGCGGGTGATCGAGCACGGACTGGCGGCGGCCGGCCGGTACCTGCGCGTCACCGTCCGCTGCTCGGACCGGCCGGGGCAGCTCGCCTCGCTGCTCAGCGAGATCGCCGAGCACCGGGCGAACGTCGTCGACGTGGAGCACCAGCGGGCCAACCCGCACCTGGGACTCGGCGAGGTGGAGGTGGCGCTGTCGGTGGAGACCCGGGGCGTCGAGCACTCCGACACGCTGATCAGCGCCCTGCGGGCCAGCGGCTACCAGGTGGTCTTCGCCGCCGAGTCCTGACCCGTGGCCCCCGGGGCCGGCGCGCCGGCCCCGGGGATCACCGTCGGGGGTAACTCAGCCCGAGAACGGCTCGAACTTGACGACGGTCACCTTGATGTCCGCGCCGCTGGGGGCGGTGTAGGTGACGGTCTGCCCGGGTCGCGTGCCGAGGATCGACTTGCCCAGCGCCGACTCCGGGCTGTAGACGGTCAGCTCGGTCGTCGCCGAGATCTCCCGCGACCCGAGCAGGAAAGTCTCGGTGTCGGCGGTGTCGTCGTCGAAGTAGATCGTGACGACCATGCCGGGGGCCACCGAGTCGGCGGTCGGCGCCTCGCCCACCTTGGCGGTGCGCAGCAGCTCCTTCAGGTAGAGGATCCGTCCCTCCGCCTTGCCCTGCTCCTCGCGGGCGGCGTGGTAGCCGCCGTTCTCCCGCAGGTCGCCCTCCTCGCGCCGGGCGTTGATCTCGGCGGCGATGACCGTCCGGTTGGCGATCAGCTCGTCGAGCTCGCCCTGGAGGCGGTCGTGCGCGTCCTGGGACAGCCAGGTGGCGGGCGCCTCGTTGTCAGTGTTGGACACAGGCGGTCTCCTCGGTTGTGCGGACTGGCTGACAGGTGAGCTACCAAGTTACCAGTGCGCCGCCCGTCGGGGTGCCGACGATCACCGCGGGTGCCGACGACGGGACCCGCAGTATGCGTGGCGCGAGGTGTCCCGGCAGTTCAGCCGGCCGGTCGGCAGCGCACCACCTCGCCGATGAAGGGCCGGGCGCTGGTGGTCAGCCGGTGCCGGGCGGTCACCAGCGACGCGCCGGCGGGGGCGGTCACGGTCACCTCCTCGCGGGCCACCTCGGCGCCGTCGTGCGAGCGGGCCCGCAGCGCGCAGGTCGCCGAGCCGCCCGCCGGAACGGTCACCCGGAAGTCGACCACCACCTGGGAGTCGGTGATGTCGGTGTAGGTGATCACCTGGGCGTCGTAGTCGGGGTCGCCGTACTTGCCGTACTCGCTGAACGCGGCCACGCCGAGCGCCGCCGCCAGGGCGACGACGAGCAGGGCGACCAGCGCCGGGCGGTGGCGCGCGGGCTGGCGGCGGCGGCCGTAGCGGCCCGGTGGGAACACCGGCGCGCCGGAGGTGATTGTGGCGTGCGTCTCGGTCACCGGCGGGTATCTCCTGGCGTTGTTGTCGGCGGCATCGGCAAGAATGGCAGAGTCCATCTTCCCAGCCCGGCGCTGACTCACCGGACGAGTGCTGAGTCACCGATGATGAGTCGAGCGATGACGAGTCAAGGATGACAGGTCGGCCCGTGCCGTCGACAGGTCAGCGCCGGTGGGCACGAACGAGGAGCGCCGCAAGTGGCAGAGCAGCTGCGTCTCATGGCCGTCCATGCGCACCCCGACGACGAGTCGAGCAAGGGTGCCGCGACCATGGCGAAGTACGTGGCCGAGGGGGTGGACGTCCTGGTCGTGACGTGCACCGGCGGCGAGCGCGGCAGCGTGCTCAACCCGAAAATGGACCGGCCGGACGTCTGGGCCAACATCGGCGAGATTCGCCGCGCCGAGATGGACGCGGCCCGCGCGGTCCTCGGCGTCGATCAGGCGTGGCTCGGCTTCGTCGACTCGGGGCTGCCCGAGGGCGACCCGCTGCCGCCGCTGCCCGAGGGGTGTTTCGCCCTCCAGGACGTCGAGGTCGCCGCCGGCCCGCTGGTGCGGCTGATGCGCCAGTTCCGCCCGCACGTGGTCACCACGTACGACGAGGAGGGTGGCTACCCGCACCCCGACCACGTCATGACCCACAAGGTGACCGTCGCCGCCTTCGAGGCCGCCGGCGACCCGGCGCGCCACCCGGAGCTCGGTGAGCCCTGGCAGCCGCTCAAGCTCTACTACGACGTGGGGTTCTCCAAGGGCAAGATCCTGGCGCTGCACGAGGGCATCCTCGCCGCGGGCATCCCCTCGCCGTACGAGGAGTGGCTCAAGCGGTGGGATGACCGCCCCGACAAGGGCCCCCGGATCACCACCCGGGTCGAGTGTGCGGAGTACTTCCCGGTCCGCGACGACGCGCTGCGGGCCCACGCCACCCAGATCGACCCGGACGGCTTCTGGTTCCAGGTGCCGATGGAGCTCCAGCAGCGCGCCTGGCCGACGGAGGACTTCCAGCTCGCCCGCTCGGTGGTCGACAGCCCGCTGCCCGAGTCGGACCTCTTCGCCGGGGTGCGCGAGACGGCTCATGCCCGCTGATCCGGCGGCGGGTTACCCTGGTCACCAGCCGCACAACGGAGGAACGTCATGCTGACCGCTGCTCAGGTGCTCGCGGAGAACAACTTCGGTGACACCCGCACGGGTGGCCTCGCCGGTCCGATGGGCCTCTTCCTCATCCTGGTGCTGGCCGCCGCCACCGTGCTGCTGATCCGCAACATGAACGCCCGGCTGCGCCGGCTGCCCGACCGGTTCCCGGGGCCGGACGGCGTCGAAGCGGGCCGGGTCGAAGCGGGAGTCGTCGATCCGACAGACGGGACTGTGGGGCAGGAGTCACGCCCGAACGCTCCCAAGCGGCCCCAGCAGGGCTGAAACGTGTGATCCGCGCGTGATTCACGCCGAACCCGGCTGTCGCCCCCTGTTGCGGCCACCGGCTTTGGCTTAGCCTTCCGCCGGGGGACCAAAAGTCCCCGAGCGCGCGCGGGAGGGGGCACCGATGACCGGGTCAGCGACGGCTGCCCGCCGTGCCGTGCGACGACCTGCGGACGGGAGAGGTCGGTGACCTCCGGCAGGGCCGGCGGTCGGCTCGACCGGCTCGGCCTGCGCGGCACCCCGGGCCGGGTCCTGCTGCTGACGGCCGCCGTTGCCCTGACCGCCCTGGCGGCAGCGGTGGTCGGCCTCACCCTTCCGACGGGCCTGCCGGCCGACGACCCGCTCCCGGGGCCCGCCCGGTTCGGCATCGGCGTCGCGGCGTTCGCCGTGGCCCAGCTCGCCCGGCTGCGGTTCCGTGCCGGCTCCGGGATGGTCAGCATCACCTGGGGTGAGGCCGCGCTCATCGTCTGCCTCTACCTCGTGCCCGCCGGCTGGCTCCCGGCCGCCACGCTGCTCGGCGCGGGGGCGGCCTGGACGGGGCTGTCCCTGGCCGCCGACCGCCGGCCGCCGCTGGAGACCGTCCGTATCGCGACCTCGCTGACCGCCGCGACCGCCCTCGCCGTCACCGTCGCCACCGCCATCGGCACGCCCCTGCTGGCGGCCCCCACGCCGGAGCTGGCGCCGGCCCTGGTGGCCGGCTCGATGACGTACCTGCTCGTCAGCGCCTGGCTGGGCGGGGTCACCGTGGCGCTGCGGCACGGCGTGCCGCTGGGCCCGCCGTTGCTCGCCGCGCTGCGCGGCAAGCTGCTGATGTTCGTCGGGAACGTGGCCGTCGGCCTGGGCGTGGTGGCGCTGCTGGAGATCGACGCCCGCTGGCTGCTGCTGCTCCCGCCCGTACTCTGGCTGCTCCAGCAGACCTACCGGCACCGGCTCGGCGCCGACCAGGAGCGGCGCAGCTGGCGGGCCTTCGCCGAGGCCACCGCCGCGCTCAACCAGCTCGACGAGCGGGGCGTCGCCACCGCCGCGGTGACCGGCGCGCTGACCCTCTTCGGTGCCGAGCTGGTCGACGTGGACGTGGCCCGTGGCGACGGCCGGTGGCGGCGCTACCGGGGCGAAACCGGCGGCCAGGTGGTCGACCGGGAGATCGGCCCGCCCGCCCGATCCGGCCCCGACGCGCATGAGCTGGTCCGGTCGCTGACCGTCGGTGCCACCCGGGTCGGCGAGCTGCGGGTCCGCTTCCCCCGTACCGCGCCGCCCAGCGCCCGCGAGCAGGACGCCGTCGCCGCATTCTCCGACGCCCTCGCCGCCGCCCTGCACGACGCCGCCACCCACCGGGAGCTGCGGCTGGTCACCGCCCGATCGTCGTACGAGGCGGTGCACGACCCGCTCACCGGGCTGCTCAACCGGGCCGCCATGCTCGGCAAGGGCGACCAGGCGCTGCGGCAGCGCGCCCACGACCACCCGGTGGCGTTGCTGCTGCTCGACATCGACCAGTTCAAAGAGGTCAACGACACCCTCGGGCACGCCGCCGGCGACCAGCTGCTGCGGCTGAGCGCCAACCGGCTCGGCGCGCTGACCCGCTCGGGCGACCTGCTGGGCCGGCTCGGCGGCGACGAGTTCGCCATGCTGCTGACCAACGTCCCGGTGCTCGGCGGCCGGACCGCCCCGATGGCGTACGCGCTGCGCCAGGCCAGGGAGATCGCCGAGCGGTTGGCCGCCCCCACCGAGGTGGCCGGGGTGCGGATGTCCGTCGAGGTCTCCGTCGGGGTGGTGGTCGCCGACGCGGGCACCGCCGACATGACCGAGCTGCTGCGCCGGGCCGACATCGCGATGTACCAGGCCAAGGAGGGCGGCGGCAGCGTCGCCGCGTACGACAGCTCCCGGGACGCCGCGAGCACCGACCAGCTCGCGCTGCTCGCGGAGCTGCGGGAGGCGCTGGCCACCGACGACCAGCTCGTGCTGGCCCTCCAGCCGGCGGTGGACCTGGCCACCGGCGCGCCGACCGGGGTGGAGGCGCTGATCCGCTGGCGGCACCCCCGCCGTGGGTGGCTCGGCCCGACCGACTTCATCCGCCCGGTGGAGAACAGCGAGCAGCTCGGCACGTTCACCCGGTACGTGCTGGACAAGGCGCTCGGGGTGGCCGCCGACTGGGCCCGCGCGGGTCTGGACGTGCCGATCTCGGTCAACCTGTCGGCCCGCAGCCTGCTCGACCCCCGGCTGCCGGCGGAGATCGGCGAGGCGCTGCGCCGACACCAGGTCCCGCCGCGCCGGCTGGTGCTGGAGATCACCGAGACCGTGGTGATGAGCGAGCTGGAGATCATCGACGAGGTGCTCGCCACGCTCCGGTCGATGGGCGTGCAGCTCGCGGTGGACGACTTCGGCACCGGGTTCTCGTCGCTGGCGTTCGTGACCCGGATCGCCGTGGACGAGCTGAAGGTCGACCGGTCTTTCGTGATCCGGATGGCTGACTCGCCGGAGGCGGCGGCGATCGTCCGGGCGACCGTCGGGCTCGCCCACGAGCTCGGCCTGCGGGTGGTCGCCGAGGGCGTGGAGACCGCCGAGCAGCGGCTGGCGCTGGCCGAGCTGGGCTGCACGGCGGCCCAGGGGTACCACTTCTTCAAGCCGATGCCGGCCGACAAGATCGGCGCGGTGCTCGGGTCACTGCTGAACACCGCCCGGCCGAAGGTTCTCCCGCTGCGCGCCGACGGCGCCTCCTGAGGGGTTACCCAACCAACGTTCAAAGGCGAGCACTAGTCATCCAACGGCGGAATTGAGCCCTCAAGGGCGAAGATGACCTTGGTCTTCTGCTCACCATCCTCCAGCGTCTCGATGCGGGTGCCGACGTACTGGAAGTGACACTTCTCCGCCACCCTGATCGATGCGCTGTTTTCGTCGTCCGCCTCAAGGCCCAGCCGCTTGACCCGAAGGTCGGACAACGCCCAGCGCGCCAGCAGCCGTACGGCCCTTGGGGCGACACCCTGTCCACGGTTCTCAGGGAACACGCTGTACGCGACCGTGGCGACGTCATCGCTTTGGAACTGAAGGTTGATGATCCCAACGGGCTCGTCGGTCACAGCGTCCACGATCACCAACGGGGCACCCCTGCCGCTTCGCCATGCCTCATCGGTTCGGGCCAAGCTCGTGCGTCGCGCCTCCCCGCTCATCGGCTCGTCGTCCAGCCACCGACGGGTTTCGGAGTCGTGGCTTGCTGCGGCGATCGCGTCAAGGTCGGAAGTCTGCCGAAGCCGCAAGGCGACAGTGCCGTCTGTGAGCCGGCGAGCCGGAGGTTCTGTCGGTGCGGAACGGACCATGAAGGTTCATGTTACGGCGAGCCGCCGAGCTGAGCCAGCCGCGGCGAGGCCGTGGTGGGGATGCGGGGGTCTACTGTCGACCGGTGCCGGGGCGCAGCATCGCCGGGTGGAGCATGGTCGCGTCGCCGCGCCGGTACAGCGCCGCCGGCCGGCCGGTGGGCGGGTTGCGCCGCTCCCCGGTGGGCACCACGAACCCGCTCACCCCGGTGACCTTGCGGTGGAAGTTGCGCGGGTCGAGGTCCACCTGCCAGACGGCCTCGTAGACCGCGCGCAACTCGCCGATGGTGAACGTCTCGCCGCAGAACGCCGTGGCCAGGGGCGAGTACTCCAGCTTGGCCCGGGCCCGTTCGAGCGCGTCGGCCAGGATGGTGTCGTGGTCGAAGGCGAGCCAGCCGTCGCCCAGCCGCTCGTGGTCGATCGGCTCCCACCGGGCCCGGGCCGCGTCGGTGCCGGCCACCGGCACCGGCAGATCCGGGGCGATGGCCAGGTACGCGACCGAGGCGACCGCGCCGCGCGGATCCCGCCCCGGCATGGCGTACGTGCGGACCTGCTCCAGGTGCAGCGCCCGGCCGTCGAGCCCGGTCTCCTCGGAGAGTTCCCGTACCGCCGTGCCGTCCAGGTCCTCGCCGTCCCGGACGAAGCCGCCGGGCAGCGCGGCCCGACCCTCGAACGGTGACTTGCCGCGTTCGATGAGCAGGACCGCCAGCTGACCGTCACGGATCGTGAGGATCGCCAGGTCGATGGCGATGTGGAAGTCGGTCGGCCGGTCGGACACACCGGAAGGGTATCGGCCCTGCCTACGGGCGCCGGATGGGCGTCGACCAGGTGAGGAGCGGGTCATTCCCGGGCCTGGCCGCTGGCCCAGATCCGGTCGAACTCCCGGGCGAAGTGCCGATACCACACCGGGTCGCGGTCGGGGCGGAGCGTGACCGTCGCCTCGCGCCCGTCCGGTCGGTGCGAGTAGATGTCGACCGAGATCCGCCCGGTCGGCTGCTCGGGGTCGACCAGCATCATGCCGAAGGCGGGGACGAAGCGCAGCAGCCGGACCTCCAGTCGCCCGGCGCCGGCCGTCTGCGCCGCCAGGTAGTCCAACAGGTCGATGGTGGGCTGGATGCGGTGCTCGAAGACCTCGCGACCGCCCTCGACGTCCAGACCGTTGCGGCGGGCCGCCTCGTCGGGCGCCGGGCCGGCCGGATCGATGAGCGCGATCCGCACCGTTCCGCCGGCGGCCAACTGCTGCCGGAGCTCGTCCAGGTGACTGCGGACCGTCCGGTTCAGGGTCACCCCGACCAGCCGGATGTCCCGCGCGCCGGCCAGCCCGGCCGCCGCGCCCGGCACGGCGGTGCTGATCAGCCGGTCCATCGACTCGACCCCGTCCGCGCGGAGGTTGCCGGCCAGCGTGCGCAGGGCGGACTCGACACGCCGCAGCCGCCGACGTCCGGTCAGCAGGTCGAAGGTGATCACGCCGAGAACGGCCAGGGTGGTGGCGGCGACCACCTCCGGGCTGGTCACATCGAGCAGGCTGAGCGCGCCGACGACCAGCGCCGCACCGGAGACGAGGTATGCCTCCAGATCCCGGCCGGTCAGCCTGCCCCGCAGGGCCGCCCTCCTGGGGGCGTCCGGGGCCGCTCCGGTCCGCCGCGGGGCGTCGACGCCGGTCACCGCTCGTCCTCGACCAGGCGCAGGTACGGCAGGAGCCGTGCCGTGACCAGTGCGGCGTGCCGGGCCGCCAGCGCGTGGTCGGTGTGCCCCTTGTGCCGGTCGGCGCGGTCCGAGATGCCCCGGACGGTCATCCAGCCGCGCAGCGCCCGGTCGTCGGCGATCTCCTCGTAGCACGCCTGGGCCACCCCGCCCGCCTCGGTCTCCACGGCCAGGGTCTTCTCGTGCACCTCGGCCAGCCAGGCCCGGACGTTCGATCCGGCGTCGGTCACCACCGCGTTGCCCGAGCCGACCGGTCCCCGGTGGATGCGGAACTCCCCGCCCGACTCGGGACGGACGACCTTGCCGTGCCGGACCAGGAAGTCGCTCACCCGGTGCCGCAGCACCGGCGCGGTCGCCTGGATCCGCCCCCGGCGGCGGGGGCCGTCCCCGGTCTCCCGACGGCTGTCGTACCAGATCACCTCGTCGGCGAGGACCACGTCGCCGACCGCCACGTCCGCGTGGACCCCACCGGCGATGCCGACCAGCAGGACGAGCGGCGGCGCGAAGCGTCGGCGGAGCTGCTGGTAGGCGAGCGCGGCGGAGTGCGTGCCGGGTTCGAGGGCCTGGGCGGCGACCACCCGGACCGGGCCGCCCTCGGCGGCGAAGGTGGCCCGGTGCACCGTGGCGCCCCCGTACACCTGCTCGACCCGGTGGTCGTGCGCCCGGCTCAGCACGTCGACCACCGCCGCCATCTCCTCCCGCAGCACGGTGAGGATCCCGACGTCGGTGGGCCGGTCAGCCCGACCACCGCCGGCCCCGAGGGTCGCCCGTGCGGCGGCCGGGTGGTTGTGCTGTGCGGCGTGGATGTCACCACCGACCGAGATGGTGCCGCCAGTGACCTGTAGACCGATGTTGTGGGCCTGGTACGTGTTCATCGTTCCGTTCCCCTCCGCGGGCGGGCGGTGTTCGTCTGGGTGCTCTTCAGATCGCCGTGCACGGTGAGGCTCCCGCCGGAGACGACCGTGCCTGCGTTGAGCAGCGTCGTGGCCCGCTGGCGGTACTCGCTGGTGTCCACCCCGCGGCTTTCCAAGAAGTCGAGCGTGGCGGCGAGCACCCGGCGCTCGATGATCCGCTGGTGCTTGTCGATCTCCTGGGTCTGGAGGTGGTGGCGGGTGTCACCGGCCATCCCGAGTTCCCGGACGCTCACCCGCGCCCCGCGGTCGTACCCGGGTCGGGGTGGCCCGCCGGCCAGGAACCAGGATGAGTTCACCAGGGCGTCCAGCCCGGCCCGGAGGAGGTTGAGCGGGGCACGACCGATGATGACGGGCGCATCGAGCAGCCCTCGGGCCCCGGCCCGCAGGAAGGCCGCCGGGCCGGTCCCGCCGACCTGGTCGACCACCCGGTACCGCTCGTCGCAGGGCGGCAGCGCGGTCGAGGTGAGCTCCATGTAGAGCGACCTGCCCTGGACCGCCACGTGCACGTAGACCGTGGCGACCAGCTCACCGCGCCAGGAGACCACCTGGCAGACCAGGAAGTGCCGGGCCGGCGCGGTGGGGTTGCGGATGACCGTCGGGAAGTGGGCGGGATCGGTGTACGGGACGAGGTGCGCGACCTCGGTGCCGGCGAGCAGGATCCGGTCGGCGACGGTCAGCCCGGGGAGCTGCTCCTCGGGTTCCCGCCCGTAGGCCAGCGCGTTGAGTTCGTCCCGCAGGTGGGCGACCAGCTCGACGGCGCTGAAGGGTGCGGTGGAGAACTCCCGTTCCGACTCGGCGGCCACGCCGGTCAGGGGGTCGCCGGCGCGGACCAGTCGCTCGGCGAAACCCCAGTTCTTCAGCACGATGCCGGAGCCGACGAACGGGTGGTATCCGGAGAAGACGATGGTGTTGCCGCTCTCCTGCCGCCGGATCTCGTCGAACCGGCGGGAGCGGGCCGGCACGGGCGGCGTCCGGCCGGGGGCGAACTGTTCGAGCTGGTGCTGGTGTATGAGGTTCGCCACGAACGGCGGCGCGAACGTGAGCGCCAGCAGCGTCATGAGGATCTCCAGGGGGAGGTCCACGTAGTAGATCCCTGTCATGTCCAGTGCGGTGAGCAGGGCTATCGGCATGCTGAGCAGGCTGAACGCGACCATGGCCCCGAGGACGCGGAACAGGAAGGCCATCGAACGGCCGATGATGATGCCGACGTTGGCGGAGCCGCCCCGGCGCAACTCCCGCGCGATCTCCCGGATCCCCCGCTGAGTGGAGGTGAGCAGATACAGCGAGATCAGCAGCCCGATGGTGAAGATCATCGCCGTCACGGACACGCAGGTCGCGAACAGCAGCATCCCGATGATCGCCATGTCCCGCAGGACGGCGATCCGGCGGGCCTGTAGGCACTGCCCGAGCACGGCGACCAGGTCGAAGCCGTACGACGGGGCGACCAGGCGCGCCCGCTGGTGGTAGACCTCGGCAAGGCTGGCGCGCTGGAAGTCCTCGTCCAGGTACGCCCCGGCGCAGAGGTGCCGGGTGGCGTTGGAGGCGACCGGCGGTGGGAAGTGGGGCGGGGCCGGCGGGGCCGCTGTCGGGCCGGTCGGCGCGTGATTGGTCATGGTGCTCCGTCCGTGGACAGTCGTGGCCCGGGGGAGGGGCCGGGGTGGTGTACGGGGAAGGCGGCCGGTCGCGGCCTTCGGCTCCCGCGGACCCGACGCCCGCAGCGGCCGAACCTGTTTACGTTAGTTTGACGATAAGTCGACGGTAGGCGTGAAGCCGGTTCATGTCAATATGACGATTAGTCGCATCGGCCGTCCTCGGAGGACCGGGGTGCCGCCGCACCGCGGGCTGGATATGGTCGTCCGGTGAACCGACTCGCCAGCGCCACCAGCCCGTACCTCCTCCAGCACGCCGACAACCCGGTGGACTGGTGGCCGTGGTGCGACGAGGCGTTCGCCGAGGCGAAGCGGCGCGACGTGCCGGTGCTGATCTCGGTCGGCTACGCGGCCTGCCACTGGTGCCACGTGATGGCCCACGAGTCGTTCGAGGACGCCGGCGTCGGGAAGCTGCTCAACGACGGCTTCGTGGCGATCAAGGTGGACCGCGAGGAGCGGCCGGACGTGGACGCCGTCTACATGACCGCGACCCAGGCGATGACCGGGCAGGGCGGCTGGCCGATGACGGTCTTCGCCACCCCGGACGGCACCCCGTTCTTCTGCGGCACGTACTTCCCCAAGGCGAACTTCGTCCGGCTGCTGGAGTCGGTCGGCACCGCCTGGCGGGAGCAGCGCGAGGCCGTGCTCCGGCAGGGCTCAGCCGTGGTCGAGGCGATCGGCGGGGCGCAGGCCGTCGGCGGGCCGACCGCCCCGCTCACCGCCGAACTGCTCGACGACGCCGCCGCCCAGCTCACGAGGGAGTACGACCGGAGCAACGGTGGCTTCGGCGGCGCACCGAAGTTCCCGCCGCACATGAACCTGCTCTTCCTGCTGCGTCACCACCAGCGCACCGGCTCCGCCGAGAGCCTGGAGATCGCCCGGCACACCGCCGAGGCGATGGCCCGGGGCGGCATCAACGACCAGCTCGCCGGCGGCTTCGCCCGGTACTCGGTCGACGGGCACTGGACCGTGCCGCACTTCGAGAAGATGCTCTACGACAACGCCCTGCTGCTGCGGGTCTACACCCAGCTCTGGCGGCTCACCGGCGACCCGCTGGCCGCCCGGGTGGCCCGGGACGTCGCCCGGTTCCTCGCCGACGAGCTGCACCGCCCCGGCGAGGGCTTCGCCTCCGCGCTCGACGCCGACACCGAGGGCGTCGAGGGGCTCACCTACGCCTGGACCCCGGCCCAGCTCGTCGAGGTGCTGGGTGAGGAGGACGGCCGCTGGGCCGCCGACCTCTTCGCGGTCACCGAGTCCGGCACCTTCGAACACGGGATGAGCGTGCTGCGGCTGGCCCGGGACGTCGACGACGCCGATCCGGCGGTGCGCGGCCGGTGGCAGGACGTCGTCCGGCGGCTGCTGGCCGCCCGGGACAACCGCCCCCAGCCCGCCCGCGACGACAAGGTGGTGGCCGCCTGGAACGGCCTGGCGATCACCGCGATCGCCGAGTTCGTCCGCCTCGTCGAGGCGCAGGGGGCGGCCGGCGGGGACGAGGCCGCCGCCAACCTGCTGGAGGGCGTCACCATCGTCGCCGACGGCGCGATGCGGGACGCCGCCGAGCACCTGGCCACCGTGCACCTGGTCGACGGCCGGCTGCGCCGGGTCTCCCGGGACGGGGTGGTCGGCGCGCCGGCCGGGGTGCTGGAGGACTACGGCTGCGTGGCCGAGGCGTTCTGCGCGATGCACCAGGTCACCGGCGAGGGGCGTTGGCTGGAGCTGGCCGGCGGGCTCCTGGACACCGCGCTGGCCCGGTTCGTCGCCCCGGGCGGCGGGTTCTACGACACCGCCGACGACGCCGAGCAGCTCGTCACCCGGCCGGCCGATCCGACCGACAACGCCACCCCGTCCGGCCGGTCGGCGATCGTCGCCGCCCTGGTCGCGTACGCGGCCCTGACCGGGGAGAACCGGTACCGGGAGGCCGCCGAGGCCGCCCTCGCCACGGTCGCCCCGATCGTCGCCCGGCACGCCCGGTTCACCGGGTACGCGGCCACCGTCGGGGAGGCGCTGCTCTCCGGCCCGTACGAGATCGCCGTGGTGACCGACGACCCGGCCGGCGACCCGCTCGTCGCCGCCGCGTACCGGCACGCCCCGCCCGGCGCGGTGGTCGTCGCGGGCCGCCCGGACCAGCCCGGGGTGCCGCTGCTGGCCGACCGGCCGCTGGTCGACGGCCGACCCACCGCGTACGTCTGTCGGGGTTTTGTCTGCCAGCGCCCGGTCACCACGGTCGAGGACCTCCGCGCCCAGTTGTGAGGGCCGCCCCGACCGCCCCGGACCTCGGCCCGGGGCGGTCGGGACGCCGCCGCTAGGCTGGCGGGCGAGATGGATACCCGAACCGGTCTGCCTGTTGTCGGCATGGTGGGGGGCGGCCAGCTGGCCCGGATGACCCACCAGGCCTCGATCGCCCTCGGTCAGTCGCTGCGCGTGCTCGCGCAGGCCCCGGACGACGGCGCGGCCCTGGTCGCCGCCGACGTCCGGTACGGCGACCACACCGACCTCGCCGCCCTGCGCGCCTTCGCCGAGGGCTGCGACGTGGTCACCTTCGACCACGAGCACGTGCCGACGGAGCACATCCGCGCCCTCGCGGCCGAGGGGGTGAAGCTCTTCCCGCCGGCCGATGCGCTGCTGCACGCGCAGGACAAGCGGATCATGCGGGAGCGCCTCGCCGACCTGGGCGCACCGAACCCGGTGTGGTGCCCGGTGGCCGAGCCCGCCGACCTGGTTGCCTTCGGCGAGGCCCAGGGCTGGCCGGTGGTGCTGAAGGCGGCCCGGGGCGGGTACGACGGCCGGGGCGTCTGGCTGGTCGACGACGCCGCGCAGGCCGCCGAGCTGGCCGCCACCCTGCTCGCCGGGGGGACCAGCCTGATCGTCGAGGAGCGGGTGGCGCTGCGCCGGGAACTGGCCGTGCAGGTGGCCCGTTCGCCGTTCGGGCAGGTCGCCGCGTACCCGGTGGTGGAGACGGTGCAGGTCGACGGGATCTGCGTCGAGGTGCTCGCCCCCGCGCCGGGCCTGGACGAGGAGCAGGCCGTCGCCGCCCAGCAGCTCGCCATCGACCTGGCCACCGCGCTCGGCGTGGTCGGCCTGCTCGCGGTGGAGCTGTTCGAGACGCCGGCCGGGCTGGTGGTCAACGAGCTGGCCATGCGCCCGCACAACTCGGGTCACTGGACGATCGAGGGGGCCCGGACCTCGCAGTTCGAGCAGCACCTGCGGGCCGTGCTGGACTACCCGATGGGGGACACCGCGCTGACCGCCCCGGTGGTGGTGATGGCGAACGTGCTCGGCGGCGAGCCGGGCGGGATGTCGATCGACGAGCGGCTGCACCACCTCTTCGCCGCCGAGCCGGGCGCGAAGGTCCACCTGTACGGCAAGCAGGTGCGCCCCGGCCGCAAGATCGGCCACGTCACGGTGCTCGGCGCCGACCTGGACGACGTACGGGCGCGGGCCGTCCGGGCCGCCCGCTGGCTCCGCGAGGGCCACCAGTGAGCCTGCGACCCCCGCAGTCGTCGACGAGAGGCGGACCAGCATGAGCACCGTCGGGTTGATCATGGGCAGCGACTCGGACTGGCCGACCATGAAGGCCGCCGCCGAGACCCTGGCCGAGTTCGGGGTCGGCTACGAGGTCGGCGTGGTCTCCGCCCACCGCACCCCCGGCAAGATGATCGAGTACGGCCGCACCGCCGCCGACCGGGGGCTCAAGGTGATCATCGCGGGGGCCGGTGGGGCCGCCCACCTGCCCGGCATGGTCGCGTCCGTCACCCCGCTGCCGGTGATCGGCGTGCCGGTGCCGCTGAAGTACCTCGACGGGATGGACTCGTTGCTGTCCATCGTCCAGATGCCGGCCGGCGTGCCGGTGGCCGCCGTGTCGATCGGCAACGCCCGCAACGCCGGGCTGCTCGCCGTCCGCATCCTGGCCGCCGCCGACGATGAGCTGCGGGCGCGCATGGTCGCCTACCAGGAGAGCCTGGAGGAGTTGGTCGCCGAGAAGGAGGCCGCCCTGCACGCCTCGCTGGGCTGACCGTTAACGGCCCGCGACACTCAGCCCGGCGCGTGGTCGCGGCCGGGCTGGGTGCGCGTTTCGCTAGATGCTGGCGTTCCAGGTGGTGAAGACCAGCTGACTGCCGCCACCGCAGACCGCCTGGTAGACCTTCTCCTTGTACACCAGGCTGTACACGCCCGCGCACATCCCGCTGTGCAGGGCCATCAGGTACCCGGTGCCCGACGAGTAGGACCACTGCTGGTTCGGCACGTCCATGCAGATGTACTGCTGGACGACCGCACCGAGCGAGGTGCTGGTGCCGCGGACGTCGAGGCATTTCTGGCTGGCCACGTTACGCAGTTGGCCGAAACCGGCGTACGCGCCGGGTAGGTACTCCCACTGCTGGTTGACGCCACCGTTGCAGTTGTACTGCTGGACCTGCAGCTTGTTCTCGGTGGAACCGCCGGGCACGTCCAGGCACATTCCGCTCGCTCGGTTGACGATGCTCACGCCGGCCAGCGAGGCGGACTCCTTCGCGGACGCCGGCGCCGAGCCACCAATTGCGCCCAGGGCTGTGGTGAGGATGGCGACGACGGCGACGGTCAGGCTACGTCTGAAATTGGACATGGCGCTCCTCTGCGGGCTGTTCGGGGTTTTCGCTGGAGCCATTCCTGGATGAGGGCGTCTGAATTCCGGGATGGTCGTCGGTGCGCCCTGTTCTCGGGTGTGAAGAATGGTGGGGCGGTGCATCTGCCTGGGTCAGAGGTATGCGTCCCAGAACACGTACCCCCAGGTGCAGACGCCCTGTTCGATCCCCGTCTTGTACGCCAGGCTCACCGCGCGGGCGCAGCCGCCGCTGTGCAGTACCTGCAGGTTTCCGGTGCTGGTGAAGGTCCACTGCTGATTGGTTCCGCTGATGCAGGTGTACTGCTGGATCACGGCACCGGGGGAGGGGGACTCATCGCGGACGTCGAGGCATTTCTGGCTGGCGATGTTGCGTAGCTGGCCGTAGCCGGCGTACGGGCCCGGGATGTACTCCCACTGCTGGTTGGCGCCGCCGTTGCAGTGATACTGCTGGACAGCCTTCTTGTTTTCGGTGGTCCCGCCCGGAACGTCCAGGCACATTCCGCTGACCCGGTTGACGATGGCGGTGTAGACCGGCGCGGCGGAAGCGGGAGAGGTGTTGACGAGGATGCCGGCCGTGGCGGTGGCGAGAGCAAGGCTGGCCGCCAGGAAAGTCCGTTTGATTCGGCTCATGGGGCTCCTTTCGCAGGCGCGTCTGCAAGGTGGCCTGCATATTGACGTTCGCCAAACTCTTGGCGGATAGGAAATTAGCATGGCCGCAACACTCACCGCAAGTAGTCGCAATATTTACCGCGTGTCAGGTTGACTGTTTGTGGGGGGTCTGTCGGTGAACTCCCCGATGCGGTGTCATCCCGGCCGAATTCTCGCCTGCCGGGCATTGCGTCGATTCCTGTCAAGAATTGCACTCGTCCTGGTCCGCAGCTTTTCTGATGAAGGGCGGTGCTCTGTGGCCGTTTCGGGCCAGTTGTTCCAGCACCGACGGGGCCGGCAGCGGGCGGGCGTCGGATCGGTGGCCTCTTATGCGCCTCAGCGCATGCCGCGCAGCGCCGTCTGAAGGCGCTCCTGGGCGCGGCGTCGGCGCTCGTTGCTCGCACCGAGGACCAGCAGGACCAGCCCGGCCGGGATCAGCACCAGCCACGGGCCGAGGCTGAACAGCGCGTGTATCGCCGCGATGGCGGTGACGGCCGCCCCGACGATCACCGGGGCCTGCTGCTGGCTGGTGGTGCCGAAGATCAACACCGCCACCGCGCCGAGCAGCAGCAGCACCTGGCGCAGCATGTTGGAGTCGGTTGCCAGCACGATCGCCAGGGTCGGCACGAACGCGGCGACCAGCGCCGGCCCGTACGCCACCCAGCTCGACAGGTCAGGCCGGTGCCGCAGCTCCAGCACCCCCACCAGCAGGGCCAGCGCCGCGAACGGCAGCGTGTACGCCTCCGGCAGCGCCACGTCGGCGACCCGCATCAGGATCCACCAGGCGACGATCTCGCAGAACACCACCGCCCAGAACAGGATCTGCCGCTCCACCGGCCGACGGCCCGGCCGGGCGGCGGCCACCCCGAGCACGGCGCCCCAGGCGGCCAGCAGCGCGGCGATGTGCCGGGGCGAGTCGAAGGCCAGCGCCAGGGCGATCAGCGCGGCGGCGTACCCGCTCCACTCCACCGTGGCCGCCTCGCGCTGCGCCTCGGGGCGGCGCAGCCGGGGCAGGGTCGCGGCGAACACCTGTAGGGCCGCCCCGACCGCCAGCACCCCGAACGCGGACCAGACCGCGGCCAGCCCGGCCACCAGGCCGGCGACGAGGACGAACAACTGCGCCATCAGCGAGGCGAACAACCAGCCCAGGATGCGGGCCCGCTGGGTGGTGCCGTACAGGGCGGCGACGATGCCGACGCCCATCGCCCCGCCCAGGGTGAACAGGGTCAGCTCCCGGGTGGCCAGGCTGCCGAGCAGCCCCGCCCCGCCGCCGGCCAGCCCGATGACGAAGACCAGCACCCGGGCGGTGCGCAGCGACCGGGCCCGCTCCGCCAGGGGCGGAGGCGGGGTGAGCGCCAGCCCCAGCATCGAGATGGTGAACACCGACAGCGCCGCAAGCGTGCTCACCGGCCAGCCGTGCCCCAGGGCGATCGGGGTGATCAGCAGGGTCATCGCCGCGCCGGGCAGCACCACCGGCACGGCCCGGGACCGTTGCCCGCCGCTGAACCCGACGGCGGCCAGCGCCGCGGTCGCGGTGAGCAGCAGCGCGGTCAGCACGTGCGCCGGGTCGACCGCGCCGGCGGGCGGGACGATCAGCTCCGGCGGCGGCCCCTGCCACACCCGGCCCAGCGACCGGTACGGCTCGACCAGCGCCACCACCAGCGTGGGGGCGAGCGAGGCCACGGCCAGCGCGGTCGGCAGCGCTGCGGCGGCCAGCGCCCCGGCAGCCGGGCTGACCCGCCAGCGCGCCACCGCCGGATCGTCGTCGGGCGCCCGGCGCAGGGCGCCGTCGAGCAGCACCGACCAGCGCCGGACCGGCTGGGCCGAGCCGGCCGGCGGGACGGTGGCGGCGCGGACCAGCTCGGCGAGCACCCCGAGCAGCGCGCCCGCCGCCGCGTACACGCCGGCGGGCAGGCCGGTCACGATCGCGGCGACCGCGCTGACCGTCGCGCCGCCCACCACGGCCGCACTGGCGTACGGGAGGTACTGCGGCACCTGCCGGCGGACCGCGGCGATCGCGGCCAGGCCCAGGCTGGACGCGGCCAGCGCGGCGGTCAGCACCACCTCGGGCGACCGGCCGAACTCGACGGCCAGGGCGGCCACCGCGCCGGGCAACGCGAGCAGCGCGGCCCCGGCGGCGGCCCCACCGACCTGCACCAGGTGCGGCGGCATCCCCTCGGTGTCGACGTCCTCGACCAGCGGGGCGGCGAACACCCGAGCAAGGGTGGCCACGACGACGCCGAGCAGCGCGATGCCGCCCAGCGCCAGCGCGGTCGTCCACGGCCGGACCAGACCGGCGCCGGCCGCGTGCAGGGCGACGGCCCCGGCCACGGTGGCCCGGGACAGCCCGGCGCGCGGGTCGATCGAGGCCGCCGCGGCCGTGCCGAAGGCCGTGGCGACGGCCAGGCCGACCAGCACCGGCGACCACCAGGGCAGGTCGAAGGCGGCCGGCGTCCCGATGGTGGCCAGGACGGCGGCGACGCCGGAGACGTCGTACTTCCAGGGGGCCGGCAGCAGCACCCCGGCCGCGACGCCGAGCAGCGCCAACGCGACGGGCGCCTGCCAGGTGGACCCGCCGACCGGCGCGGCCGGCCACCCGGACAGGTCGCCGGCCCAGATCGGGCCCGGGGTGGCCAGCACGCCCCACCCGCCACGCAGCGCGCTCCAGCCGGCGAGCAGCCCGATCAGGGTGCCGCCGACGGCGAGCCCGAGGATCGGCCCGCGCCGCCACTGTTCGGGCATCGCCCGGGCCGCGACGGCGACCACCGCCACCAGCGCGGCGGCGACCACGAGCTGCCCGTCGGGGGTGAGCACCGCCCCGATCCGTACCAGGGTGGCGATCAGCGCCGCGGTGACGGCGGCGGCGGCCAGGTCGGAGCCGTCCATGGCCAGGTCGGAGCGGCGGCCCGCGTCGATCGACGGGGCCAGGAAGACCAGCACCCCGGCCACGAACAGCAGCCCGCCCACCCAGGCGTCCGCGACGGTGGCCCCGGGCGCTCCGAACGCGGCGGCGGTCACCGCCAGCGCCCCGAGGCCGGTGCCCATGGCCAGCGGCGCCGGGATGTGCCGCTCGGACACCTGCACCATGGCGGCGTACCCGAGGGTGACGCAGACCGCCAGGAAGCTCGCCGCCAGCACCGGAACGGTGGCCTCGCGCAGGCTCGCCGGGGTCGGCGTCGGGTCGGTCGGCATGGTCGCGGCGACGAACGCGGCGACCGCCCCGGGTAGGGCGAACGCCGCGCCGCCGGCGGCCCAGGCGGAGACGACGCCTGCCGTGGCGGGGGTGATCCGAATCCGGGGCGCCACCGCGACCAGCGCGCCGGCCAGGAAGAGGGCGAGCAGCACGGCGGCGGTCAGCGCCGGCCGGGCCAGCCCGGCGCCCGCACCGAGCAGGCCCACCACGGCCGCGGCGACCGCGTGCACCGTGGCGGCCCGCGTCGTGCCGGCGGTGAGCCCGGCCGCGCCGATGCCGATCGCGACCAGCACCATCGGCCACGGCGCAGCCATCCAGCCCAGGCCGAACGACGCCGGCACGGCGAGCGCCGTCAGCGCCGCCCCGACCACCGCGAACTCGCGGCGGATCTCCGGTGGCAGGGCCAGCACCGCGGCGACGGTGAGCAGGAAGGCGCTGGCGGCGAGCTGCCAGGCCGCCGGCCCGACCGAGGCGGCCAGCTCGGCCGGGTAGCGGGCGAGGTCCGCCGCCCAGGCCGGGAGGGCGGCCCGCGCCGGGGCCAGTCCGGCGCGCAGCGCGCCGCCGGCCACCACCAGTCCGCTGACCGTGAGCGCCGCGGCCGAGGCGAGCTGCGGCCCACGCCGGGCGGCTTCGGGTACGGCCCGCACGGCCAGCCCGGTGAGGGTGATGACGGCGGCGATCAGCAGCAGGGCCCGGCCGGGGAAGGCCACCGAGGCGACCCGGCCCAGCGCGCCGATCACCGCGAGGGTGAGGATGCCGGCGGCCACGTCGGGCAGCGGCGGGCGGCGCAGCACCAGCGCCCCGCCCAGCCCCACCAGCGCGGCCAGCAGCAGCACCGCCCCCGCCCCGGCCGCCGCCGGCACCGTGCCGGCGCGCAGCAGCGCGGTCACCGCGTACGCGAGGGCCAGCGCCACCGCCACGGCGTGCAGCAGCCAGGTCAGCGCGCCCAGCGCCGGGACCGGGCGGGCCGGCGCGGCGGCGAACGGCGTGCCTGCGGTGCCGTCGAGCACCTCGCCGAACTCCTCCGGGGCGCCCTCCGGCCGGCCGTCC
This sequence comes from Micromonospora sp. NPDC002296, assembly GCF_040296145.1. NCBI lineage: Bacteria > Bacillati > Actinomycetota > Actinomycetes > Micromonosporales > Micromonosporaceae > Micromonospora > Micromonospora sp. NPDC002296. Next base: position 194,528 of record NZ_JBEOWQ010000002.1, read on the forward strand.
TCGGTGGGGCGGCGGGGCGGCGGGGCGGCCGACGCGGCCGGGGGCGTCGGCAGGTCCTCGCGCACCGGTCGCTCGACGGTGACCGGGGAGCGGGCCAGCACCAGGTCCACGACGGCGACCACGGTCAGCACCAGCGCCCAGCCGGCCGGCCCGGTGACCCACTCGTGGGCCAGCAGCGGCAGCACCGGCTGCGCGGCCAGCACGGCGGCGAAGCGGGGGGCGCGCAGCCCCGTCCAGAGCGCGTAGCCGAACCCGGCGGCGGCGGTGACGGCGAAGATCACCCCGGCGAAGACTGCCCCGGACACGCCCCCGCCGCCGATCCGGTCCACCGCCCACAGCGCGTACCCGGCCAGCGGCACCAGCAGCAGGCCGACGGCGGCGATCGTCTCGGCGGTCGAGGTGAGCCCGCGCCGGGCCAGCACCGGCGGGGCGAGCAGCAGCAGCACCGTCGCGACGAGCAGGATGCCCAGCCGGGACAGGGCGCTTATCGAGCTGGTGGCCAGCGCGGCGAAGACCACTGCGGCCACGGCGAGCAGCAGCGCGCCCAGGCCGAGGGGGATGTTCTGCACCTCCCGCGAGGACGCCTCCGGCGGGTGCTCGGGGTTGTCGGCGTCCAGCCAGCGGGCCGCCGATGGCGGCGAGTCCTCCGACCCGGGCGGCGCGGCGCCCTGCCGTGGCACCCGGGGTGGCGCGCCGGCGGCGGTGGGTGGGCGGCGACCGGGCCGGCGGCGCAGCACCCGCCGGGGGCGGGCGGCCTGCTTGGTCCGCTCCTCACCGGCGTGCGTGAGGATGTCCCGCTGGAAGAGCGCGGCCTGCATCTTCGCGGCGATCTGCCGCTGCTCGGCGGCGATGGCGGCCTCGCGGGCCTTCATCTCCGCGATCGAGCGCTCGACGTCCGCCAGGTGCCCGGCCCACTGGGGCTGGTGCGCGCCGCAGTGCGGGCACTTGGCGGCCGGCTTGATCTCCCGGCCGCACGAGGAGCACTGAAAGGTCTGCACGACACCCCTCCACCCGCCGGCCCGCACTGTGGACTCCCACTGTCGCAGCATGCCCTGAGCCGGCGCGGATTTCGACACCTGTCGGCGGGTCGACGGTGACGAACAGCGGACGGCCGGCCGCGGCGGGGCGCCGTGGCCGGCCGTCGCCGGTGTCGAGGTGGATCAGGGGCGGCCCATGCCCCGGTACTCCCAGCCGGCCTGCGTCCACAGTGTCGAGTCGAGGCAGTTGCGGCCGTCGACCACCCGACGGCCGGCGACCAGCTCGCCGAGGGCCACCGGGTCGGCGTTGCGGAAGTCGGCCCACTCGGTGAGCACGCAGACCAGGTCCGCCCCGGTCACCGCGTCGGACATGCTGGACTCGTACGTCAGCTCGGGGGCCACCCGGCGGGCGTTCTCGGTGCCCTGCGGGTCGTACACGTGCACGTCCGCCCCGGCCTTGCCGAGCAGCCCGGCGACGGCGAGCGCCGGGGCGTCGCGTACGTCGTCGGTGTTGGGCTTGAAGGTCGCGCCGAGCACGGCGACCCGGGTGCCGGACAGGTCCGGGCCGGCCGGCCCGGAGCGGCGGCCGAGCAGCTCGGCGGCGAGCCCGACGACCCGGGTACGGCGACGCAGGTTGATCAGGTCGACCTCGTGCAGGAAGCGCAGTGCCTCGCCGGCGCCCAGCTCCTGGGCGCGGGCCTGGAAGGCGCGGATGTCCTTGGGCAGGCAGGCCCCGCCGAAGCCGAGGCCGGCCTGGAGGAACCGGTTGCCGATCCGGGGGTCGTACCCGATGGCGCGGGCGAGCTGGGTGACGTCGCCGCCGGAGGCCTCGCAGACCTCGGCCATCGCGTTGATGAACGAGATCTTGGTGGCCAGGAAGGCGTTCGCGGCGACCTTGACCAGCTCGGCGGTGGCGAAGTCGGTGGCCACCAGCGGGACCTCCCGGTCCTCCGTGGCGGCCAGGTCGAAGACGCCCTTGTGGGCGGCGTAGAGCATGCCGTTGGCCCACTCGCTCTTGACGCCCACCACGATCCGGTTGGGACGTAGCACGTCGTCGACGGCGAAGCCCTCCTGGAGGAACTCCGGGCTCCACGCCACCTCGACCCCGAGGTCGGCCGGGGTGTGCTTGCCGACGAGCTGCTCCACCCACTCGGCGGTGCCCACCGGGACGGTGGACTTGCCGACGATCAGTGCCTTGCGGGTGAGGTGCTGGGCCAGGCTGGTCACCGACGCCTCGACGTACGACAGGTCCGCGCCCATCCCGTCGGCCCGCTGCGGGGTCCCGACGCAGATGAAGTGCACGTCGCCGAAATCGGCGGTCTCGGCGATGTCGGTGCTGAACCGCAGCCGGCCGGCGGCCAGGTTGCGCCGCAGCAGTTCGTCGAGGCCGGGTTCGTGGATAGGCACCTCGCCGGCGTTCAGCTTGGCGATCTTCTCCGCGTCGACGTCGAAGCCGAGCACCTCGTAGCCGAGTTCGGCGTAGCAGATGGCGTACGTCGCACCGAGGTACCCGGTGCCGAGGAAGGTGACCCGGGGGCGGGCCGAGCCCGACGGCGGTGTCACCGCGGCGATGGCCGGCATCGGTTGGTTCGGGTACGGGATCGTCACGCCTGTCTTCTCCGCTCGCGCTGGCGGCGCTTCCTCGCGTCGCATTCGGCTGCGGCGCCGGGCCGGGCACCGAAGGGAATTGTGTCGTTTTGTGCGCGCCGTGCCGCATCGACGTTTCCGTCAGGCCCGAGCCTACGCGGCGGTAAGGATCACCCGAGCGCTGGTCGCTATCCTTCAGTCTGCGCGGTCGGCGGTTCCGAGACGCTACAGACTGCGCATGATAGCGGTGAAGGGGAGGGGCCGACATGGCCGCAGAGCAGTCGTTTGACGTCTACCGGTTGCCCGAGGAACACGGGGCGATCCGCGAGGCGGTGCGCGAGGTCTGTGCCGCGAAGGTGGCGCCGCACGCCGCCGAGGCGGACGAGACGGGCGAGTTCCCGAAGGCGTCCTACGACGCGCTCCGCTCGGCCGACTTCCACGCGCCGCACATCCCCGTCGAGTACGGCGGGGCCGGCGCGGATGCCCTGGCCACGGCCGTCGTGATCGAGGAGGTGGCCCGGGCCTGTGCCTCGTCCTCGCTGATCCCGGCGGTGAACAAGCTGGGCACCCTGCCGCTGATCCTGGCCGGCTCCGAGGAGCTCAAGCGCAGGTACCTCACCCCGGTCGCCGCCGGGGACGCGATGTTCTCGTACTGCCTCTCCGAGCCGGAGGCCGGCAGCGACGCGGCCTCGATGACCACCAGGGCGGTCCGCGACGGCGACCACTGGGTGCTCAACGGGGTGAAGCGGTGGATCACCAACGCGGGCGTCTCGGAGTACTACACGGTGTTCGCCGTGACGGACCCCACAGCGCGGTCGAGGGGCATCTCGGCGTTCGTCGTCGAGAAGTCCGACCCGGGGGTCAGCTTCGGCGCCCCGGAGAAGAAGCTCGGCATCAAGGGCTCGCCGACCCGCGAGGTCTACTTCGACAACGTCCGCATCCCGGCCGACCGGATGATCGGCGCCGAGGGCACCGGCTTCGGCACCGCGATGAGGACCCTGGACCACACCAGGGTCACCATCGCCGCGCAGGCCGTCGGCATCGCCCAGGGCGCGCTCGACTACGCCAAGGGGTACGTGCGCGAGCGCAAGCAGTTCGGCAAGCCGGTCGCCGAGTTCCAGGGCATCCAGTTCATGCTCGCCGACATGGGCATGAAGCTGGAGGCGGCCCGGCAGCTCACGTACACGGCCGCGGGCAAGTCCGAGCGGGGCGACGCCGACCTGACCTATTTCGGCGCGGCGGCCAAGTGTTTCGCCTCGGACGCCGCCATGGAGATCACCACCGACGCGGTGCAGCTCCTCGGCGGCTACGGCTACACCCGCGACTACCCGGTCGAGCGGATGATGCGGGATGCCAAGATCACCCAGATCTACGAGGGCACCAACCAGGTGCAGCGCATCGTGATGGCCCGCCAGCTCCTCCGCGACTGACCACCACGGCCCCCGAGCCCGGCCCGCCTAGCGGAGTTCCGTGGTGGTGTCCTCCGAGCGGTTCGTCGAGCGCGGTGGCGCCGACCACGGCGACTCCCCGCCGGTGCGGCGGGGCAGCGGCTCGGGCGGGGCCGGGTCCGGGTAGCCGAGGCTGGGCGCGACGGTGTCCCGATCCGGGCCGCTGCCGGTCGACGGCGGCCAGTCGGTGAGCGTGAAGCTGTTCTCGTCCGGCCGCTCCGCCGGGGCGGGCGCGGGCTCGGTCGCCGGGCGGGGCCAGCGCCGCCAGCGCTGCCCGCTGAACGTCGCCATCAGCAGCAGCGCGCCGATCAGGAAGAGGGTGCCGTTCTGCACCGGCAGGTGCAGCGGCAGCGGGTCGCCGAGGACCTTCCAATCCTCCGGGAGCCGGTCGCGCACCTTGAACGGCACGGCGAACAGCCCGACGTACGGGGCGACCAGCAGCAGCCCGGCGACCAGCGGGCCGAGCGGCGAGAAGCGCAGGGTGCCGAGCAGGCCGAGCAGGATCCCGGCGACGGCCAGGTAGACGGCCGGCTCGATCAGATTGGCCGTGTTGAACGTGCCGATCTCCACCCACCGGGTGATCGTGCGGGCCGACCCGTCCTGCCCGAGGGTGACCAGCACCCAGGTGACGGGCGCCACCACCAGACCGGCGAGGAAGCTCCAGAGATGTCGCATTGGCGCACCGTACCGTCTCCGGCATGACAGATCATCCCTCCGCCCCGCCGCAGGGCAAGCCCACCTCGTACTCCCGGGTCACGCTCAGTCGGATCATGACCGCCGTCGATGTCAATCTGTACGGGACCGTGCACGGAGGGGTGTTGATGAAGTTCGTCGACGACGTGGCGGGCGCGGCGGCGGCCCGGCACAGCGGCGGCACGGCGGTGACCGCCGCGATCGACGAGATCATCTTCTCCGAGGCGGTCCGGGTGGGTGACCTGGTGCACGCGCACGCCCAGGTCAACTGGACCGGGCAGACGTCGATGGAGGTGGGCGTCCGGGTGGTCGCCGAGCGCTGGGACTCGGCCGAGGATGAACCGGTCCGGGTCGCCACCGCGTACCTGGTCTTCGTGGGGGTGGACGTGGGCGGCATGCCCCGCCCGGTCCGCCCGGTGCTGCCGGAGACCCCGGAGGACGGGCGCCGCTACCGGGAGGCGGAGATCCGCCGCGCCCACCGGCTCGCGAAGCGCCGCGCCATCCAGGCGCACCGGGAGAGCTGACCGCGCTCCGTTGGGGCGTGGGCCACACCGGGCTGGGCAGCGGGGTGTGGGCCGGGCGCCCCGGCGCCGGGACCGGACCCGGTGCGGGCAGCGACGCCGCGAGGTAGGGCAAGATGGCGCCAGGGCCCATGTCACAAGGTGGTGCGGGGCCCGGAGGAGGGTGGAGCAGTGGGTGACGTGCTGTGGACGCCGCCGGCGGACGTGCGCGAGCGGTCCCGGATCGGCGACTACCTGCGCTGGCTGGCCGAGCACCGCGGGCTGGAGTTCGCCGACTACGACGCGCTGTGGCAGTGGTCGGTCACCGACCTCGACGCGTTCTGGCGCTCCGTCTGGGACCACTTCGGCGTCGTCGCGCACACCGAGCCGACGGCCACGCTGACCGACCCGGCGATGCCGGGCACCCGCTGGTTCCCCGGGGCCACCCTCAACTACGCCGAGAACGTGCTGCGGATGCCGGGGCTGGGCGACGACGACCCGGTGGTGATCGCGTACGGCCAGACCCGCGCGCCGGAGACCCTGACCGCCGCCGAGCTGCGCGAGCGGGTCCGCCGGGTGGCGGCCGGGCTGCGCCGGCTCGGCGTCGGCCCGGGCGACCGGGTGGCCGCGTACGCGCCCAACATCCCCGAGACGTACGTGCTGCTGCTGGCCACCGCCGGCCTCGGCGCGGTCTTCTCGTCCTGCGCCCCCGAGTTCGGCACCCGCAGCGTCACCGACCGGTGGCGGCAGATCGAGCCGAAGGTCCTCGTCGCCGTCGACGGCTACCGCTACGGCGACAAGCCGGTCGACCGGCGTGCCGAGGTGGCCGCGATCCGGGCCGCCCTGCCGTCGCTGGAGCACACCGTCGCGATCGCGTACCTCGACCCGGCCGGCGACCCGCCGCAGGGGGCGATCCCGTGGGCCGAGCTGGCCGCGCCGACCGACGAGCCGCTGGCCTTCGTCCCGGTGCCGTTCGACCACCCCCTGTACGTGCTCTACTCCTCCGGCACCACCGGGCTGCCCAAGCCGATCGTGCACGGCCACGGCGGCATCCTGCTGGAACACCTGAAGATGCTCGCCCTGCACCACGACCTGGGCCCGGGCGACCGGTTCCTGTGGTTCACCACCACCGGCTGGATGATGTGGAACTTCCTGGTCTCCGGGCCGGCGGTGGGCGCGGCGATCGTGCTGTTCGACGGCAACCCCGGCCACCCCGACCTGGGCGGGCTGTGGCGGCTGGCCGAGGTGACCGGCACCACGTACTTCGGCACCTCCGCGCCGTTCCTGCTGGCCTGCCGGAAGGCCGGACTGGTGCCGAGGGAGATCGCCGACCTGTCCGCGCTGCGCGGGGTCGGCTCGACCGGCGCGCCGCTGCCCGCCGAGGGCTTCACCTGGGTGTACGAGACAGTCGGTGACGCCCTCCAGCTCCAGTCCCTCTCCGGCGGCACGGACGTCTGCACCGGCTTCGTCGGCGGGGTGCCGCTGCTGCCGGTGCACGCCGGGGAGATCACCTGCCGGGCCCTCGGGGCGAAGGTGGAGGCCCGCTCCGCCGACGGCACCCCGGTCGTCGGCGAGCTGGGCGAGCTGGTCATCACCGCGCCGATGCCGAGCATGCCGGTCGGGTTCTGGAACGACCCGGACGGCGCCCGCTACCGGGAGGCGTACTTCGACGTCTACCCGGGGGTGTGGCGGCACGGCGACTGGATCACCATCAACGACCGGGGCGGCTGCGTGATCACCGGCCGCTCCGACGCCACCCTCAACCGGGGTGGCGTCCGGCTCGGCACCGCCGAGTTCTACTCCGTCGTCGAGGGCCTGGACGAGGTCGTCGACTCGGTGGTGGTGCACCTGGAGGACGACGAGGGCGGCGCGGGGGAGCTGCTGCTGTTCGTGGTGCTCGCCGGGGGCCTGGAGCTGGACGACGACCTGCGCAGGAAGATCTGCCGCGAGCTGCGCACCGCGCTCTCGCCCCGGCACGTCCCCGACGAGATCCACCAGGTGCGGGCCGTCCCGCGCACCCTGTCGGCGAAGAAGCTGGAGGTCCCGGTGAAGAAGATCCTCACCGGCACCCCGGTCGACAACGCGGCGGCCAGGGGCGCCCTGGCCAACCCGGAGTCCCTGACGGCCTTCGCCGCCTTCGCCCAGCGTCGCTCGGAGTCGGGCTCCCCGACCCCCGCCTGACCCCGTCGATCATTCAGGGCCCCGCGAAACCGGCGTATGCCGAGGACCGGCTCAGGTCAGGGTCAGGGTGACCTTTTCCGCGTCCGTGCGGGAGGGGACGCGCGTCGGGTCGAGGTTGGCGCAGAGCACGACGGTGGCGCCGGCCATCAGCGGGGCCAGCAGCCAGTCGACCGGGTCGGGGTGGGCGGCGGCGTCCAGCAGGACCCGGTCGCCCCGGGCGATGCCCAGCTCCGTCGCGCGGGTGGCCGCGCGGGCCAGCAGCTCCGCGTCCTGCGGCCCGCCCTTCGGGTACGGGGTGAAGTGGTCGCCGTGCGCCCGGACGGCGAGCACGTAGTCGGTGAAGCCGGCGGGCACCTCGCGCAGCGGCCGGGCGAACGGGGCGAGCGCGAGCACGTACCGCTCGCCGGCCGGCCAGGCATCCGCCTCGGCGACCCGGTCGACGGCGGCGAAGAGCACCTCGGCCGGGCCCGGGCCGCCGGCCACGGTCAGCCCCACCGTCCAGCAGCCGAGCAGCACGGCGGCGGTCTGCCAGTGCGGAGGCAGCAGCACCGCGGCGGACTCGCCCGGCCCGGTGCCGATCTCGTCGACGAGCAGGTTGGCCGTCTTGGCCACCCAGTTGGCCAGCGTCGCGCCGGACAGTTCGGCGCGCTCGCCGGTGGCGTCGTCGTACCAGGTCAGCAGGGGGCGGGTGGGGTCGGGCGCGATCGCGTCGGTGAACACCAGTGCAATGTTGTCGGCCATCGGCGCGAACGATACGCCCCCCGCGCCCGTGCTCGTTGACATGGACAAGTCGGCGTACGGTCGGGTCGCAGTCAGCGCCCGGGCCTGGCTCCGGCGTAGGCTTGCCCGGAGTGTTGTTCCCCACAGATTCGCCACTTCAAGGAGTTGCCTCGTGACCGCCGGTCGCCCGCCCCGCGTACTCATCGACGCCACGAGTGTCCCCGTCGACCGTGGTGGCGTCGGTCGATACGTCGACGGCCTGCTCGGCGCCCTCGGCAAGGTCTGCGGCCAGGGGGTCGACCTGGCCGTGGTCAGCCTCCGCACCGACCTGGAGCGGTACAGCCGGATGCTGCCCGGCGCGGAGATCGTCGCCGCCCCGGCCGCGGTGGCGCACCGGCCGGCCCGGCTTGCCTGGGAGCAGACCGGCCTGCCCCTGCTGGCCCAGCAGGTCGGCGCGCAGGTGCTGCACTCGCCGTTCTACACGTGCCCGCTGCGGGCGGGTTGTCCGGTGACGGTGACCGTGCACGACGCGACGTTCTTCACCGAGCCGGAGCACTACGACAAGTCCCGCCGGACGTTCTTCCGCAGCGCGATCAAGACCTCGCTGCGCCGGGCCAGCCGGGTGATCGTGCCGAGCAAGGCCACCCGGGACGAGCTGATCCGCCTGCTCGACGCCGACCCGACCCGGATCGACGTCGCCTACCACGGGGTCGACCACGCCGCCTTCCACGCCCCGGGCGAGGAGGAGAAGGCCCGGGTCCGGGCCCGGCTGGGGCTCGGCGACAGCAGCTACATCGCCTTCCTCGGGGCGAAGGAGCCACGCAAGAACGTTCCCAACCTGATCCGCGGCTGGGTCCGGGCGGTGGCCGACCGGGCCGACCCGCCGGCGCTGGTGATCGCGGGCGGCCAGGGGCACGACGACGACATCGACCGGGCGGTCGCCGAGGTGCCGTCGCACCTGCGGCTGCTCCGCCCGGGTTACCTGCGCTACGGAGACCTGCCGGGCTTCCTCGGCGGGGCGCTGGTCGCCGCCTACCCGTCGTACGGTGAGGGCTTCGGCCTGCCGATCCTGGAGGCGATGGCCTGCGCCGCCCCGGTGCTGACCACCCCGCGGCTGTCGCTGCCGGAGGTCGGCGGCGACGCCGTCGCCTACACCAGCGAGGACCCGGCCCAGATCGCCACCGACCTGGTCGCCCTGCTGGACGACGAGCAACGCCGATTGTCGCTGGCCAAGGCCGGTTTCGACCGGGCCAAGGAATTCACCTGGGAGTCCAGCGCCGAGGTGCACATCGCGGCCTGGAGCCGGGCCCGCGCCTGATGCTTCAACCGACGATGCGTCCGTAGCGTGGCGGTTCGGGCATGATGTGCTGATGCTCTACGCCGTCATCCCGGCGGGCGGCAGCGGCACGAGGTTGTGGCCGTTGTCCCGTGCGGGCCATCCCAAGTTCCTCCACCCGCTCACCGGCACCCCCGCCTCCCTGCTCCAGGCGACCGTGGACCGGTTGGCCCCGCTGACCCCCCCGGAACGCACCCTGGTGGTCACCGGAGCCGCACACGTGGCGGCGGTGGCGCGGCAGCTTGCCGGTGTGCCCGAGGAGAACATCCTCGTCGAGCCCTCACCCCGGGACTCCTGTGCGGCGATCGCCCTCGCCGCAGCGGTGATCGCGCTGCGCGAGCCGGACGCGGTGATGGGCTCCTTCGCCGCCGACCACCTGATCCGGGACGCCGACGCGTGGGTGGCCACGGTCCGCGAGGCGGTACGTGGTGCCGAGCAGGGCCTGCTGATGACGGTGGGGATCACCCCCACCCGGGCCGAGACCGGGTACGGCTACCTGCACACCGGCGACCCGGTCGGGGACGGGCCGCTGCGGCCGGTGCGGGAGTTCAAGGAGAAGCCGGCCGCCGAGGTGGCGGAGGCGTACCTTCGCTCGGGGCACCACCTGTGGAACGCCAGCATGTTCGTCTGGCGGGTCGACGTGTTCCTGGCCGAGCTGGCCCGGCAGCAGCCGGCGCTGCACGCCGGGATCACCGCGATCGCCACCGCCTGGGGCACCCCGGAGCAGGACGACATCCTCGGCACGGTCTGGCCGACCCTGCCGAAGATCTCCGTCGACTACGCGGTGATGGAGGGCGCGGCGACCGCCGGCCGGGTGGCGACGGTCCCCGGCGACTTCGGCTGGAACGACGTCGGCGACTTCCACACCCTCGGCGACGTGCTCCCGGCCGACCCGGCCGGCAACGTGGTGCTCGGCGCGGACGCCGAGCCGGGCGTGCTGCTGCGCGACAGCACCGGCCTGGTCGTGGTCCCGCAGTCCGGCCGGCTGGTGGCCGTGCTCGGCGTGCACGACCTGATCGTGGTCGACACCCCGGACGCGGTGCTGGTCTGCCCCCGCGACCGCGCCCAGGACGTGAAGGCTCTCGTCGACGAGCTGAAGGACCGGGGCGAGGAGAGCTACATCTGACCTTTCCGACCCGGGCGGCGGCCGGCCCGCCGCCCGGCCCCCGGGGCCAGCCCCGGGTCAGTCGGTTCGGCGGCGCAGTGCTGCCAGGGCGGGGGCGACGAGCTTGGCGGTGCCGCCGGCCAGCGGCTCGGGCAGCCGGTCCGGGGGGAACCAGCCGAGCGCCTCGGACTCGTCGCTGACCCGTTCCGTCACGCCCGGCGGGGCGAAGACCGCGAACCGCACGTCGTGGTGGAACGAAGCGCCCTGGCAGGCCACGGGGTGGATGTCCACGTCGATCGGGACCGGGTCGACGACCAGGCCGGGAATGCCGGACTCCTCGCCCGCCTCGCGCAGCGCGGCCCCGGCCAGCGTCCGGTCGCCGGGTTCGCAGTGCCCGCCGAGCTGCACCCACCGGTGGAACTTGCCGTGCAGGCAGAGCAGGATCCGCTCGCCGAGGGCGTCGAGGACCAGCGCGCTCGCGGTGACGTGACCGGCCCGGTGCTCCCGGCCCAGCGCCGCCGGCCCGCCGGTCAGCAGGTCGAGGGTGCGGTCCCGGGCCCGCCCGGCCGCCGCGCCGGTCGGCGTCCACCCGGCGAGCAGGGCCGTCGCGTCGGCGTGCAGGGCCGCGTACGCCCCGGCGGCCGGGGCGCTGTCACGAGGCGTCACCGGTGGACCTTTCCTCGACGTCTGACACGGTCACACTCTAGGCGCGTGCGTCCGCTGCCTACCCTTGCCCCGTGACCCTGCGACTCGTCGAGTTCGTCGTCGCCGGCAACGAGGCCAGCGACCTGCTGCCGGTGCGTTCCCCGGCCCTGCTCGCCGCCCACCGCGCCCGGCGCGGCTTCTGGACCGTCCTCGACGAGGGGCCGGTCGAGCGCTGCCTGGCCCTGCTGCTCGAACACGAGGACGGCGGGTGGTCCGCCCAGCACGTGGACGCCGACGCCGGCCCGGAGAACGGCCGCACCGAGGACGGCGAGGCGCTGGCCCACCACGACGGCTGGGTGTACGTCTTCGGCTCCCACTTCGGGTCGAAGGGCGGCCCGCTGCGCCCGCGCCGGGCGTTCGTGGCCCGGTTCCGCGAGGACGACGCCGCCGGCGGCCGGCTGCCGGTCCGGGTGGTGCGCAACCGGTTCCGGCTGCACCGGGCGGTCAACGACGCGCTGGCCGGGGCCGAGTTGGCCATTCTGCGGCCGGGGGACCGGGTGCGGGACAGGTTCATCGTCGAGACCGTTGCCCGGGGCACCGCCCGGGCCAAGGGCTGGGTGACCCGGCTCGCCGAGGGGGACCTGCCGCTCAACGTGGAGGCCGCCGCGTTCACCCCGGACGGCATCGCGCTGCTCGGGCTGCGCTTCCCGGTCACCGTCGACGGGGACCCGATCCTGGTCGAGGTGGCGGGGGTGCCCGAGATGTTCGAGGCGGGCGCCTGGCCGCGCGCCCTCGGGGCGTACGCGCTGACCGGGGTGACCCCGCCGGGGGCGTTGACCGGCTTCCGGGCGGTGACCCCGCTGTCCGACGGCGGCTACGCCGCGATCATCGGCTCGATCGATGCGCTCGGCAAGGGCTCGGTGCTGCTGGACGACCACCCGCAGGGCGGGCACGTCACCTCGCGGCACGTCCGGTTCCGCCTGGAGAAGGCCGCGGGGCATCTGCTCCCGGCCGAACTGGTGGCCGACCTGGCCCCGTTCCACCACGTGGAGGGGCTGGCCGAGGAGAACGGCCACTGCTGGTACGTCACGGACGAGACCCACCGGATCGCGCTCCGGATCGGCTGACCGCCCTCGCCCGGATGAGCGGCCGGGTGGCACCCCCTGCGGAACAAGGGCCGCAGACCCTCGTGGTGCCGCCCGGCCGCCGGATCCTCCCCGGCCCCGGTGTGCCCCGGGCCGACGTCGAACGACGGACCGGCCCGTTGCGGGGCAAACAGAGCATGCCGAAGTCGGGCCCGGGCCGTCGAGGTTTTTCAGTCCACGCTTAAAAATGGAGATAAGTGCCGTCCGGGTACAGTGCGAACGGTCAGCGGGCCCGCCCGCTGTCCACAGGCACGGGGAGCGCTCCAATGCTGAAGATCCACTTTTCCGCCGAGGACATCCTCCGTACCCGGGTCGCCCCGGGCGCAGACCCGCTCTGGGAACTGATCCTCAGCATGCACGTGCTTCAGGTGGGCCGCCAGGACCCGCTGACCTCAGGCTGGCGTCGCGGCGTCTCCCGGGAGCTGCGCCGGCACGCCGGCAAGGAGCACCTCCGGCTGCTGTTCGCGCTGAACCCGGGCTGGGGCTACTTCCCCGACTTCCTCACCCCGCACGACAGCGTGCAGGGCCTGGAGGCGGGGCTGGACGCGGTGCGGAGCACGCCCGCCCCACAGTTGCACCGGGACCTCACCCGGGTGGTCGCGGAGAATCCCCTGCCCCCCTCGGCGGCGGCGCTGGCCCGGGGCGAGCCCGAGATGCTGCGCCACCTCACCGAGTCGATGGAGCAGTACCGGGCGCTGGCGCTCAGCCCGTACTGGTCGCGCATCCAGGCCGCGGTGGAGGCGGACCGGACGCGGCGGGCCCGGTCCCTGCTGGACCGGGGCGTCGAGGGGCTGCTGGCCAGCCTCCGCCCGATGGCCCGGTGGGAGTCGGGGGTGCTGGAGATCCACGGCTACCCGAACAGCCGGGAGCTGCACCTGGACGGCCGGGGCCTGCTGCTGGTGCCGTCGTTCTTCTGCGCCGGTGTTCCGGTGGCGCTGCTCGACCCGGCGCTGCCGCCGGTGCTGGTCTACCCGGTGGACCGGCTGGGCGGGCTGGCCCCCGCCCCCGGCGAGGGCGGCGCGACCGGCAGCGGCCGGGAGGCGCTGGCCGCCCTGCTCGGCCGGACCCGGGCGGCGGTGCTGGAGGCCACCGGCGAGGGGCGCACCACCGGCGAGGTGGCCCGCCGCCTGCGCATCTCCCCGGCCGCGGCGAGTCAGCACGCCACCGTGCTGCGCAACGCCGGCCTGCTGGTCAGCCACCGGGACCGCAACACGGTGCTGCACACCCTCACCCCGCTGGGCCGCGCCATCCTCGACGCCTGAGCGGAACCGTCCCCGCCGGCGGTCAGGGACCACACGTCAGCGGGCGCGGTCCGTGCGTCAGAGGGCGAGCGCGGCGCTGGCCGTGCTGCCGGTCGGCGGCGGCAGCAGCGCCGACGGGACCCCCTCGGCGGCCAGCGCGGTGCGCAGGCGTTGCAGGTCCGCGCCGAAGCGCACCAGGTCTGCGGGGTCGACCGGGGCCGGCAGCTCGCCGAGCACCAGGTCGGTGGCCCGCTCCGGCCAGCCGGGCACGGCGGCGACCAGCGTGGCGCGTACCTCGTCGTCGGTGAGGTGGGTGAACACCGTGCCGGGGGCGACCACGCCGGCCACCGCGTCGATCGCCCGCCGCACGGCGGCCGGGTCGGCCGCAGCCTCGCCCGGGCCGTCCGGCAGCACCGCGGCGGCGGCCAGCCCGGCCGCCCACGCCTCGGCGGTGCCGAGCGAGAAGAGGTCCAGCTCGGCGTCGCGGACCAGCTCCCGGGCGCCGACGCCGTCGTCCCGAATGGCCGTGAGGTATCCGCGGACCACCGCGACCGGCACCTGGTCGCACTTGCCCTTGATCAGCTCCCCGGCGCCGGCCAGCTCGTCCACCACGGCCATCTGGGTGAGCTGGAGCTCGTTGCCGTACGGGTCGACCTCGCCCCGGTGGTCGCGGATCGCCGCCATCCCGGCCACCCCGAGCGCCACGTCGGTGAGCCCGTTGCGCCAGGGCCGGCCCATGGTGTCGCTGACGATCACCGCGACGTCCAGGTCGTAGCGCTCGCGCAGGGCCGCCCGCAGGGCCCGCGCCGAGGCGTCCGGGTCCTCCGGAAGCAGCACCAGCCGGGTCTTGTCGACGTTCGAGGCGTCGATCCCGGCGGAGGCCATCACGAAGCCGTGGTGGGTCTGCACGATCCGGGTCGCCCCCCGGGCGGCCACCACCCGGGCGGTCTCCGCCGCCAGCACCTCGTCCCGGGCGGCCAGCCGCTCCGGCCCGTCGGCCGGCACGTCCACCAGCCTTCCCTCGGCCTTGGAGACGATCTTGCTGGTGACCACCAGCACGTCACCGTCGTGCAGCCAGGGCGCGGCGGTCGCGATCAGCGCCGCGAGGTCGTCGCCCTCGGTCACGTCGCCGATGCCCAGCACCGGCAGAATCTCCAGCCTCACACCAGCTCCAATGCGGCCCGGACCATCGCCGCCGTCGCCGCCTCGTCCGTCATGAGCAGCGGCACCGCCCGGACCGTCACGCCCGGCACCACGGCGTCGGCGTCCTCGGGCGCCACGAGCCAGCCGTCCAGCAGGCCACCGGAGGACCGGCTCCCGTACAGCCCGCCCACCCCGGCGGCGCTGCACTCGACGCCGACCACGGCCAGGCAGCGGTCGGCCATCCCGCGCACCGCCGCGCCGCCGATGATCGGGGAGACGCCGACCACCGGGGCCGGCCCGTCCGTGACCGCCTCCCGCAGCCCCGGCACGGCCAGCACCGGGGCGACGCTCACCACCGGGTTGCTCGGCGCGACCAGCACCACGTCGGCCGAGGCGATCGCGTCCAGCACGCCGGGCGCGGGCTTCGCGGTCTCCGCACCGACGAAGACGAACCGGTGGGTCGAGATGTCCGCCCGGTGCCGCACCCACCACTCCTGGAAGTGGATCGCCCGCTGACCGCCGGCGGGATCGTCCACCACGACGTGCGTCTCCAGCCGGTCGTCGGTCGCCGGCAGCAGGCGTACGCCGGGCTGCCAGCGGGTGGCCAGCGCCTCGGTGACCGCCGACAGCGGATACCCGCCGGTCAGCATGGTGGTGCGGACGAGGTGGGTGGCGATGTCCTTGTCGCCGAGCCCGAACCAGGTCGGCTCGGCCCCGTACGCGGCCAGCTCCGACTTCACCGTCCAGGTCTCGCCGACCCGCCCCCAGCCCCGCTCGGGATCGGCGCCGCCGCCGAGCGTGTACATCACGCTGTCCAGGTCGGGGCAGACCTTCAGCCCGTGCAGGTAGAGGTCGTCGCCGACGTTGACCACGGCGGTCACCTCGGCTCCCACCTCACGGGCGTAGGCACGGGCGCCGAGCAGGAACCGGGCGCCCCCGATGCCGCCGGCCAGAACGACGATGCGCATGGCGTCCATCCTTCCGCACGCCCCGCCCCGAGGGTGTTGGTGCCCGGGGAGACTAGGCTCACGTCGGCAACTGTCCGTTACCGCCTCCTAGGGGGAGTTCGTGACCAGCCCCGCCGAGCCCGCGTCCGGTGACGCGGCGCCCGCGTCCCACCCCGCCACCCCGGCTCGCCAACTCACCGATCCGCTACGCGAGCTGATCGCGTTCGTCCTGCTCGGCGCGAACGCCGTGCTGCTCTTCGTCGGCCTCATCCGGTTGCTCGCCCCGACCGACTACAGCACCTTCTACGGCCGGGCGGGCAGCAGCTTCTTCTCGTTCGCCGGGCTGGAGGCGACCGTGCTGCCGGTGCTGGCCGTGCTGCTCGCCACGCACGTCGCCCCGGTGGCGCCCCGAGCCAAGCTCATCACCCAGGTGGCGCTGGGCCAGTACGCCTTCGGCGCCCTGCTCGGCGTGCTCACCCTGCTGATCTGGACGGTGGACCGGCTGGCCAAGGCGGAGGTGCTCGACGCGTTCCTCGGCCTGCTCACCCGGGTCGCCTGGCTGGCGATCTTCGCGACCGCCGCGTTCGTCGTGGTCCGGGTCTGGCGCGCCCTCTACTTCACCCCGAAGCCCAAGCCGGCCCCGGGCGTGTACGGGCAGCCGCAGCCCGGCTGGCCGCAGCAGCCGGGCCAGCCCGGCCCGCAGGGCGGCTGGGCCCCCCAGGGGCAGCAGGGCGGTTGGCCGGACGCCGGCCACCAGGGCGGCTACCCGGCCCCCACCCAGCCCAACCAGCCCGGCGGACAGTTCGGCCAGTACGGTCAGCCGGGCCAGCCCGGTCCGGCCGCCGGCCAGTACGGCCAGCAGACCCCGCCGTTCGCCCCGGCCCCGCAGTCGGCGCCGCCGTTCACCCCGCCGTACTCGGCGCCGCCGCAGTCGGCACCGCCGTACTCGGCGCCGCCGTTCACCCCGCCGCAGTCGGCGCCGCCGTTCCCCGCGCCGCCGTTCGGCCAGCCGCCGTCGGCCGATCCGACCCAGGCCATCCCGCGTCAGCCCACCGAGCCAGGCACGCCCGACGGGCAGCAGAACTCCGACAGCGACCGCACCCAGCGCTTCCACCGCGAGGACTGAACCGCCGCCGCCCTTCGGGTGCGTCTGTTGTGCTGGAGTGACAACAGGTGCACCCGAAGGCCCGGGTGACCCCGCCCCAGGGACCCCGGCTGCGAGGACTCCGTGCCGCCTGGCCCGGTTTCTCCGCCGCGAAGGGTGGGCACGGGCGCGGTAACGGCGTGTGCGAACCAGCGCATAGGCTGGACGGATGGTTGATCGCACGGAGTCGGGGCCCACTGCGGCGAGCATCGAACGCGCGCTGCGCCGGGCCGAGTCCGGGCGGGCGCTGGACGTCGACGAGGCCACCGCCCTGCTCGCCGCCCGGGGCCCGGCCCTGGACGAACTGCTCCGCGTCGCCGGTGACATCCGCGACGCCGGCCTGCGTGAGGCCGGCCGCCCCGGCGTGGTCACCTTCTCCAAGAAGGTCTTCATCCCGTTGACCCGGCTGTGTCGGGACCGCTGCCACTACTGCACCTTCGCCACCGTCCCGCACCGGCTGCCGGCCGCGTTCCTCGACCGGAACGAGGTGCTGGCCATCGCCCGCGAGGGCGCCGCCCAGGGCTGCAAGGAAGCGCTGTTCACCCTCGGCGACCGGCCCGAGGAGCGCTGGCCGGCGGCCCGGGAGTGGCTGGACGAGCGGGGCTACGACTCCACCCTCGACTACCTGCGCGCCTGCGCGGTGGCGGTGCTGGAGGAGACGGGGCTGCTGCCGCACCTCAACCCGGGCGTGCTCTCCTGGTCGGAGTTGCAGCGACTCAAGCCGGTCGCGCCGAGCATGGGGATGATGCTGGAGACCACGGCCACCCGGCTCTGGTCGGAGCCGGGCGGTCCGCACTACGGCTCACCCGACAAGGAGCCGGCGGTCCGGCTGCGGGTGCTCGACGACGCCGGCCGGGTCGGCGTGCCGTTCACCACCGGCATCCTGATCGGCATCGGCGAGACCCCGGCGGAGCGGGTGGACGCGATCTTCGCGATCCGCCGCGCGCAGCGCGGGTACGGCCACCTCCAGGAGGTGATCGTGCAGAACTTCCGGGCCAAGCCGGACACGGCGATGCGCGGCATGCCCGACGCCGAGCTGCACGACCTGGCCGCCACGGTCGCGGTGGCCCGGGTGCTGCTCGGGCCGAAGGCCCGCATCCAGGCCCCGCCGAATCTCATCGCGGGGGAGTACGACCTGCTGCTGCGCGCCGGCATCGACGACTGGGGCGGGGTCTCGCCGGTCACCCCGGACCACGTCAACCCGGAGCGCCCCTGGCCGCAGCTCGACGAGCTGGCCCGGCGCACCGCGCAGGCCGGCTTCACGCTGCGCGAGCGGCTGACGATCTACCCCGAGTACGTCCGGGCCGGCGACCCGTGGCTGGACCCGCGCCTGCTGCCGCACGTGTCGGCGCTGGCTGATCCGGCCACCGGGCTCGCGGTCGAGGAGGCCCGCCCGGTGGGTCGTCCCTGGCAGGAGCCGGAGGAGGTCTTCGGCGGCGGCCGGACCGACCTGCACGCCACCATCGACACCACCGGCCGCGCCGACGACCGGCGCGGCGACTTCGACAGCGTCTACGGCGACTGGTCGGAGGTGGCCCTCCAGGCCGACGCCAGCCTCGCGGGGGCGCCCCGGCCCCGGCCCGCCCCCGCCGGGGCGGCCCAGGCCGACGCGGGCCCCGGTGCACCGGGCCCGGCCGGGGGCGGCGCTGCCCTGGGGGCGACCGCCGGCTCGGGCGACGCCGACCTGCGTGCCGGGCTGCGGCTGGCCGCCGACGACCCGGCGGCGCTGCTCGACCCCCGGCACACCGACGCGGCCCTGGCGCTGTTCGCCGCAGACGGCCCGGCGCTGGACCGGCTCTGCCGGCTCGCCGACGACGTGCGCCGGGACACCGTCGGCGACGACGTCACCTACGTCGTGAACCGCAACATCAACTTCAGCAACGTCTGCTACGTGGGCTGCCGGTTCTGCGCCTTCGCCCAGCGCGAACGCGACGCCGACGCGTACCGGCTCTCCGTCGACCAGGTCGCCGACCGGGCCGAGGAGGCGTGGGCCGTCGGGGCCACCGAGGTCTGCCTCCAGGGCGGCATCGACCCGAAGCTGCCGGTCACCGGGTACGCGGACCTGATCCGGGCGATCAAGGCCCGGGTGCCGGGGATGCACGTGCACGCCTTCTCCCCGATGGAGATCGTCACGGCGGCGGCGAAGGCCGGCGTGCCGGTACGGGAGTGGCTCACCGGGCTGCGCGAGGCCGGCCTGGACACCATCCCGGGCACCGCTGCCGAGATCCTCGACGACGAGGTGCGCTGGGTGCTCACCAAGGGCAAGTTGCCGGCCGCCGCCTGGGTCGACGTGGTCAGCACGGCCCACGAGCTGGGCATTCGGTCCAGTTCCACGATGATGTACGGCCACGTCGACCACCCCGGGCAGTGGCTGGCCCACTTCCGGGTGTTGGCCGGGGTTCAGGACCGCACCGGCGGTTTCACCGAGTTCGTCGCGCTGCCGTTCATCCACACCAACGCCCCGATCTACCTTGCCGGGATCGCCCGTCCCGGCCCGACCTGGCGGGAGAACCGGGTGGTGCACGCGATGTCCCGGCTGCTGCTGCACGGCCGGATCGCCAACATCCAGTGCTCCTGGGTGAAGCTCGGCGACGAGGGCACGGTGGCGATGCTCAACGGGGGCTGCAACGACCTGGGCGGCACCCTGATGGAGGAGACGATCTCCCGGATGGCCGGCTCGGGCAACGGCTCCGCGCGTAGCGAGGAGCAGTTGCGGGGCATTGCCGCGGCGGCCGGGCGGCCGGCCCGCAAGCGGACGACCGCGTACGGCCAGGTGCGGCCGTAGCGTCGCGGGACGACGCCCTCCACAGTGCTGATCACCACGTCCTGCCAGTGGGCGTCTATACCGTCTGGTGGGACATGAGCACACCCGTCGGCACGATGGCCTTCGTCCGTGGCTCGGTGGCTGATTTGCCCGAACGAGCAGGGAATCAGGGGCCCTGCACTGATCCTCCGATCAGGGTCGACCGCCGCGCTCCGTCCACGATGTGGACGGGGTGTGGTCGGGGGTCCCGGCTCGACGGGCGATCGCGGCCGAGGCGCGTTAACCTGTCCCCCACCAAGATCAGCATCGCGGTGGGGCACCCCGTCAGGGCCGCCGCCGGCGCGTCCGGTGGCGTCGGTCGGTGGACCGCCACGGCAGAAAATTCGGGCAACTCGCCGAGGAGGGCGTTACTCGTCCGGGGTCTGAATCGATAGGGCAGGTTGCGAGGCTGGGGCGGCCGGAGTGGTCGCCCGTGGCGTGTCGGGAGGACGACTCCATTATCAAGTCCGGCTTGACGGCGCACGTATTACACACGTGTAATTTGAATGGGGTTGTTCGCGCGGAACGTAACAAATCGGAACCGTACGGACAAGCACGCCTTTGCGTGGGGGGTTGCAGCGGCGACGACGCCGGTGCGCGACAAGGAGGCATCTTAGATGGACGGCCAGCTCGAGGTGGCCGACCTGCTCGGGAACGCGCCGGAGTGGCAGGAGCAGGCACTCTGCTCCCAGACCGATCCGGAGGCGTTCTTCCCCGAGAAGGGCGGCTCGACCCGCGAGGCGAAGCGGATCTGCTCGCGGTGCGAGGTCAAGACCGAATGCCTGGAATACGCTCTTGGCCACGACGAGAGGTTCGGAATCTGGGGTGGGCTCTCGGAACGAGAGCGGCGCAAGCTCAAGCGGCGGGCCGCCTGAGCGTTGCCGGGCCGGGGCGGTGGGGGCCGCCCGGCTCAGGCAGTCGGCCCGGGATGGTGGGGGTCACCCCGCGAGGCCCGTGGCCCGGTGACGGGTGGGCTCAGGACAGCTCGTCCGGGTCGACCCCGAGCAGGTTCGCCACCTGCTCGATGATCACGTCGTGCACCAGGTCGGCCAGGTCCTCCCGGTCCATGGCCCGGAACTCCAGCGGACGGCGGTAGAGCACGATCCGCGGCGGCACCTCCTGCTGGCCGGGGCGGCCGGGCAGCAGCCGGGCGAGCGGCACCTCGCCGTCCTCCAGCACGTCGGAGTCGTACACGTTGAGGTCCGGCGGCACGTCCTCCACCGCGAACTCGACGCCGGCCAGTTCCTTCGCGAACCGTCGTTCCAGGGTCTCCACGGTGTCCAGCACGAGATCATCGAAGACCTCGGCCTTGGTCCGGGCCAGCGGCACCGTCGCCGGCACCAGCCGCCCACGCAGGCCCCGCCCGTGCCGGTCACGGTGGGCGCGCCGGCCGGGGCCGGGGCGGCGGTGTTCCGGACTGGTCATGCGCTACAGGGTAGCCCGGCGCGCGGCCCGGCCCCCGGCTGTGCCGCTCCTGCGGCGCGCCGTCCCCGCCCGGTCGCTGTCCTGCTCGTCGGATGTTGCGAATTGTGATCTCGATGACGGGCGTGTCGCAACGCGAACCAGTGCGTCGGACCCGGTAATGGAGATACCCTCCCGCCGTGAGGTCACCAAGGCGCTGCTCCCGAAACGGCTGCCCCCGGCAAGCGGTCGCCACATTGACCTATGTCTACAACGAGTCGACGGCCGTGGTCGGGCCCCTCGCGGCCTTCGCCGAACCGCACACGTACGACCTCTGTGAGCAGCACGCCCGCAGTCTGACCGCCCCCCGGGGCTGGAACGTGGTCCGCCACGAGGGCGAGTTCGAGCCTCCGCCGCCCAGCGCCGACGACCTGGTCGCCCTCGCCGAGGCGGTCCGCGAGGCGGCCAGGCCCGCGCCGCCCCGCCCTCCGGACGAGCAGCACCAGCAGCAGCACCACCAGCAGCACTCGCAGACCGGCCGTCGTGGCCACCTCCGGGTGATCCCGCCCAACCACTGATCCGCGCCCGGGTCAGTGGCCCAGGAAGCGGTTGAACAGGGCCGCCCGGCGGGACGGCCGGCCCGTCCGCAGCTCCGCCCGGTCGGCGGAGAACATCACCTTCAGGCCCGCGTTGACGGCCAGCCAGCGCACCGGCTCCGGCTCCCAGCGCGGCGAGCGGTGCCCCACCCACGGCAGGTCGGTCAGGTCGCTCTCCGCGCCCCGGATCAGGTCGGCGAGGGTACGCCCGGCGAGGTTCGTGGTGCCGACCCCGTCGCCGACGTACCCGCCCGCCCAGGCCAGCCCCGTCGAGGCGGCCAACCCGACGGAGGCCGACCAGTCCCGGGCGACCCCGAGCGGCCCGCCCCAGGCGTGACTGACCGGCACCTCCGGCCCGAGCACCGGGAACAGTTCGCCCAGCACCCGACGCAGCGCGGCGAACACTTTGGGCTCCCGGTCGTAGCCGGGGGAGACCCGGGACCCGAAGTGGTACGGGGCGCCCCGCCCGCCGAACGCCAGCCGTCCGTCGGCGGTGCGCTGGCCGTAGATGACGACGTGCCGGTGGTCGGAGAACGTCTCCCGCTGCGCCAGCCCGATCCGCGCCCAGGTCTGCTCGGGCAGCGGCTCGGTGGCCACCATCAGCGAGTAGACCGGCGCCAACACCCGCCGCTGCCCGGGCAGCCCCGGCGTGTACCCCTCCGTCGCCCGAACCACCACCGGCGCCCGGACCGTCCCGGCCGGGGTCACCGCCGCCCCGGCCCGGATCGCGGTCACCGGCGTCCGCTCGTGGATCCTCACCCCGCGCCGTTCGACCGCCCGGGCCAGCCCGCGGACCAGCCGGGCCGGGTGCACCACCGCGCAGTGCGGGGTGTACGTCCCGCCGCGTACCCCCTCGGCGGCGCATCTGGCGGCGGCCTCGGCGGCGTCGAGCAGCACCAGGTCTTCGGGGTCGAGGCCGTGCGCGCGGGCCTCGGCCACCTCGGCCCGGGCCCGGCCGAGCTGGGCCTTGCTGCGGGCCAGCAGCACCGTCCCGCCGAGCTGCCAGTCGCAGTCGATCCCCTCGGCGGCGACCACCCGGCCCACCTCGCGGACGGTCTCCTGCATGGCCCGTTGCATCCGCAGCGCCGCGTCCCGGCCGTGGCGGCGGGCCAACGCCGGCAGCGAGGTGGGGAACAGCGCCGAGCACCACCCGCCGTTGCGCCCGGACGCGCCGAACCCGGCGATCTCCCGTTCCAGCACCGTGATCCGCAGCGCCGGGTCGGCGACCGCGAGGTAGTACGCCGTCCACAGCCCGGTGTACCCGGCCCCGACGATCACCACGTCCGCGTCGGCGTCCCCGCCCAGCGGCGGGCGGGGCGTCAGCGGCTCGTCCACCGTGGACAGCCAGTACGACAGCTCCTGATAGTGCATCCGTCGGCCGACCGCTACAGCCGTGTCCACGCCTCGGTGAGCACCGCGCGCAGGATCTGCTCCATCTCGTCGAACTGCTGCTGCTCGGCGATCAGCGGCGGGGCGAGCTGCACCACGGGGTCGCCCCGGTCGTCGGCCCGGCAGTACAGCCCGGCCTGGAACAGCGCGGTGGACAGGAAGCCACGCAGCAGCCGCTCCGACTCGGCCTCGTCGAACGTCTCCCGGGTCGACTTGTCCTTGACCAGCTCGATGCCGTAGAAGTACCCGTCCCCCCGCACGTCGCCGACGATCGGCAGGTCGTGCAGCTTCTCCAGGGTGGCCCGGAAGGCGTCCTCGTTGGCCCGGACGTGCCCGAGCAGGTCCTCCCGGGCGAACACCTCCAGGTTGGCCAGGGCCACCGCGCAGGAGACCGGGTGTCCGCCGAAGGTCACCCCGTGGGCGAACATGCCGGTCTCGGTGAGGAACGGCTCCATCAGCCGGTCGCTGGCGATCATCGCGCCGAGCGGGGCGTACCCGGAGGTGATGCCCTTGGCGGTGGTGATGATGTCCGGCTGGAAGCTGTAGCGGACGGCGCCGAAGTACTCGCCGAGCCGGCCCCACGAGCAGATCACCTCGTCGGAGACGAGCAACACGTCGTACTCGTCGCAGATCTGACGGACCCGCTCGAAGTACCCGGGCGGTGGCGGGAAGCAGCCGCCGGAGTTCTGCACCGGCTCCAGGAAGACCGCCGCGACCGTGTCCGGCCCCTCCCGCTCGATCGCCCGCCGGATCTCCTCGGCGGCCCAGCGGCCGAACGCCTCCGGCGAGTCGCCGTGCTCCGGCGCCCGGTAGAAGTTCGTGTTCGGCACCTTGATCCCGCCGGGCACCAGCGGCTCGAAGTCGCTCTTGATGCCGGGTAGACCGGTGATCGACAGCGCACCCATCGACGTGCCGTGGTACGCCAGGTGCCGGCTGACCACCTTGTGCTTGTTCGGCTTGCCGGTGCGCTTGAAGAACGACCGGGCCAGCTTCCACGCCGTCTCGACGGCCTCGGAGCCGCCGGTGGTGAAGAAGACCCGGTTCAGGTCGCCGGGGGTCAGCGAGGCGATCTTCTCGGCCAGCTCGACGGCCTTCGGGTGGGCGTACGACCAGAGCGGGAAGTAGGCCAGCTCGCCGGCCTGCTTGGCGGCGGCCTCGGCCAGCTCGGTGCGGCCGTGCCCGGCCTGGACGACGAAGAGCCCGGCGAGCCCGTCGAGGTAGCGGCGGCCCTGGGAGTCCCACACGTACGCGCCCTCGCCGCGCACGATCGTCGGCACCTCGCCGGCGGAGTAGCCGGCCATCCGGGTGAAGTGCATCCAGAGGTGGTCGGTCGCGTTGGCCATGTCAGCCCCATCGGGTCTCGGGGCCGGTCAGGGGGGTGACGCCGGCCGCTCTGCCCACGGTTATCCCACAGCCCTGACCGGTAAAGCAAGTGGGATCGGTGGCTCTACACGCCTACGGCAACGGAATCAGCGAATGGTTGCGCCATGTGCAACGGAATCCGCATCATGCGCTAGCGCTCTGATTCCGCCCCGCCCTCGCCCCGTCCTCGCCCTGTCCTGTCACCCGCCGCCCCAGCTCTCGGGCGCCTGCGCTCCCAGCGCCGGCTCCACCGGTTCCGTCCGTTCCACCGGTTCCGTCGGGGCTGACGGGGGGTCCCGCGGCCCTTCGGGAGCTGAGCCTTCCGCGACGCCACGCTGGGGCCTGCCTCGAATGGCTGGGTCCCTTGCGGGCGCGGGGGCGGGCGCGGTCGATGGGGCCCTGCGGAGCTGCCTCGTCGGCGCTGCTGTTTCTGGTTGGCGCTATCGCCTCTGGTCGACACTCCGGCGGGCGGGTCCTTGGTGCGCGCGAGGTCGTCGGTGCCTCCTACGGAGCTGCCCCGTTGGCGCTACCGCTGCTGCGGTGTTGCCACGGCGGGCAGGGTGCGTCGGTGGCCCTGTGGAGCTGCCCCGTTGGCGCTACCGGCCTCTGCGCAATGGCATCCTGCCCGGTGCCCGGTGCCCGGTGCCCGGTGCCCGGTGCCCGGTGCCCGGTGCCCGGTGCAAGCGTGGCTGGCTAGAGCGGGCCGCCGGGGCCGACGAGGTCGATGCGGGATCAGGGCGGAGGGATTTCCGCGCCGCACCGCCGGTAGCGCAGACGGGGCAGCTCCAAAGGGGCCCGTCGGGGACTCCCGATGCTCGCCAAACGGGCCTTCGTCAACCCGCCGCCGTCGCTGTTGGACGCCGGGCGGGTGGAACGTGGGAGGGCTGGGCCGAAGGGCTCAGCTGGACTGGCTGGCTTGGCTCAGCTGGCCTGGCTGGCTAGCTGAGTTGGGCCGGGCTGGTGTGCTGGGCTGGCTGGGCTGAGTTGGGCTGGGGTGGACATTGTCAGGGCCTTTGGCGGACGGCTGGTGGGCATGTCAGATGCGCGAAATAGGTCCCGCCGCCACCAGCCGTTTCGGGGCCGACGTGGACACGGGGCGTCGCTAGGGTGCCCACCATGCGTAATCGGCGGTGGGAGGTCTGATGGGCAACGAGGTGCTGCGGGTGGCGATGGCCGCCGTGGGGGAGACGGCCGAGTCGTTGGCGGAGAAGGTCCGTGTCGACCCGAAGACGGCCGCCCGGTGGCTGGCGGACGGGCGAATTCCCCACCCCCGGACCCGGTTCGCGGTCGCCGGCCTGCTCGGGAAGGAGGTCGCCGAGCTGTGGCCGGAGCCGTTCCGCCGCCGGGACCTGCCGTGGTTCCGTAAGTGGGCCGAGCTGGAGCAGGACGCCACCTCGCTCCGGTCGTACCAGCCGCTGCTGGTGCCGGGGCTGCTCCAGACCGAGGGGTACGCCCGGGCCGTGCTGAGCACCGGCGGGCTGCTGCCGCCGGCCGAGGTGGAGCGGATCGTGGCCGGCCGGCTCGACCGGCAGGTGATCCTGTCCGCCGAGGCCCCGCCGCAGCTCGTCGCGGTGATCGACGAGGTGGTGCTGCGCCGGATGGTCGGCGATCGGGCGGTGATGGCCGGCCAGCTCGCCCACCTCGCGGCGATGGCCGGGCGGGAGCACGTGCAGGTCCGGGTGATCCCCGCCGAGAACCCGTGGCACACCGGGCTGGCCGGTCCGTTCGTTCTCGCCCGTTTGCCCGACGGGACGGAATTGGCGTATATCGACAACCAGCTTCGCGGTCAGGTCGTGAGCGATCCGGTCGACGTTGCTAGCCTGGGGCGCAGGTGGGAGAGCGTCACCGGCGAGGCGCTGCCGTGCCGCCGGTCGATCGAGCTGATCAGGGAGGTGGCGACGACATGGAGCTGACCGACGCGCCGACGGTTACCCGTTGGCGCACCGCGACCCGCAGCAGCAACAACGGCGGGGACTGTGTCGAGGTGGCCGACAACCTGCCCGGGCGGGTGCTGGTGCGCGACAGCAAGGACCGCGACGGCGGCACCCTCAGCTTCGCCCCGGCCACCTGGCGGGCCTTTGTGGACCTCGCCCGCCGCCCGCCGACCGCCTGACCAACAGCCACCGCCCGCCTGACCGGCGCAGCCACCATCTGACCAGCCGCCGACTGCCTGACCGGGCGGCCGGGCCGGGTGGCTCAGGCCGTACCCCAGCTGTAGGTCTGCTTGCGGAGCTTGAGGTAGACGAAGGCCTCGGTGGCGAGCACGCCCTCGACGGCGCGCAGCCGTTGCAGGATCTCCAGCAGGTGGGCGTCGTTGCGGCAGACCACCTCGGCGAGCAGGTCGAACGACCCGGCGGTGATCACCACGTAGTCGACCTCCTCGAACTCGGCGAGCCGGTCGGCCACCGTCTCCAGGTCGCCGTCGGTGCGCAGGCCGATCATGGCCTGGCGGGGGAAGCCGAGCTGGAGCGGGTCGGTGACCGCGACGATCTGCATCACCCCGGCGTCGAGCAGTCGCTGCACCCGCTGGCGCACCGCCGCCTCGGACAGGCCGACCGCCTTGCCGATCGTCGCGTACGGCCGGCGGCCGTCCTCCTGGAGCTGCTCGATGATCTGCTTGGCGACGTCGTCCAACAGAGCGTGACTGGCACCCCCGCGGACGGCGACGCGTCGCCCGCCGTTGCCGCTCTCCTGCTGCCGGATGGTCATCGTCCGCTCCCCATGTCCGCTTCTCCCACGGAATCGTAGTGCCCCGGGCGCAGTCTGGCGTAATTCGTGGTGCATCGCTATCACGGCAACGGAATCCCTTGTGAGGCAGGTCAGCTCATGTCAGGATCAGTCGTCCATCGCCTGAAGACCCTCCCGCCGTCGGGCCATCCCCCGTCCCGCCCGCCGGCGATGACCCCCTAGGAGTCGTCACATGCGAACTCCCCTCCGGCCCCTCACCCGGCGTGGTCTGCTCACCGGCACCCTCGGATCCGCCGCGATGCTCGCCACGGCGGGCGCGCTCGCCGGCTGCGGCACCAAGGGCGCCCAGCAGACCGAGGCCGGCTGCGTCAGTGAAGACCTCTCCGGCACGGAGAAGAAGCTGGCGTTCTCGAACTGGCCGCAGTACATGGACGTCGACGACAAGAACGAGTCGAAGCGGCCCAGCCTGGACGCGTTCGTCGCCTCCAGCGGCGTCCAGGTGACCTACACCGAGGACATCAACGACAACAACGAGTTCTTCGGCAAGGTGCAGAACCAGCTCGCCGCCTGTCAGGGCACCGGGCGGGACATCATCGTGCTGACCGACTGGATGGCCGCCCGGATGATCCGGCTCGGCTGGATCCAGAAGCTCGACCCGGCCAGGATTCCCAACGTGACGGCCAACCTGCTGCCGTCGCTGCTCAACCGCTCCTTCGACCCGGAGAACCGGATCTCCATCCCGTGGCAGTCCGGCCTCGCCGGCCTCGCCTACAACGGCGGCGTCACCAAGGAGATCCGCACGGTCGACGAGCTGCTGACCCGGCCCGACCTCAAGGGGAAGGTCACCGCGCTGTCCGAGATGCGCGACACGATGGGCCTGCTGCTCCAGTCGAACGGCCACGACTCGGCGAACTTCACCGCCGCCCAGTTCGACGACGCGCTGAACAAGCTCAAGAAGGCCGTCGACTCCGGGCAGATCCGTAAGTTCACCGGCAACGACTACGCCCCCGACCTGGCCAAGGGCGACATCGCCGCGTGCGTCGGCTGGTCCGGCGACATCATCCAGCTCTCCGGCGAGAACGAGAAGATCAAGTTCGTGGCGCCGGACTCCGGCGTGATGCTGTTCAGCGACAACATGATGGTGCCGAACAAGGCCACCCACAGGGCGAACGCCGAAGAGCTGATCAACTACTACTACCAGCCGGCGGTCGCCGCGAAGCTGGCCGCGTACGTCAACTACATCTGCCCGGTCAAGGGCGCGCAGGCCGAGATGGAGAAGATCGACCCGGAGTTGGCCGCCAACCCGCTGGTCTTCCCCGACGACGCCCTGCTGTCCAGGTCCAAGGTGTTCATGGCGCTGGACGAGAAGCAGGAGAGGGAGTACGAGGGCAAGTTCCAGCAGGTCATCGGCGCGTGACGGGGATGAGCGCGAAGACGACGCGACGCGACGAGCCGGCCGGCGACCTGCGGCTGGTCAACCTGACCAAGAGGTTCGGCATCTTCACCGCGGTCGACGACCTCGGCCTCACCGTCCCGCAGGGCTCGTTCTTCGCCCTGCTCGGGGCGTCCGGCTGCGGCAAGACCACCACCCTGCGCATGATCGCCGGCCTGGAGCAGCCGACGAGCGGTCAGGTGCTGCTCGGTGACCGGGACGTCGCGCGGCTGCGCCCGCACAAGCGGCCGGTCAACACCGTGTTCCAGAGCTACGCGCTCTTCCCGCACCTCAACATCTTCGAGAACGTGGCGTTCGGGCTGCGGCGGCGCGGCATCCGCTCCGTCGACGACGAGGTCATGCGGATGCTCGCGCTGGTACAGCTCGACGGCTTCGGCCACCGCCGCCCGGCCCAGCTCTCCGGCGGGCAGCAGCAGCGGGTCGCGCTCGCCCGCGCGCTGATCAACCGGCCCCAGGTACTGCTGCTCGACGAGCCGCTCGGCGCGCTCGACCTGAAGCTGCGCCGGCAGATGCAGATCGAGCTGAAGCGCATCCAGACCGAGGTCGGGATCACCTTCGTGCACGTCACCCACGACCAGGAGGAGGCCATGACCATGGCCGACACCGTCGCGGTGATGAATGCGGGGCGGATCGAGCAGCTCGGCGCCCCGGCCGACATCTACGAGTACCCGGCCACCGCGTTCGTGGCGAACTTCCTCGGCCAGTCCAATTTGCTCGCCGCCGAGGCCGCCGGGCCCGCCGGGTCCGAGGTGCCGGTCACCGCCCACGGGGCCGGCTTCTCCGTGCCCGCCGACCGCGCCCGAGCCGACCGGGGCGCCGTCTACCTGGGGGTACGCCCCGAGAAGCTGCACCTGGCCGACTCCGCCGACCAGGTTCCCGCCGGCCACCAGCACGTCACTGGCGTCGTCACCGACGCCTCGTACGTCGGGGTCAGCACCCAGTACCTGGTGCGCACCGGCTGGGGCGGCGAGCTGTCCGCGTTCGCGGCGAACAGCGGGCTCGGCGGTCGGCTTCCGGTCGGCGCGTCCGTGGTGGCGCACTGGGACCCCCGGCACGCGTTCCTGCTGCCCCGGGAGCCGGGTCAGGACGACCGCACCGCCGGCCTGCTCGACGAGCCGGTGGGTGCGTCCTCGTGACGGCGCTGGCCCACGTACCCACGTCGACGGGGCGGCCGGCGGGGCCCCCGCCGCCGGCCCGTCGCGGGCGGCACCGGCTGCTGCCGTACCTGCTGCTCCTGCCCGGCGCGGCCTGGCTGCTGCTGTTCTTCGCCGTGCCGCTGTTCCAGCTCGCCGCCGCGAGCCTGTACGACCCCAGCGGCTCGCTCTCCACCGGGTACGCGCTGACCTGGGCGTTCGGCAACTACCCGGACGTGTTGCAGGCGTACTGGCCGCAGTTCGCCCGCTCCTTCGGGTACGCCGGGATCGCCCTGGTGCTGGCCCTGCTGATGGGCTACCCGCTGGCGTACGCGATCGCGCAGAAGGCCGGCCGGTGGAAGAACCTGCTGCTGGTCTGCGTGGTCGCCCCGATGTTCACCAGCTTCCTGGTGCGCACCCTGGCCTGGAAGACGATCCTGTCCGACAACGGCGCCCTGGTCGGGCTGCTGCGCGACGTGCACCTGCTCGGCCCCGACGGCCGGCTGCTGGCCACCCCGATCGCGGTGATCCTCGGGCTGACGTACAACTTCCTGCCCTTCCTGGTGCTGCCGTTGTACGCGAGCCTGGAGCGGCTCGACCACCGGCTGCTGGAGGCGGCCGGTGACCTGTACGCGAGCCCGGTGCAGACGTTCCGCCGGGTCACCCTGCCGCTGTCGATGCCCGGCCTGATCGCCGGCACGCTGCTGTTCTTCATCCCGGCCACCGGCGACTACATCAACGCGGAGCTGCTCGGCACCCCCAACGAGTACATGATCGGCAACGTCATCGACTCGGCGTTCCTGGTCCGGCTGGACTACCCGCAGGGCGCGGCGCTGTCGTTCCTGCTGATGGCGGCGATCCTCGCGGTGGTCCTCGGCTACCTGCGCCGGTCCGGCACGGAGGAGGTCCTCTGATGCACCAGTTCTTCCGTTGGCTGGCCGACCGCTGGGTGATGGGCGTGGCCCTGCTGGTGCTCGGCTACCTGTCCCTGCCGATCGCCGTGGTCGCCGCCCTGTCGTTCAACCGCCCGTCCAGCCGCCTGTCGTACGACTTCAACGAGTTCACGCTCGACAACTGGCGGCAGCCCTGCGCCACCTCCGACATGTGCGACGCCGTGCTGCGCAGCGTGCAGATCGGCTTCATCTCCACCGTCGTCGCCACCGTGCTCGGCACGCTGATGGCGTTCGCGCTGGTGCGGCACCGGTTCACCGGCCGGTCCGGGATCAACCTGCTGATCTTCCTGCCGATGGCCACCCCCGAGCTGGTGATGGGCACCTCGCTGCTGGCCCTGTTCGTCTCCGCCGGCGTGCCGCAGGGCTTCTGGACCGTCGTCATCGCACACGTCATGTTCTGCGTGTCGTTCGTGGTGGTGACGGTCAAGGCGCGGCTCGCCGGGACGGACCGGCGGCTGGAGGAGGCCGCGGCGGACCTGTACGCCGGCCCGTGGCAGACGTTCCGCCTGGTCACCCTGCCGCTGGTGCTCCCCGGAATCGTGGCCGCCGCGCTGCTGGCGTTCTCGCTCAGCTTCGACGACTTCATCATCACGAACTTCAACGCGGGCACCACCGTCACGTTCCCGATGTACGTCTGGGGCGCCGCCCAGCGGGGCATCCCGCCGCAGGTCAACGTCATCGGCACGGCGATGTTCGTGATCGCGCTGCTGCTCGTCGGGCTCACCTCGCTGCGCGGGCGGCGGGCCCGCCGCGCCGCCCTCCCGGTCGCCCCGGCGGCCGACCGCCGGGCGAAGAGCCCGTCATGATCCTCCCGCATACCGGCCGGGCGCTCGCCGACGCGGCGCCCGTGCCGTACTGGCTCGACCGGCCGGAACGTCCCGACCCGCTGCCGCCGCTGACCGGCGCGCACGCCGCCGACCTGCTGGTGATCGGCGGCGGGTACAGCGGGCTGTGGGCGGCCCTGCTGGCCAAGCAGGCCGACCCCGAACGGGACGTGCTGCTCGTCGAGGCCGGCACCTGCGGCTGGGCGGCTTCCGGGCGCAACGGCGGGTTCTGCGCCGCCTCGCTCACCCACGGGCTGGCCAACGGGGCGGGCCGTTTCCCCGGCGAGATCGCCGAGCTGGAACGCCTCGGCCGGGAGAACCTGGCCGACATCGCCGCCACCGTCGACGCGTACGGCATCGACTGCGACTTCGAGCGCACCGGCGAACTGGCGGTGGCCGTCGAGCCGTACCAGCTCGCCGGGCTCGCCGAGGACGTGGAACTGGCCCGCCGGTACGGCCACGACTCGCGGCTGCTCGACCGCGACGAGGTGCGCGCCGAGGTCGACTCGCCGACGTACCTCGGCGGGCTGTGGGACCGCGACCGGGTGGCGATGCTCGACCCGGCGAAGCTGGCGTGGGGGCTGCGCCGCGCCTGCCTCGACCTCGGCGTGCGCGTCCACGAGCACACCCGGGTCACCGGCCTGCGCGGCGACGGCCCGGCTCTGCGCGCCGCCACCCTCGGCGGGGCCGGGCGGGCCCCCGGCGTCGTCCGCGCCCGGCGGGTCGTCCTCGCCACCAACTCGTTCCCGCCGCTGCTGCGCCGGCTGCGCGCCTGGGTCGTCCCCGTCTACGACTACGCCCTGATGACCGAGCCGCTGACCCCGGCCCAGCGGGACGCGATCGGCTGGCGCAACCGGCAGGGGCTCGCCGACACCGGCAACCAGTTCCACTACTACCGGATCACCGGCGACGGTCGGATCCTGTTCGGCGGCTACGACGCGGTCTACCACCACGGCAACCGGGTCGCCCCCGAGCTGGAGCAGCGGCCGGCCACCTTCACCGCCCTCGCCGAGCACTTCTTCACCACGTTCCCGCAGCTCGCCGACGTGCGCTTCAGTCACCGCTGGGGCGGCGTCATCGACACCTGCACCCGGTTCTGCCCGTTCTTCGGCACCGCGTACGAGGGGCGGCTGGCGTACGCGGCCGGCTACACCGGCCTCGGCGTCGGGGCCACCCGGTTCGGCGCGCGGGTGACGCTCGACCTGCTGGCCGGCGGGGACACCCCGCTGACCCGGCTCGACATGGTCCGGGGCAAGCCGCTGCCGTTCCCGCCGGAGCCCGTCCGGGCCGCCGGCATCCACCTCACCCGCTGGTCGCTGGCCCGCGCCGACGCGCGCGACGGCCGGCGCAACCTCTGGCTCCGTACGCTCGATCGTCTTGGTTTGGGGTTCGATACCTGATGCGCATCCTGCTTGTCGGCGCCGGCGGTGTCGGCTCCGCCGCCGTCGCCATCGCCGCCCGCCGAACATTCTTCGACACCATGGTCGTCGCCGACGCCGACCCCGCCCGCGCCGCCCGCGCGGTCGACGGCCAGGGGGACCGCTTCGTCGCCGCGACCGTCGACGCCTCCCGCGCCGACGCGGTCGCCGCGCTGTGCCGCGAGCACCGGATCACCCACGTGCTCAACGCCGTCGACCCGCGCTTCGTCATGCCGATCTTCGACGGCGCGTACGCGGCCGGCGCGGACTACCTCGACATGGCGATGTCCCTGTCCCACCCGCACCCGAAGCGCCCGCACGCCGAGACCGGCGTGAAGCTCGGCGACGACCAGTTCGCCGCCGCCGACCGCTGGGCCGGGGCGGGTCGGCTCGCGCTGTGCGGCATCGGCGTCGAGCCGGGCCTGTCCGACATCTTCGCCCGGTACGCCGCCGACGAGCTGTTCGGCGAGATCGACGAGATCGGGGTACGCGACGGCGCGAACCTGACCGTGGAGGGCCACGCCTTCGCCCCGTCCTTCTCCATCTGGACGACGATCGAGGAGTGCCTGAACCCGCCGGTGATCTGGGAAAGGGATCGGGGCTGGTACACCACCGAGCCGTTCAGCGAGCCCGAGGTGTTCCACTTCCCCGAGGGGATCGGCCCGGTGGAGTGCGTCAACGTCGAGCACGAGGAGGTGCTGCTCATCCCGCGCTGGGTCGACGCGCGGCGGGTCACCTTCAAGTACGGCCTCGGCGAGGAGTTCATCGAGGTCCTGCGCACCCTGCACAAGCTCGGCCTGGACTCCACCGAACCGGTCGCCGTGCGCGGGGTGCCGATGTCCCCGCGCGACGTGGTGGCCGCCTGCCTGCCCGACCCGGCCACCCTCGGGGCGAAGATGCGCGGCAAGACCTGCGCCGGCACCTGGGTCCGGGGCCTGTCGAAGTCGGGTGAGCCCCGCGAGGTGTACCTCTACCACGTCGTCGACAACGAGTGGTCCATGCGCGAGTACGGCCACCAGGCCGTCGTCTGGCAGACCGCCGTCAACCCGGTCGTCGCCCTGGAACTGCTCGCCACCGGCGCGTGGTCCGGCACCGGCGTGCTCGGCCCGGAGGCCCTGCCCCCGCGCCCGTTCCTCGACCTGCTCACCGACTACGGCTCGCCCTGGGGGCTCCAGGAACGCTGACCCACCCCGGTCGCCCTGCCGTGCGATCAACCGGACATCACCGTTCCCGTTTCGAGACGGCCGCCGCAGCGAACTCCAGTGCCGCGAGCATGTCCTCGCGTTCGAGGTACGGATAGTCGCCCAGCACGTCGTCGATGCTGCGCCCGGCCGCGAGCTGGCCTACTACGGCGATGGCGGTGACCCGGGTGTCCCGGATGCAGGGCAGCCCGCCCATCCGTCCGGGGTCGACGGTGATCCGCTCCAACGGCATAGCTGGATTCTGCGGCTGGTCGAGGGATCACCGCCGTTCCCCCCTCCGGTCGCTGCTGCCGAGCCCGTCGCGTCCGACGCCCCGTCGGCGGTCTCTGAGCCGTCACCCACTCCCGCCACGGCCTCGCTGTCACCAACGGTCGCCGTCCCGACGGTGAAGACCCGCACCGAGACGAAGACACAGCCGATCCGGCACGCCCAGCGGACCGTCAAGGATCCTTCCCTGGCAAAGGGGAAGCGGATCGTCCGCACCCCCGGGGTGGACGGGGTGCGGACGCTGACATACCGGGTCACCCTGACCGACGGGGTGCCCACCGGCCGGAAGCTGGTCCGATCGGTCGTCACGAGGCGGCCGGTTGCCCAGATCGTCGCGGCGGGCACGAAGCAGGAGCGTGAGTGCGATCCGAACTATGGCGGCTGCGTGCCGATCGCCAGCGACGTCGACTGCACCGGCGGTAGCGGCAACGGCCCCGCATACGTCACCGGCCCCGTCAGGGTCATCGGCGACGACATCTACGACCTGGATCGCGACAACGACGGCTACGGCTGCGACGACTGACCCGCCCCACCCCACCCCCCTTCCTCCGCGATCTTGCACTTGAGGCCCGGACCAATGTGGTAAATCGGGCACATTTGGGGCCGTAACTGCAAGATCGCGGAGGAGGGGGGAGGGAAGCTTGGGGTTGTCCACAGGAGCGCTGGTTTTCCACAGGGCGTGGGGTGGGTGCAGCGCTGGGGCGTGGTTCTGGGCAGTCTGCCAGCATGGGGACTCAACTTTGGCGTACCGCGTCGCTGCTCCAATCCACCACGCGGAAGCGGCTCCGGATCGGGGTAGCGAACGGGCGGGTTTTCCGGGTGCGGCGAGGGGTGTACGCGAATCGCCCTGTCGATGATCGCGATTCGCTGCAAGCCCTGTTGATGTGTCTGCCGCCCGAGGCGATGCTGGCCCGGCAGACTGCCGCCCGAATGCATGGTTTCGGCGTCCTGCCCGAAGGTGCCGTTCATGTGCAGTTGCCGCCCGAAGTCCCCAAGCCCCGCCTTCCCGGTCTGTCGGTCCACCACTCGGCTCTGCCGGCGGAGCCGGTCATGGTGAACGGGTTGCCCTGTGTGTCGGCTGCCAGATGCGCGGTGGACCTGGCGAGGACGGTTCGGCGACTGGACGCTCTCCCGGTGCTCGACGCCGCGGTTCGGTCCGGCACGGTGTGCCGGGATGAGCTGATCGTGGAAGCCTTGGTCCATCGAGGGCTACGGGGTGTGCGCCAGGCACGCTCACTGGCGTTGTTGGCTGATGGGCGCTCCGAGTGTCGACAGGAGAGTCAGCTGCGGTTGGTGCTGATCGACGGTGGCCTGCCGGCGCCGGAGCCGCAGATCTGGGTGCTGGACGACGACGGGGTGGCGCGATACCGGCTCGACCTGGGGTATCGCGAGCGGCGGGTCGGCATCGAGTACGACGGTCTTTCCCACCTTGATCGTGATCGACTGCGACATGACCGGGACCGTGCCAACTGGCTGGATGCCGAGGGCTGGACGATGCGCTACTTCACGGATCGTGACCTCTACCGCCGCCCTGCCCACATGGTCGCGACGGTCCGTGCAGCCCTAGCCCGCTGACCCCCTCCCGCTGACCCCCTCCCCGCCGACCCGCGATCTTGCACTAGCGGCCCCGACAACTCTCGTGAAGCGGACACTTCGGGGGCCGCAACTGCAAGATCGCGGGAGAGGGAGAGGGAGAGGGAGAGGGAGAGGGGAAGGAGAAGGGGAAGGGGGTGGGTGGGTTAGGGGGTGGGGTTGGGTGTGAGGTGGGAGCGGATCAGGAAGCGGACGCCGTCGGGGGCCTCCAGGCTGAAGCCGCTGCCCCGGCCCGGGACCACGTCGACCGTGAGCCTGGTGTGCTTCCAGAGCCGCCACTGGGATTTCGAGATCCAGAACTCGACGGGCTCGGGGACGCCGTCGACCGCCAGCGACGCGAGCAGCACGTCGGAGCCGCCGGTGCGGAACTCGCCCGCCGGGTAGCACATCGGGGCGCTGCCGTCGCAGCAGCCGCCGGACTGGTGGAACATCAGCGGCCCGTGCCGCCCCCGCAGCGACCGGATCAGCTCGGCCGCCGCGGGGGTGAGGGAGACGGGCGACGCCGCGCCGCCCGGGTCCGGCGGGAAGCGCGTGCCGGCGCCGACCGGATCGGCCATCAGAAGAAGCCGAGCTTCTTGGGGGAGTAGCTGACCAGCAGGTTCTTCGTCTGCTGGTAGTGCTCCAGCATCATCTTGTGGTTCTCCCGGCCGATGCCGGACTGCTTGTATCCGCCGAACGCGGCGTGCGCCGGGTACGCGTGGTAGCAGTTCGTCCAGACCCGACCGGCCTGGATCGCGCGCCCGGCCCGGTACGCGGTGTTCATGTCCCGGGTCCAGACGCCGGCCCCGAGCCCGTACAGGGTGTCGTTGGCGATCTTCACGGCGTCGTCGAGGTCGGCGAAGGAGGTCACCGAGACGACCGGGCCGAAGATCTCCTCCTGGAAGATCCGCATCGCGTTGTCGCCCTCGAAGATGGTCGGCTGCACGTAGTACCCGCCGGACAGCTCCCCGCCGAGGTCGGCGCGTTCGCCGCCGGTGAGCACGCGCGCGCCCTCCTGGCGGCCGATGTCCAGGTAGGACAGGATCTTCTCCAGTTGGTCGTTGGACGCCTGCGCGCCGATCATCGTGTCGGTGTCGAGCGGGTGGCCCTGCCGTACCGCCCGGGTCCGGTCCACCGCCGCCGCGAGGAAGTCGGCGTAGTGGCCCTGCTGGATCAGCGCCCTCGACGGGCAGGTGCAGACCTCGCCCGAGTTGAGGGCGAACATGGTGAACCCTTCGAGGGCCTTGTCCAGGAAGTCGTCGGACGCCGCGCTCACGTCGTCGAAGAAGATGTTCGGGCTCTTGCCGCCCAGCTCCAGGGTGACCGGCTTGATGTTCTCGCTGGCGTACTGCATGATCAGCCGCCCGGTGGTGGTCTCGCCGGTGAACGCCACCTTCGCCACCCGGGGCGAGGAGGCCAGCGGCTTGCCCGCCTCGACGCCGAAGCCGTTGACGACGTTGACCACGCCGGGCGGGAGCAGGTCGGCGATCAGCGAGATCAGGTGGTGGATGGACGCCGGGGTCTGCTCGGCGGGCTTGAGCACCACGGCGTTGCCGGCCGCGAGGGCCGGGGCGAGCTTCCACACGGCCATCAGGATCGGGAAGTTCCACGGGATGATCTGCCCGACCACGCCGAGCGGTTCGTGGAAGTGGTACGCCACGGTGTCGTCGTCCAGCTCGCCGAGGCCGCCCTCCTGGGCCCGGATCGCCCCGGCGAAGTACCGGAAGTGGTCGATCGCCAGGGGGATGTCGGCGGCCAGGGTCTCCCGTACCGGCTTGCCGTTCTCCCAGGTCTCGGCGACCGCGAGGGACTCCAGGTTCTCCTGCATCCGGTCGGCGATCCGGTTGAGGATCAGCGCCCGCTCGGCGACCGGGGTGCGGCCCCAGGCGTCGGCCGCGCCGTGGGCGGCGTCGAGGGCGCGTTCGACGTCCTCGGCGGTACCGCGGGCCACCTCGCAGAACGTCTGACCCGTGATCGGAGTGGGATTCTCGAAGTACCGGCCGCCGTGCGGCTTCACGTACTCGCCGCCGATGAAGTGGTCGTAGCGGGACTGCCAGTGGGTGGGCGCGTCGTAGCGCGTCATCGGTACCTCCGCCGTCGGTGCTCGGGGTGACGGCGGCGACGCTAGTCACACCGACGTTGCAGGGACGTTGCGCGGCCGAGGTCGTACTCGATGCCGAGCTGGCGGGCGCGGGCCAGCGCGAGGGGCCGGCGGGGCGCGCCCGGCGGCAGCGCCCGCGCCAGGGCCTGCCAGGCGGCCAGGTCGTCGGTGCCGGCGGGCGTCGCGGTCCAGGCCGCGAGCGCCGCCGGGTCGCCGCCGGCCAGCACGGCGGCCCGCAACTGCCCGTCGACCAGCCGGCGCAGCCGCGCGACCCCCGGCGCGTCGGAGGCGGGCAGCAACGACCCGGGGTACGCGTCGAGTGCCCCCGCCACCTCACCGCGTTCCAGCAGCTCGGTGACGGTCCGGAAGTCCGCCCGCACCCGGGCGCGCAGCCGGTACGGGCGGGAGTCGAGCAGCTCCGCCCCCAGTGCCCGGCGCAGCCGGGACAGCTCGGCGCGCAGGGTGACCGGGTGCAGCCGGTCGTCGCCGTACAGGTCGAGGCCGAGCTGCTCGCCGGTGCGTCCCTCGGGATGGTCGAGCAGCAGCACCAGCAGCTCGCTGTGCCGGCGGCCGAGCCGGACGGTCCGCCCGCCGACGTGCACCTCCGCCTCGTCGCGGCCCAGCGCGCGTACGGTGACCGCGTCCGGCTCGGCCGGGCGGGCGGCGGCGAGCTGGGCCTCGGCGGCCCGGGCGGTGGCCCGGACCAGGGCGAGGCTCTGCGGGTGGGCGAGGTGGTCGCCGCCGGTGATGTCGACCGCGCCGAGCAGCCGCCCGGTGACCGGGTCGTGGATCGGGGCGGCGGCGCAGGTCCAGCGCTGCACGCGCCGGCTGAAGTGCTCGGTGGCGAAGATCTGCACGCTGTGGTCGCAGGCCAGGGCGGTGCCGGGGGCGTTGGTGCCGGCGTGCGCCTCGTCCCAGCGGGCGCCGGGCACGAAGTTCATCCGCTCGGCGTGCCGGAGCACCCCGGGATGCCCCTCCACCCAGAGCAGCCGCCCGTGCGCGTCGCAGACCGCCATCAGGTGTGCGCCGTCCAGGGCGATCCCGCCGAGCAGGTCCCGGAACAGCGGCAGCACCCGGGCCAGCGGGTGGGCGGCCCGGTAGCCCTCCAGCGCGTCGTCGGTCAGCTCGACCGGCGGGGCGACCTCGGGGTCGACCAGCGCCGAGCGCTGCCAGGACCGGCGGACCACCTCCCGCACCCGGCCCGGCTCGGTTCCCGCGAGGAACGCCTCGTGGGCGGCGCCGACCTGCGCGATCCGCTCCGCCGGATCGGCGCCGAACTCCAGGGCGAGCCACGGGTCAGCCATCGGCGACCTCCTCGCGACCATCGTGACGCAGCTCACCACCGATCGCCAACACCGGTTGCCGGCCCGGTGCCGTCCGGGCGTCGCACCCGTGGCCCGGTGTCGTGCGGGCGCGGGCCCACGGGCGGTGCCGTTCGGGATGCGGGCCCGTCAGCCGAAGGCGTTGTCGAGGATGTCCAGGCCCCGGGCCAGGTCCGCGTCTGAGATGACCAGCGGGGGCAGCAGGCGCAGCACGTTGCCGTACGTGCCGCAGGTCAGCACCAGCAGGCCGGCGGCGTGGCAGGCCGCCGCGACCGCCGCCGCGGCGGCCGGGTCCGGGACCAGGGTGCCGGGCCGGACCAGCTCCACGGCGAGCATCGCGCCTCGGCCGCGCACCTCGGCGATCCGCGGATCGCCGGCGGCGACGGCGCACAGCCGCTCGTCCATCGTCGCCCCGATCCGGCGGGCGGCGGCGGCCAGGTCCAGCTCGTGCATGGTCTCGATCGTCGCCAGCGCCGCCGCACAGGCGATCGGGTTGCCGCCGTACGTGCCGCCCAGGCCGCCCACGTGCACCGCGTCCATCAGCTCGGCCCGGCCGGTCACCGCAGCCAGCGGCAGGCCGCCGGCGATGCCCTTGGCCAGGGTGACCAGGTCCGGGACGACGTCCTCGTGGCCGCAGGCGAACCAGTCCCCGGTGCGGCAGAACCCGGTCTGGATCTCGTCGGCCACGAAGACCACCCCGGCCGCTGTCGCCCACTCGCGCAGCGCCGGCAGGAACCCCGGCGCCGGTACGACGAAGCCGCCCTCGCCCTGGATCGGCTCGATCAGCAGCGCGGCGACGTTCTCCGCGCCGACCTGCTTCTCCACCGTCTCGATCGCCCGGGCGGCGGACTCCGCCCCGGACAGCCCCCCGTCCCGCAGCGGGTACGACATCGGCACCCGGTAGACCTCGCCGGCGAACGGCCCGAACCGGTGCTTGTACGGCATGTTCTTCGCGGTCAGCGCCATGGTCAGGTTGGTCCGGCCGTGGTACGCGTGGTCGAACACCACCACCGCGGGCCGCCCGGTGGCGTGCCGGGCGACCTTCACCGCGTTCTCCACCGCCTCGGCGCCCGAGTTGAACAGCGCCGAGCGCTTCTCGAACGTGCCGGGGGTGAGCGCGTTGAGCCGCTCGCAGACGGCCACGTACGACTCGTACGGCGCGACCATGAAGCAGGTGTGGGTGAACCGCTCGACCTGCGCCCGCACCGCCTCGACCACCCGGGGCGCGGAGTTGCCGACGTTGGTGACCGCGATGCCGGCGGCGAAGTCGATCCACTCCCGCCCGTCGACGTCGGTGATCGTGCCGCCGCCCGCCCGGTCCACGTACGCGCCGACGACGCTGCCGACGCCCCGGGCCACCGCCGCGCCGCGCCGCTTGTGCAGCTCCTCGCTCGATGCCACCGGTCAGCCCTCGATGTTGTGCATGACGTGCTTGATCCGGGTGTAGTCCTCCAGGCTGTACACCGAGAGGTCCTTGCCGTGCCCGGAGTGCTTGAAGCCGCCGTGCGGCATCTCCGAGACGAACGGGATGTGGGTGTTCACCCAGACGCAGCCGAAGTCGAGCCGGCGGGTCATCCGCATCGCCCGGCCGTGGTCGCGCGTCCAGACCGACGCCGACAGGCCGTAGTCGACGCCGTTGGCCCAGCGCACCGCCTCGTCCTCGTCGGAGAAGCGCTGCACGGTGATGACCGGCCCGAACACCTCGTCCTGGATGATCTCGTCGGCCTGGCGCAGCCCCGAGACCACGGTCGGGGAGTAGAAGTAGCCGCGCTCGCCCTGCCGGGAGCCGCCGGCCCGGATCGCCGCGTGGTCCGGCAGCCGGTCGACGAAGCCGCTCACCCGGGCGAGCTGGTTGGCGTTGTTCAACGGGCCGTACAGCACGTCGGCGTCGTCCGGGGCGCCGGTCCTCGTGTTGCGGGCCTGCTCGGCGAGCGCGGCCACGAAGTCGTCGTGGATGCCGGGGCCGGCGAGCACCCGGGTCGCGGCCGTGCAGTCCTGGCCGGCGTTGAAGTAGCCGCCCGTCGCGATCGCCTCGGTCGCCGCGGCCACGTCCGCGTCGTCGAAGAGCACCACCGGGGCCTTGCCGCCCAGCTCCAGGTGGGTCCGCTTCAGGTCCGGCGCGGCGGCGGCGGCGACCTCCATGCCCGCCCGGGTCGAGCCCGTGATCGACACGAGCTGCGGGGTCGGGTGCGACACGAGGGTACGACCGGTGTCCCGGTCGCCGCAGACCACGTTGAACACTCCGGGCGGGAAGAACTCGGCGGCGATCTCGGCCAGCAGCAGCGTCGACACCGGCGTGGTGTCGGACGGCTTCAGCACCAC
Source organism: Micromonospora sp. NPDC002296 (assembly GCF_040296145.1). Classification (NCBI taxonomy): domain Bacteria; kingdom Bacillati; phylum Actinomycetota; class Actinomycetes; order Micromonosporales; family Micromonosporaceae; genus Micromonospora; species Micromonospora sp. NPDC002296. The sequence continues at coordinate 236,146 of NZ_JBEOWQ010000002.1, forward strand.
CGTGTTGCCCGCCGCGAGCGCCGGGGCGATCTTCCAGACCGCCATCATCAGCGGATAGTTCCACGGGGTCACCTGGGCGCACACGCCGATCGGCTCCCGCCGCACGTAGGAGGTGTGCCCGGCCAGGTACTCCCCGGCGGAGCGGCCCTCCAGCAGCCGGGCCGCGCCGGCGAAGAAGCGGAACTGGTCCACCGCCGGCGGCAGCTCCTCCTCGGCGGTGAGTTGGCGGGGCTTGCCGGTGTTGCGGACCTCCGCGTCGACCAGTTCGGCCGCCCGCGCCTCCACCGCGTCGGCGAGCCTGAGCAGCGCCCTCTGCCGTTCCCCCGGGGTGGTGTCCCGCCACGTCTCGAACGCGGCGGAGGCCGCCCCCATGGCCGCGTCCACGTCCGCCACGCCGGAGACCGGCGACTGGGCGAAGGCCTCGCCCGTGCACGGGTCGATCAGGTCGGCGTACCCGCCGTCGACCGGGTCGACGTACGCGCCGTTGACGAAGTTGCGCAGCTTCTGCTGATCGCTCATCAGGTGTCTCCGGGGGATGGCCGAGGGTGCGGACAGCGGAGGTTATCGGAATCTGACTGCCATCTTGGCTACCGAATTCGCGGCAGACAAGGGTTTGAGCGACTGTTTCCGTGCGAAGGCGCGTGGTCTAGGCTGCCGAGGTGTGGAGCCGAGAGCCTTCTTCGTCGCCGGCCGCCCCGCACACGGCGAGGGCGAGCTGACCGTCACCCACCCGTACGACGGGCGCGCGGTGGGGCGTACCACCCTCGCCACGCCCGACCAGGTCGAGGCCGCCGTCGCGGCTGCGGCCGGGGTGGCGGCGGAGGCCGCGGCCCTGCCCGCGCACGCCCGCGCGGCGGCCCTGGACCACGTGTCGCGCCGGCTCGCCGAGCGGGCCGAGGAGTTCGCCGCGCTGATCACCGCCGAGAACGGCAAGCCGGTCAAGTGGGCGCGGGCCGAGGTGGGACGCGCGGTGTCGACGTTCCGCTGGGCGGCCGAGGAGGCCCGGCGGTTCTCCGGCGAGCTGCAACGCCTCGACACGGACCCGACGGCCACCGGGCGGATCGCCCTGGTCCGGCGGGTGCCGAAGGGGCCGGTGCTCGGCATCGCACCGTTCAACTTCCCGCTCAACCTGGTCGCGCACAAGGTCGCCCCGGCCATCGCGGTCGGCGCGCCCATCGTGGTGAAGCCCGCCCCGGCCACCCCGCTGTCGGCGCTGCTGCTCGGCGAGATCCTCGCCGAGACGGAGCTGCCCGAGGGGATGTTCTCGGTGCTGCCGCTGCCCAACGAGCGGGCCGCCGAGCTGGTCGCCGACCCGAGGCTGCCGGTGGTGTCGTTCACCGGCTCTGGGCCCGTCGGCGCGGCCGTCCGCCGGTCCGTGCCCGACAAGCACGTCGCCCTTGAGCTGGGCGGCAACGCGGCGGCCGTCATCTGCGAGGACTGGAACACCGACGAGGACCTGACCTTCGCCGCGCACCGGATCGCCACGTTCTCCAACTACCAGGCCGGGCAGTCGTGCATCGCCGTGCAGCGGGTGTACGTGCACGAGTGGCTCTACGACGCCTTCCTGCCCAGGCTGGTCGCGTCGGTGCAGGCGCTGCGGGCGGGAGACCCGTCCGACGAGCTGACCGACGTCGGACCGCTGGTCTCCGTCGCGGCGGCCGAACGGGTCGAGGCGTGGGTCGACGAGGCGGCGGTGGCCGGGGCGACCATCGAGGTGGGTGGCCGGCGCGACGGCGCGACCTACCCGCCGACCGTGCTGTCCGGGGTGCCGGCCGACGCCAAGGTGCACGCGGAGGAGGTGTTCGGGCCGGTCCTGGTGGTCGCCCGGGTCGAGAACGACGCCGCCGCGTTCGCCGCCGTCAACGACTCGGCGTTCGGCCTCCAGGCGGGCGTGTTCACCCACCGCCTCGACGTCGCGTTCGCCGCCCACCGGGCGCTGGAGGTGGGCGGGGTGATCGTCGGCGACGTGCCGTCGTACCGGGCCGACCAGATGCCGTACGGGGGAGTTAAGGGCAGCGGCGTCGGCCGCGAGGGCCTGCGCAGCGCGATGGACGACTACACCGACCCCCGCGTCATGGTGCTGACCGGCGTGCAGTTGTAGCGCTACCAGGTGCCGTAGTCGCGCACCCGGGCGGGGGCGCGGCCGAGCAGCAGGGTGGTGAGGGCGGCGTCGATGTCTTCGCCGAGGAACCACTCGCCGGCCTGGTCCAGCACGAACACCCGGCCCCGCTCGTCGATGGCGATGATGCTGTCCTGGCCCTCCGAGCCGAGGGGAAACAGCCGCGTGCCGAGGACCGCGCCGAAGTCGGCGAGGGTGTCCGCCGAGTGCGCCGCCCGCGTCGGATTGGTGTTGAACCAGCTGATCCACACCTCCTGCCCGGGACCACGACGGTGGGAATAAACGGCGGGGAACGAGGTGAGGGCGGCCTCCGCGGCAGCGAAGGGCTCATGTCGGTGCAGCTGACCGGCCACCTCGCAGGTGTCCTGGATGGCCCCGGCCGCGAGGGCCGGGTTGAACATCGCGTCCTCCCACCCGCCGTCCATCAGCGAGTCGGCGACCTCGGCAGGGAATCGGCCGGGGTGGATCGGCGGCTGCGACTCCGGCCGCCGCTCCCGGGTGTAGGCGAGATCGGACCAGTGGAGCGCGTGGAAGTGCACCAGGAAGTTCACGCACGAGTCGCAGGGCCGCTCGGCCGCGCCCCCCGCCGGGTCCCCGGGCTCGCGCACCCGGTGCACCTCGATTCGGCAGGTCTTGAGAAGGGCGCGGGCGTCGTCCATGGTCATCGGTGCCCCGCCCTCGGCGGCGCGGCGGTGGTCGTACGCGTGCAGCAGGTCGGACACGACGATCACTTCCGCGTGTCGGTCTCCGCCCCGCGCCAGGTGGCCCGGAGGCAGCTCGTCGAGGTAGGACCGGACCAGCGGATGGTGCCGCAGGGCGACGTCGCCCTTGGCGCCCTGCGCCCGGTGGAGACGCCCCTCGACGGTCAGGTGCGCGACGGCGCCGGGCGTCGGCAGGCGGCGTACCTCGCGGAGGAGCTGGCTCGCCGGGTCGACCGTGCGCGGCGCCGGCCGCTCCGGCCGGCTGCGCCGGTACATCTCCCGCACGGCGGGGAAGGGCAGGCGGGGCCAGGTCGAGACCTCGCCGGTCTCCTTGTCCACCACCATGGTCGGCAGGTCTCCGGGAGGCACGGCGGCGGACCGGGCCACAGTGGACGTGATCAGGTAACCGAGGTCGAACTCCTCGACCAGCGGGGCGCACTCGTGCCCGAGGCGCTGGGAGTCCCGGTAGGCCCAGGCGGTGGCGAGCTGTTCGGCCTGCTGACGGTCGATCACCCGGTTGAAGTTACCGGACCCCACGGATTCCGTGGCACCCGGTATGTTCTGGCCTACCTACGGTGACGGTGACGGGGAGGGTGGCGTTGGCCGAGAGGGTGGACCGGGACGCCAACCGGGCGCTGCGGGCCCGGTTCGACGAGGTGCACGGCCAGTACCGACAGCTCCGTTCGGGACTGGACGAACTCCAGACCCGACTCGCGCACCTCCGGGTCACCGAACGCTCCGACGACGGGCAGGTGACCGTCGTCGCCGGCGCCCGGGGTGAACTCGTCTCGGTGGACGTCCACCCCGCCGTGTTCCAGGACCGGGATGCCAAGGCACTGAGCCGGAAGATCACCACGACGGTGCACCGGGCCACCGCCGCCGCGGTCGCCGCCACACAGGAGTTGGTCGCCGGCTACCTGCCGGCCGGATCGGGGTCGGTGGAGTTCCTCCGCACCGGCGACTTCGGGGCCCTGCTGGGCCGGGTCGACGCCGTCATGCGGCGCGGGGAGTGAGCGGCATGGTTGATGGGCAGCTCTGGCTGGACCCGGGCCGCGCGCGGCGTGGCGGCGCCGACCTGACCTCGGCCGGAGAGGCGGTGACCGCCCGGCGCGCGAAGGTAGGCGACCGGATCGCGGCGGCCAGCGCGGCCCGCCCCTGGGGTCGCGACGACATCGGCGCGGCGTTCGAGAAGCAGTACCGCGGATTCGAGGAGACCCTGCTGCGGGCCTGGACGGGCGTCGGGCGTGCCCTGGAGAACCTGGGCGAGGACGTCGTGCGGTCCGTGGACAACGAGGTGACGACGGACGCCCGGACCGCCGGACGGCTCGACCGGATCTCCGACCAGCGGCCCGCCGGGCGCTGACGACCCCGAGGACAGCCGTGAGCCTGTTGCCGAGCCCGATCCCGCACCCGCTCGACTACTCGCCGTGGGAGCTGCCCGGCTGGGTCTACGAGGCCCTCGACTGGGTGATCGGCGTGGAGTGGCCGGAGGGCGACGAGCGGGCGGTCTGGGACCTCGCCGACCAGTGGTACGGCGTGGCCGATGCCCTGGCCGGGCCGCACGGGGACGCGATTGCCGCCGCCGGTGAGGTGCGGAGCGGGTACGGCGGCATCGGGGCGGTGGCCGAGGCGTTCGACGCGGCCTGGCGGCGGGTGGCCGACGGCGACGAGGCCCCGCTGCCGGTCCTGCTGGCCGTCGGCGGCGACCTCGGCCGGCTGGTCGAGGAGTGCGGCTGCGACATCGAGGGGGCGAAGCTCGAGGTCTGGATCGAGCTGGGCATCCTCGTCGTCGAGTTGCTCTCGTTGGCCGTGGCGGCGGTGCTCACCGCCGGTGCCGCCTCGCCCGCCGCCGGTGCCGCGATCACCGCCAGCCGGTTCGTCGTGCAGCAGATCTTCAAGAAGCTGATGGCCCAACTGGCCCGCAAGACCCTCAAGCAGGGCCTGAAGGAGGCCGGTGAACGCGCCGCCAAGCGGGTGGCCGAGGGCGGCGTGCGGGGGCTGGCCCGCAAGGCGGCGCTCGGCGGGCTGGCGGAGGCGGCCGAGGAGGCCGGGGTCACGCTCGCCACGCAGGCGTACCAGAACACGACCGGCCGCCGGCACGGCCTGGACCTGGCGGACGCGGGAATGTCCGCGCTCGGCGGCCTGGCGGGCGGGGCGGTGGCACCGCTGGCCGGTCTCGGCCGGCACGCGACCGGGCGGGCGGCGCGCGTCGGCGAGCACTTCGGCCGCGAGATGACCGGCGAGATGATCGCCGAGCAGGCGGCCCGTCTGGCCACCGGCCAGGGCCCGATGTCCCTGGAGGACGCGGCGCGGGCGGCGGCGTCGGGTGCCACCGGATCGGCCACCGGCCAGACCGACGCGGCGCTGCACCATCGGCTGGACGGCCGGATGGCGGCCCTCGCCGGGGCGTCCTTCGCCCCGACGGACCTTGGAGCCGGGTCGGTGCCGACGACGCCGGACGGTGCACAGCTCCCCGCCGCCGGGACGACCGTCGGCATGCCGGGCAGGGAGGGTGGCCAGCCTCAACCCGTGGACGGTGGCGCCCCGGCCGAGCGCGTGGTCGCTGCCGCTCAGTCACCGGCCACCGCCACGACGTCCGCGCACGCGCAGGCGCCCTTCGTTCCCCCGGTTGACGCCCCTGGGCTCCCGGCGACGCCGGTCATGTCCGCCATCACGGTAGATTCCACGGTCGGCCTGCCGGCCTCACCGCAGTCCGGCCCCGGCTCGGTGGAAGCAGCAGGGCCCGCCCACCCGGTGCTGTCGTCGATCCCGGCCGACGCCGCACAACCCGGGAACCGGGGCGTGGAGACAGGCCCGCCGGCAGCCACAGGCGGCACCCCATCGACCGCCAGTGGATCGAGCCCCGTTCCACTGGCGGGCGCGACGTCGACTCCGCACTCATCGCCGATCCCGGCTGCGTCCGGCGTGAACCCGACCACCCTCCCACCGGTGGTGTCGGCGTCGCCGTACGGCACCGCCAGTCCGTTCGGCGCGACCGGGCAGAACAGCTCGGTCACGGGACACGATCCGACTCCGCCGCCCCGGTTGCCCCTGCTGGAGACCGGGCACCCGCATCCGCGTCCGGCTCCGCAACCGACCCCTCAGCCCGCGCCGGAGCCCCCCGATCCCGCGGACCCCACCGTTCCTGTGCCGAGGTCACCCGAGTGGTATGCGGCGCAGTGGGCTGCTGAGCGCGAGGCGTTCGACCGGCGTCGGTACCGGGACTACTTCCAGCGGCAGCGTGCCTGGTACGAGGACAAGCGGCGACGCGATCGCGCGGCCGAGCTTCGTGAGGGGGCTGAGCAGCACTACGAGCAGGCGCGCTGGCTGATTCGCGAGGCGTACGGCCTGCACCGTGCAGGCCGCAGTGACCTCGCCGACCAGTTCGTCCGGGACGGCCGGCAGAAGGAGCGCCAGCACCACCGGCAGATGGGCCTCGCAGAGGAGGTGCTTGTCGGCAGGGTGGCCCCCAAGGTCGTCGAGGTGGACAACCGGGAGGACTTCGAGCGCATCAACAGCGACGACTACTCCCTTCTCGTCGGCGTCGTGGAGGGCGACGGCCCCTCGGCGCTGACCGGTGACGACGATCCGCCGCCGATCGACCGGTCCCGCCGCTACGGGCAGTGGGGCGGGCTGCGCCCGCCGCTGGCGCTGCATCAGTCGGACCTCGAACAGGCTGTGCCCCGGGACGCCGGTGGGCGGGTCCTGCGGACCGCCGACCCCCGGCGGGGCGGCTGGTTCCGGCTGGCCAACGACGGTGGCCCGGCCGCGGACCCCACCCGGGGCATCAACTGCCTGGACTGCACCCTCTCCCTCTACGAGACGTGGATGCACGGGCGTCCTCGGGTCTCCGCACCCCGCACCTTCGACGCGTACGCCGCCGGGGACATCACCCGGCCCCTCGGTGGTGAGATCGACGGCCCGGGGCGGGTGGAGGACGCCACCGGCGGGCGCTTCCAGAAGGTCGTAGACCCCGATGAGGAAGCCTCCGCGTGGGATACGTGGGGCGCGGTGAGCCGGGGGTTCAGCAGCCTGGAGGGCCGGTTGCGGGCCGGCGGTCACGGCAGCTACGCGTTCCTCATCACCACGTACGAGGGCGGCGGATCGCACGCCTGGGTGGCGCTCAACCAGAACGGGAGCGTGCTCTACCTGGACCCGCAGAGCGGCGCCGTCTCGGACATGCCGCTCTACACGCACAGCAGCAGGCCGGCCCCGTACAACGTGACAGGAATCGACGCCCTGATCCTCGGCCCGGACGGCCGTCCCATGCCGCTGGCCGGCGCAGGGCCGGGGACGTTCAGCCAGCGGGCCGAGGCATCCGACGAGCCTCCCGCGCCCGTGCGGGAGCGGCAGCCTGGCCCCGACGACCCGTCGGACGACGACCTGTACGTCAACCGTGTGCACCTGCTGGAAGGCCCCGGCTCCGGCCCGCCGGACCCCGATGGTGGTCGGAGGCGGCGAGAGGAATTCCCCGCACCCGGGCCAAGGGACGAGGATTCTCCACACATCCGGGTTCGACGGGCCCGTAGCGAGGCCCGCGCCCGGCTCGAGTTGAGCGGAATCTCCCCCGAGGACATCGTTGCGGCCAGCTCCGATCTCGACCAGGTCCTTGCCGCCGGCGTTACACCGGCCGAGCTCGCCGGCCGACTGCACGGCCCGACGCTGCGTCGGCTCGTGCCGCAGCTTGATGAGGCGGCAGCGCAGGATGTGGCGAGGCTGTTCGGGGACCTCCGTGTCCGGCGGATGCTCGACAGCGCTTGGCACTCACCGCCGCGCCGGGAACCGTTGCTCGCCGCGACGCTGTTGAAGCAGCTTACGCAGGCTCCCGACCTGGTGCGGATTCTTCTGACGACGCCGGAGCTCGCCAACTCGTTGATGGCGCGGCCGGTGACACTGCAGAATCTGGCAGGCCATCAGCAGGCGATCGACGCGATCGCGCCAGCTCTTGCCGAGGTCGACGGGCAGGTCTTCACACCCATGAAAGCTGAGGAGACTCTCACGCCTCAGGCCACGCCCTTGACGTCTGGCCATCTCCGGATCAGCGCGAGCGTCAAGGTCCGAGCCGGGAAGATTGCTCAGCCTGGGTTCGACCACAGCCGTCTCGCCGATCTTTCCTACCGTGCCGAATATCTCGATGCTCTTTATGCGGCGGCTTCGGCCGTCCAACCCGAACTGTCGGGCGTCGCGGAACGGCTGGCTGAATCCGATGAACGACGAGTTGGTGCAGCCGGCTGGCGACGTGCTCCCAAGGAACGGCAGAGAGCGGAAGACAAGATCGATGAATACGGCGGGGATGTGTCGCGACTAGTCGATTTGGCAGGTGCCAAGGTCGAGTTCGAATCCTTGGACGAACTTTATGGGTCTCTTGAGCGTCTGGCCACATTCCCTGAAGTGCAGATCGTGAGGTTCAAGGACCGGTTCAAGGCTCCGCAGGAGAGCGGCTACCGCGACATCTTGCTCGTGTTGAGGATGCGCAACGGGCACTTGGCGGAGCTTCGGCTGCAACTGGCCGGACTGAGTCGGGTGGCCACCTGGGAGCACGCACTGTACGAGGTTCGGCGGGACCTGGAATCGGTGGCTCGCCAAGAGGGTAGATCGCTGTCGGGACGGGAGTTGGCAATGTGTAACGCTATCCTGAGGCGCGAGCAGCACTTGTTCTGGCGAGCGCTGGAAGAAAATCTGTAAGGAAATATCTGATGAATGGTGTGTCGGGACTTGTTTTGCCGTCCTACTATCTCTATTACGAATCACCGGTCAAGATAGTCCCGACGCCGGAGGGCGGCGCTCGTGTCTGGCGGCTCTCGATGGATTCCGGCGGGTGGCAGGAAAGTGACAGGTTGTTTGAAAAAATAGTCTTTGCGGTCGGTGGCGACGTATTCAAGCGCTCGCCTGAGGAGTTTGTGCAGGACGTCGAGGAGTACCGAGGTCACTACCTTTCCGGTGAGGGTCCGGTCTTCGCGCTCTACGAGACCGTCAAGGCAGTCATCGACACGGAGGTGAGAGAAAACCGCTACCTGACGGATCGGGAGACGGCGCTGGTGCGGGGAATCAGGCGGAAGACTTTCGTCATGTTCGAGGAGCAGCTTCGGCGGGCGGGCCATCCTGGTGCCGATCCGAGCATCGGCCAGTAATTTCGGTCGGTGCGAGATGCTCGACCGGCAAGCAGTAGAGCGCGTCTCAGGGCCGATCACCGGTACTCCGCTCCTCCCCGAGCAGTGGTGGCTGTCCGCGTTCCTGGCTCAGGGCGTTGTCCCGGCCGACCCTTCCAGCGGGCACGAAGCGGCCGACTCCGAGGGCGAGGGCGGTGGCGAGTGAGGTACGGGGCGCAGGCCAGCAGGTCGTGGCGATCCTCTGTCGGCCTACCGTGGCGGCCCGTCCGGATCGGGTCGGCCATGGGGAACGAGGCCGCGAACCCGGTGGACGCGGGTGGCGGTGGTATGGCTATTATTAGTCCGCACGCCGCCCGGCCCAGCCGGCGCGGGGAGCATGGTGGCTGTAGCTCAGTTGGCAGAGCACCGGGTTGTGGTCCCGGTTGTCGTGGGTTCAATTCCCATCAGTCACCCGTTGCACGAAGGCCCCCTCCGTACGGAGGGGGCCTTCGTCGTTCCGGGTCTGCCGGTCGGTCAGGTGGTCGGCTCGGCGCTGGGGGTCTCGGCGGTGTCGCCGGGGGTGGCCTCGGCGCTCGGGGAGTCGGCGGCGTCCGGGTCGTACGGAAGGGCACTGCCCTTGACGTACTCGTCCCAGCTCATGTTCCAGTCGGTCCAGCCGTTGCCGTTGGCGAGCTTGCGCTCGGTGCCCTTGACGGTGATCGGGTCGCCGACCCGGGTGTTGGCGAACAGCCAGGCGCCGTTCTTCATCGAGACGTTCACGCAGCCGTGCGAGACGTTGACGCTGCCCTGCTGCCCCTCCGACCAGGGGGCGGCGTGGATGAACTCGCCACCCCAGGTGAGCCGCTGGGCATAGTCGATCTTCGTGCGGTAGCCCTCCTCGGGGCCCAGTTCCTCCATGGTGTCGAAGACCGTCTTGCGCAGCTTCTCGATGACGATCATGGTGCCGCTGGAGGACGGGGTGCTCTTCTTGCCGAGGCTGACGGGGATGGTCTTGATCACCTTGCCGTCCTTGGTGACCGTCATCCGTTTGGTCTTGTTGTCGACCGTCATGATCACCGCCGGGCCGGTCTTGACGTCGACCGACAGGTCGGCCCGGCCGTACCAGCCGTCACCGAGGGGCAGGCCGCCGGCCTGGATCCGGTACGAGACGGCGGTGCCGGCCTTCCAGAACTCCTTCGGCCGGAACCGGATCTCGGTGGGGCTGACCCAGTGCCAGATCCCCTCCTGGGCGGGCGTGGAGGTCACCGTCATCCGGCGTTGGACGTCGTCGCGGTAGTTCTCCGCGACGGCCCGGCTGAACTTCACGATGAGCGGCATGCCGACGCCGACGACCTGGCCGTCCCCGAGGAAGCTGCTGATCCGGACCTGCTTGCTCGGCTTCGCCATCGTGGTGAAGGTGCTGGTCGCCTGCGCCGCCTTGCCGTCGTCTCCGGTGGCGGTGACGGTGGCGGTGTAGGTCTCGCCGTACTTCAGGGCACCCTTCGGCAGCCAGCTTCCGCCGTCGGTGGCCACGTTGCCCTCGACGGCCCCGCCGGCGGAGTCCTTCAACTCGACGGTGGTGTCCTTCGCGTCCTTGGTGGTGAAGGCGATGCCGGTGGACGCCGGCACGTCCTTGGCGTCGGCCGCGGGTCCGGTGATGGTGGCGGCGGCCTTCGGTGCGCTCTCGCCGCCGCCCTGCCAGGTCGGCGACTTGTCCCCGCCGCCCTCGTTCGTGCAGGCGGAGGTGACCGCCAGTACGGCGGCGAGCAGCCCCGCCGCGAACATCCGGCGGCGGCCGTCCCGCCGGCTCAGCTGGTCCTGCGTCGCACGCATGATTCCCTCACTGTCGTGGTGCCCGGTTGCCATCGTCTCTCACTGACGCACGGGAACACGTACCCGTTGCGGGGGGTGAAGAGAAACACGCGAACCATCATGTCCGAATGCTGATAAAACATCGACCTTTGTGAGCGCTGTTCCTGAACGACGGCAGGGCGGGGCACCCGACAATTCGGGTGCCCCGCCCTCCCGTGGCGGTCGTCGCGTCAGGCCAGAGCCGGGCCGGAGCCGCCCTCCGGCACCGGCAGCGCGCTGCCCTTGACGAACTCTGCCCAGCTCAGGCTCCAGGCCGTCCAGCCGTTGCCGGCGGCGAGCTTGCGCTCGGTGCCCTTGATGGTGATCGGGTCGCCGACCTTGGTCTGCGCGAAGAGCCACTTCGCATGCGCCGTCGAGACGTTCACGCAACCGTGCGACACGTTCTGCCGCCCCTGCACGTGCTCGGACCATGGCGCGGCGTGGATGTACTCGCCGCCCCAGGTGAGCCGCTGGGCGAAGTCGATCTCGGTGACGTAGCGGTTGGCCGGGTCGGGATCGTCCCGGGTGTCGAAGGTCGTCGACTCCTTCTTCTCCATGACGACCATGGTGCCGCTGGAGGACGGGGTGCTCTTCTTCCCCAGGCTGACCGGGATCGTGCGAACGACCTGGCCGTCCTCGGAGACGATCATCTTCTTGGTGGCGTTGTCGACCTTCATGACGAACGACCGGCCGATCTTGGCGGTGGCGCTCCGGTCGATGTTGCCGTACCTGCCGTTGCTCAGCGGGATGCCGGCCAGCGCGATCCGTACGGTGATCGTGGTGCCGGACTTCCAGTACTCCGGCGCCCGGTAGTACGCCTGCGTGCCGTTGGAGACCCAGTGCCACGCACCCGGCTGCGGCGGGTCGGTGCGGACGAACATCCGCTTCTGCACCGCCTTGCGGTCCTTGGCGGGGATGCCCGGGTGGAACTCGGCGACCACCGGCATGCCGACGCCGTACGTCTTGTCGCTGAACAGGTAGAGCCCGGAGGCGATCGTCGACTTCGGCTTGGCCATCGTGGTGAAGGTGCTGGTGCCCTCCCGGGTCTGGCCACCCTCGCCGGCGGCCGTGACGACGACGGTGTAGCGGGTGCCGTACTTCAAGGCACTGTTCGGAACCCACGACGAGCCGTCGGCGCGCCAGCGGCCCTCGACCTTGGCGCCGTTGGCGGCGGTGAGGGCGACATCGGTAACCTTGCCGCCCTCGGGGATCTTCGCGGAGATCTCGGCGCTCACCGGCCTGTTCTTGGCGCCGTCCGCCGGGCTGACCGTGAGCGGCGGGCCGGCGCTGGTGGCCGGCTCGGCCGGGGCCGTCCCTGATTCCGCGGCGACGCTGCTGCCGACGGAGGGGGCAGCGTCGACGAATTCCGCCTTCTTCTGGTCGTCCCCGCACCCGGTCAGTGCCAGCGACGCCATCAGGCTCAGGGCCCCCACCCTCGCCCCGACCCGCGCGAACCTGCCCATTCCTACCCCTGTTCTCGCGTCCTGGCGGACATCGTGCCGCATGAGGGCCCAGGAAGTATCGCCTGCGTGCGCCTGAGCTGATTATTTGAACGTGTATGTCCGGTAAGCCTGGCCGAAGGGGGGAGCCGGGTATCGGATTGGAGCGCGCTCCGGAGGGCATGCTAGTGTTCTCCCCGTTGCCAACGAGCGCCGCTAGCTCAACTGGCAGAGCAGCGGACTCTTAATCCGCGGGTTCGGGGTTCGAGTCCCTGGCGGCGCACCAACGATCAAGGCCCTGACCTGGCAGTAACCTGCCGGGCCGGGGTCTTGTTGGTTCTTGTGGACCGATCGCCCGCTCGCGGAGACGGCACCGCGTTCGTGGTCACCCGCCGCGGAAGCTACGCCGATACGCCTGCGGGCTGGTGCCGGTGATCCGCTTGAAGCGGTCTCGGAAGGCAGTGGTGGAGCCGAAACCGACCTGCGTCGCCACCCGGTCGACGGGTTGGGCGGTGGTCTCCAGGAGGTGCTGCGCCTGGTGGACGCGGACCCGGTGCAGCCACCGCAGCGGGGTGGTGCCGGTCTGGTCGCGAAAGCGCCGGTTCAGCGTCCGGGTACTCATGCCGGCGTGGCGGGCGATGTCGGCGAGGGTCAGCACACACCGGGCGTTGTCGCGCATCCAGGCCAGCAGCGGCTCCAGGGTCGCCCCCTCGGGGGTCGGTGGTTCGTGCGTGATGAACTGCGCCTGTCCGCCCGCGCGTTCCAGCGGCATGACGGACAACCTCGCCGCGTCGGCGGCGACGGCGGCACCGTGATCGCGGCGGATCAGGTGCAGGCACAGGTCGAGCCCGGCGGCGGCGCCGGCGGACGTGAGGAACTGGCCGTTGTCCACGTAGAGCACGTTGGGGTCGACCTGGATCCGCGGATGCTGGGCGGCGAGCTGGTCGGTGGCGAGCCAGTGCGTGGTGGCGCGGCGTCCGTCGAGCAGGCCGGTGGCGGCGAGCGTGAACGCGCCGCCGCAGATCGAGGCGATCCGGGCGCCGTTCGCGGCGGCGGCGCGCAGCGCGTCGAGGACCGCGGTGGGCGTCGCGGCGGCGGGGTCGGAGACACCCGGCACGACGACGGTGTCGGCGTCGGCGAGGACGTCCAAGCCCCACGGCACCGTGATGCTGAACGCCTCCGTGGTGACCGTCGGCGTGGCGGCGCAGACGAGGACGCGGTAGCCGGCGCGGCCGTCGGGCAGGCGGGTGCGGTGGAAGACCTCCATCGGGGTGGCCAGGTCGAACGGGACGACGCTGTCGAGGGCGAGCACGGCCACGGTGTGCATGGCGGAAATTCAACCAGTCAGGGCCGTGCGGTGGTCGGCGGGCGCGCGTCGGTCGCCCGGCGCGCGACCCGGTCGAACAGGTCTGTCACCGACAGGCCGCCGGTGAAGCACCAGAGCGCGATGACCGGATCGCAAAGCGCGCAGCCGAAGGACGAGTCGTGCAGCGACGGGATGATCGGGGTGCCGCGCCGGTGGTGCACGACGTCCCACACCGTGTGCAGGAGCCATCCGACCCCGATGAAGGTGTACGAGGTGAGCCCGGCGTAGCCCACCACCAGCAGCAGCGCGCAGAAGGCCAGCTCCCACAGCCCGAACCCACCACCGCTGATGTAGGCGGCCCCGGCGCCGGTGACGACGAGCGCGTTCAGGCGCCGCCGGTGCGGCTCCGGCACGAGGGAGTTGAGCCCGACGTAGACCAGCCCGATCACCACCGGCATGACATAGCGAAGCACGATCAAGCCCCTTTGCGTTCCAGTTGACGCGTGTCGGGAAGGAGCCTAGGAAGGTCTGCCATCGGGAACGAGAGGCGAAAATGCCACGGTCCGCCGGATTCTCGCCACCGCCGTCTTCGTCGATGCCACCGCACCGGGAGTCGCCGGCCGTGCTGCCGGTGTCCCGGGGCGTACGCCCTGGTGGTGGACCCGTCCGGAGCCGCGACCGGGGCAGGCCACGCCGGCGCTGCGGCCAGGCCGCCCCTGCCTTTCCGGACGGTATGCGAGCGCGCTGACGTCTCGGCCCGTTCTCACCGAGCGCCGCTGGCTCAACTGGCAGAGCAGCGGACTCTTACAACTCCTAACTCAATGAGGTCGGGCGTGACCGGGCAGTCGTGAGGATCGTTCTGCCTGAACGTGAGGAGGGGTGAGCAGCCGCCGTGGATCGCCTCGGACGAGTTGTGGGCCGAGGTCGAACCGCTGCTGCCAGCCCGTCCCCCTCGCCGGTACCGCTACCCGGGGCGCAAGCCCCTGGATGACCGCCAGGTGTTGTGCGGGATCTTGTTCGTGCTCTACACCGCGATCCCGTGGGAGTACCTTCCGCAGGAACTCGGCTTCGGGTCGGACCCCGGGGTGGGCGCCCGTGGGACTGGTCCGAAACCGGTACTCGCCACAGCCCGGGTGTTCAGCCCGACGATGTCCAAGAGCTTCTAGCTCACGGCGCCACGGCCGTCGTCTGTCGCGTGGCATGCAACTTCAACTCCAGGTCGACCCGCGCACCCTCAGACTGCTGGACGAGCGCGGGGTCACCGTCCACACGGCCGAGACCACCGGGGCAGTCCAGATCTACAACAACCTCGCCACCAGTGGCACCGCCGTCGCAGGCCTGTTCCGCTCGACCTGCTAAACGCTCTCCCAACGGGGTCGCTTCAAAAGCGGAAACTCCGGTATAACGAGCATGCTGTTCCGCTGGCCGGCATCGCCCCCCTCGGAGTGCCCATGACGACGCAGTTGCGTGACCGTCTCGACGAAATACTTCGAGCTGGCCAGGTCGGCGGTCTGCACACCGTCGCGGCGGTTTGCGGTGGTCGAACCGTGCTTGAGTACTACGGGGCCGGTGAGGACTTCGCCTGGGGCGACTCGCTGGGCGTCGTCGAGTTCGGGCCCGGGGTCCTACACGACATCCGGTCCGTCACCAAGAGCGTGACCGTCCTGTTGTACGGCATCGCGCTCGGCGAAGGGCTGGTCCCGCCGCCGGCGGAGCCGCTCCTGCAGCGGTTCCCGCAGTACCCCGACCTGGCGGCCGACCCCTGGCGTGCCCGGCTCACCGTCGAGCACGCACTGACAATGTCGTTGGGCGTGGAATGGTGCGAAGATCTCCCGTACAACAGCCCGGCCAACGCCGAGATCGCGATGGAGCTGGCGCCGGACCGGTACCGGTACATCCTGGAGCGGCCGATCCTCGAGCTGCCCGGCACCCGATGGACCTACTGCGGCGGTGCCACTGCTCTGCTCGGCCGACTGATCGCCGACGGCACCGGGCAGTCGCTGCCGCAGTACGCGCAGGCCGTGCTGTTCGCGCCGCTGGGCATCGGCAGCTTCGAGTGGATGACCGGCGCGGACGCAGTGGCCTCCGCCGCGTCCGGGCTGCGACTCGCGCCCCGCGACCTGGCCCGGCTCGGCGAGCTGGTGCTGGCCGAGGGAACCTGGGACGGTCAGCGGATCGTCCCCGCCGACTGGATCCACACGATGCTCCAGCCACGCCTGCAGACCAGCTGGGGCACGCAGTACGGCTACCAGTGGTACATCGAATCCATCGAGGGCCATCGGCTGGTGGCCGGCATGGGCAACGGCGGCCAACGCCTGTTCGTCCTGCCCGACCTGGACCTCACCGTGGCCATCACCGCCGGCAACTACGACGACCCCGACCAGTGGCGGACCCCGCTCACGGTGCTGGAACGGGTCATCCTTCCCGCAATGGCTTGACGGCACCGCGCCCGCCGGTCAGCCCATCGGCAGGGCACACATCTGGGCCGGACGTCACCTCGCGCATGCGGTTGGGACAGATTCTGCGTTCGCCGGAAAGCACCCGCGTCACGGCACCCGATCAACATCCCGGTCATCGGCACGAGCGGTCGGCTGACTTGTCGGTTCTCGCATCCGCTGGTCCGTGACTGGATCGCCAGGCATGCCTCGACAGCCACCGTGCCGACGCTGACCCTGAGCACCCTCCGGACCTTACCGGTCCTGGTTCCACCCCCCCGATGTGCAAGAAACCATCGGTGACACCCCTGAGTGCTCTGGACGACAGGGTCGCACTACACCGGGAAATAGTCGAGGTCACGGAGCAGCTACATGACTCGCTGTTGCCGCTTCTGTTGACGAACAGTGAGCGTCGAACTACGGACACCGAGACCGCCCGATGGGGTGCTCCGCGGGCCGCGGCGTCACGCTGTGTCCGAGGAGAGACTCATCGCCCTCCTGCTCTCCGGCATCACCGATGAGGCCATCGCCCGGCATCTCGGCATCAGCTACCGGACGGCACAGCGTCACATCGCCGCGCTGATGGCCGGGCTCGGCGCGGACACGCGGTTCCAGGCCGGCGTCCAGGCCGCCTTTCGTGAGCATCGCAATCCCGGGACGGCACTCGACGTGGGCCAGGAGGTTCACCCGCCCCGATCGTCCTGACCGTCCGGAGTGCACGTCAGCGCAGCGTCGCGAGTGTCGTCGCGAGCCGGTCGAAGACGACCTCGTCGACGGTCGCTCCGGCCCGCCGGAGGGCGAGCACGGCCGCGCCGACCACCCCGTCGGGGACGATGCGTACCGCCGCACCGGTGCCGTCCCGGGCGTACCGGGCCGCGATCTGGTCGGCCAGCGTGCGGTGCCGGGTGAGGATGCCGCCGCCGAGCGTGATCACGCCGCTCAGGCCGGGGATGACCACCGCGTCGAGGGTGCGCAGCAGCGCGTCGGCGGCGTCGCGGACGATCTCGTCGGCGATCTCGTCGCCGGCAGCCTCGAAGGCCAGGTGCGCGAACTGGGCGAGCTGCACCGGGCGGATCGCGTAGAGGGTGTCGAGCGCGTACGAGACGATGGCCGGGCGACCGTCGGGATTCGGAGCGTGGCCGCCGGACTGGCCCAGTTGGTCCAGGAGCAGTCCGGTGAGCGCGGTGGCCGGACCGCGGCGGTCGAGCTCGGCCAGCGCCGCCCGGACCACCCGATGTCCTATGTAGAAGCCCGAACCGTCGTCGCCGAGCAGCCAGCCGAGCCCGTCGGCGGTGGCGACCATCCGGCCCCGCTCGACCCTGATGGCCGCCGCGCCTGTGCCGGCGACGAGCGCGTAGCCGGCCTCCCGGTACGTGCCGGAGAAGAAGGTGGCCAGCAGGTCCGATTCGACGACCGGGGTCGCGGTGATGCCGAGTGCCTTCAGCGGTGCGGTGAACGATTCGATGTTCATGTGCGGGCTCGCGCCGGCCATGGCGAACACGACCCCGCCGATCTCCTCGCCTGACACGCCGGCGGCCGCCAACGCGTCCGCGGCACTGGCCGCCACCGAGGCGGCCGCGTGTTCGGGTCCGGCGGAGGTCGGGTTTCCGCTGCCGGTGCGGGCGTAGCCGAGACACCGGCCCTCGGCGGTGACGACAATGCTACGGGTCGAGGTGCCGCCGGCGTCGACGGCGAGCAGATCAGGCATCGTTACCAACCCGTGACCTGGGGTTCATTGCCCCCACCGAGATCCTGCAATTAGTTTTCACGAACCAAATCTAACAGTGATAGGACTTTTCATCATCATGTCTTCGGCTGAAGTACCCCCGGCGCAAACGACTGCCGAGTTCGGCGTCAGCAGTCGCATCCGGGCGCAGCTGTCACACATGACGCAGTCCATGGCCAAGATCGGTCAGCTCCTCCTGGAGAACCCCGAGCTGCCGCTCCAGCTGTCGATCACCGAACTCGCGGAGCGCGCGGGCACCTCGGCGGCGACGGTGACCCGCTTCTGCCGGCTGATCGGCTACGGCGGTTACCTGCCCCTGCGGGTCAGCTCGGCGGCGGACCTTGGGCGGTCGAGCGCGCAGGACACCTGGGAGCAGGTGATCGGGCACACCTTCCACCCGGGGCAGGACCCCGCCGAGGTGTTGCGGATGCTGCTCAACGCGCACGTCGGCGCGTTGCAGGCCACCGCTGATCTGGCCGACCTCGCCCTGTTGCAACGGGTCGTCGCCGCCATCGCCACCAGCTGGCACGTGGACATCTACGGCATCGGCGGCAGTGGGCTCGTCGCCGCCGGCATCCATGAGCGCCTGTACCGGATCGGGATCAACGCGCATGCGTGGACCGAGGTGCACCTCGGCCTCACCAGCGGCGCGCTGCTGGGGGAGGGCGCCGTGGCGATCGGCATCTCCAACAGCGGTCGCACCAGCGAGACGGTGGAGATGCTGACGCTCGCCGGTTCGCAGGGCGCGCTCACCGTGGCCCTGACAAGCGATCCCAGCTCGCCGCTCGCCGCAGCCGCCGACATGCACATCCAGAGCTACGCGCCCGGCGAGTACCTCCAGCCCGGGGACTTCGCCGCGCAGCACGCCCAGCTGTTCGTGTTCGACCTGCTCTACCTGATGGTCGCGCAACAGAACTTCGAACGCACCACGACCACGCTGGCCCGGACCGCTGCGGCCATCGCCACCCATCGCGGGACCCAGTCCCGGCCGCCGCGTACCGCGACCGCCTCCCCGACGAACGGAACGCCCTCCTGATGACGACCCTCTTCCGCGACTATTCCACGCATGTCTCCAGCCGTCTCCGCGCCATCGACGAGGAGGCCCGTTCGGGCGGCCTGGACGGGGCGATCGAGCTGATCGTCAACGCGATCGGGAACGACGGCGTGCTGCACGCCTTCGGCACCGGTCACTCCGAGGCCTTCGCGATGGAGATCGCCGGCCGGGCCGGCGGGTTCATCCCGAGTCACGCCATCGCGCTGCGGGACCTGGTCCTGTTCGGTGACCGGAGCGACGCCTCCATCCTCGTCGGTGCCGAGTTGGAACGCGACAACAGCATCGTGGACGAGCTCTACGACCTGTACGAGATGCACCCGGCCGACGTGTTCCTCATCGCCTCCAACTCGGGCGTGAACGGCTCGATCGTCGGGCTCGCCCTGCGCGCCAAGGCCGAAGGGCATCCGGTGATCGCCGTGACCAGCCTCGAACACACCAACGCGGTCGCCCCCAAGCATCCCAGCGGGAAGCGACTCTCGGACGTCGCCGACATCGTCCTGGACAACCGTGCTCCGTACGGAGACGCCACCCTCGACCTCGGTGGCGGGCTCGGGGTGGGGGCGGTCTCGTCGATCACCGCCGCCTACTTCGCGCAGCTGCTGACCATCGGCGCGGCGGAGCGCATCCGGGTGGCCGGGCAGGTGCCGCCGCTGTACATCTCGGCCAACATTCCCGGGGGCGACGAGCACAACGGCGCCCTGGAACGGCGCTACGGGACGCGCATCAAGCCCGTCGCGTAATCCCGGGCAACCGCGGCGACGCCCGATGCCGCAGCGGACCGCCACAGCCACAGAAATCGCAGACAGCAAGGCCCATCGAAAGGTAGCCACCCATGTCCTCTGAATTGAAACCATTCAATCGTCGGCTGTTCCTGCGGGGTGCGCTGGCGACGTCGCTGGTGCCCGTCGCCGGTGTGCTGGCCGCGTGCGCCTCGCCGGGCGGCGACGACAAGCCCAAGGGCACGTCGACCACCGGCGCCACGAGCGCCCAGAACCCGTTCGGACTGGCCGCCAACACCGAGGTCGACGCGGTCATCTTCAACGGCGGCTACGGCTACGACTACGTCACGTTCGCGGGCGGCCTGGCCGAGGCGAAGCACAGCGGCATCAAGATCAAGGTCCAGCCGTCGACGGAGATCGCCCAGGAACTCCAGCCCCGGTTCGTCGGCGGTAACCCGCCTGACCTGATCAACAACGGCGGCGCGGGCAAAATCTCTCTGAGCACGATCGTCGACCAGCTGGAGACCCTCGACGACGTCCTCGACGCGACCAACTACGGCGGTACGAAGATCGCGGACAGCCTCTACCCGGGGGTCAAGCTGCCCGGCACGTTCAACGGGAAGTTCGTCGCGCTGAACTACGTGATGACGGTCTTCTCGCTCTGGCACTCGGCCTCGCTGTTCGAGGAGAACGGCTGGACCCCGCCGAAGACCTGGGCCGAGGCGAAGGATCTCGGCGCCAAGGCGAAGGCGAAGGGCAAGTACCTGTTCGTCTTCGGCAAGGAGGCGGCCAACTACTACCAGTGGACGATGGTCGACTCGGCGATCAAGGAGGGCGGGCACGAGGTACGCCTGGCCCTGGAGAACCTGGCGCCGAACGCGTGGTCGCACCCGGCGATCCAGGGCGTTCTCAAGGAGATCCACGACATCGTGCGGGCCGGTTACATCGTGCCCGGCGGCGCTGGCACCCAGTTCACCGCCGCACAGGCGAAGTGGAGCAACGATCAGCAGGCTCTGCTGTACAGCTCGGGCGGCTGGATCGAGAACGAGATGAAGAAGGCCACCAAGGCGGGCTTCCGGATGACCGGCGTGCCGGTGCCGACCCTGTCGACGAGCCCGGCGCTGCCGTACGAGGCGCTGCGAGCCGCGGCCGGCGAACCGTTCATCGTGCCGGCCAAGGGCAAGAGCCCGGCGGGTGGCAAGGAGGTTCTGCGCGCGATGCTCTCCAGCGAGGCCGCCGCCAACTTCTCGAAGACCCGGCTGGCACCGACGATCGTCAAGGGGACCGTACCGGCCGACGGCTACGGCTCGACCGCGCTGGTCTCGCAGACCAAGATGCTCGAGGCCGCCGGCCAGAACATCTTCGACTTCGTCTCCGAGGGTTACTACGGGATGGGCGCCGACCAGCTGGTCCTGTGGAACTCGTTCCTCGCCGGCGACCTCGACGTCGCCGCCATGACCAAGGGCCTGCAGTCCGTGAGCGACAAGATCGCGAACGACTCGTCCATCCAGAAGATCAAGGTTAGCTGAATGCGATGACAGGTACGACGATGCTGGGCGGCCGGCGTGCCGCCAAGCGCCGCCGCAAGCTCACCTTCGACCGGGTGAGCTTCATGGCGGTGTTCCTGGTGCTTCCCCTGGCCATCTTCGCGATCTTCGTGATCTCGCCGTTCGTCCAGGCGCTGTACTTCGCGATGACGGATTGGACCGGCTTCTCGCCGGACATGCGCTTCATCGGCCTGGAGAACTTCGTCAGGCTCTTCGGTGACGATGTCTTCCTGCGCGCTCTGCTGAACAACGTACTGCTCGCGATCGTCGTGCCCATCGTGACCATCGCGCTCGCTCTGGCGATCGCCAGCATGGTGACCGTCGGTGGCCCGAGCACGGGAACCGTGCGGGGCCTTCGCGGCTCCAGCTTCTACCGGGTCGTCTCGTTCTTCCCGTACACGGTGCCCGCCATCGCCGTCGGGCTGATCTGGGCCCAGGTGTACGACCCGTCGAGAGGGCTGCTCAACGGCCTTCTCGACGGAGTCGGCCTCGACGGGTTCGCGGACTTCCCGTGGCTCGGCAAGGCCACCACCGCGTTGCCGGCGTCGATCTTCGTCATCATCTGGAGCTTCGTCGGCTTCTACACCGTGCTGTTCGTCGCGGCGATCAAAGGTGTCCCGGCGGAGACGTACGAGGCCGCGCGCCTGGACGGTGCCGGTCGCTTCCGCACCGTCTTCTCGATCACCATCCCGCAGATCCGGGACAGCGTACGGACCGCGTACGTCTACCTCGGCATCATCGCCCTCGACGCGTTCATCTACATGCAGGCGTTGAACCCCACCGGCGGGCCCGAGTACTCGACGCTGACCATGAGCCAGCAGTTGTACACCGTGGCCTTCCGTAAGGGCCAGTTCGGGTACGCCACCGCCATGGGCGTGGTACTCGCGGTGGTGACACTGATGTTCGCCGCGATCGTGTTCCTGGCCGACCGCCTGACCGGCGGACGCGCCGACGGAAAGGAGCGGGCATGACCGCGCTCGCCGCCGAGAAGGCGCACCCGGCCACCACGGCCGCCCCCGCGCCGCCTCGACGTCGCCGGAGAACCAGCCGTGGCGACATCGCCGTCGCGGCGACCTCACACACCCTTCTCGTCGCCTGGGCCGTCATCGTCATCGTCCCGTTCCTGTGGACGGTCATGTCGTCGTTCAAGTCGACCGGGGAGATCCTGGCGTCGCCGTTCTCGCTGCCCAGCGAGTGGAGCTTCCGCAACTACGCGGCCGCCTGGACGGGCGCCGGAATCGGCGGCTACTTCCTGAACACGGTCATCGTGGTGGGCACCGCGCTGTTCATCGTCATGTTGCTCGGCGCGATGTGCTCGTACGTGTTGGCGCGGTTCCGCTTCCCGGGCAACCGGCTCATCTACAACGCGCTGCTCACCTCGATGACGTTCCCGCTGTTCCTCGCGATCGTGCCGCTCTTCTTCATCCTGCGGAACTTCGGGCTGCTGAACACCCTGCCGGGCCTGATCCTGACCTACGTCGCGTTCGCCCTTCCGTTCACCGTCTTCTTCCTGCACTCGTTCTTCAAGGCGCTGCCGGACGAGATCCACGAGGCGGCGCAGATCGACGGCGCGGGGGAGTGGGGCACGTTCTTCCGGGTGATGCTGCCCATGGCGAAACCCGGTCTGGCCTCGGTGGCCATCTTCAACTTCCTCGGGCTGTGGAACCAGTTCCTGCTGCCCATCGTCCTCAACACCGATCGTGACAACTACGTGCTGACGCAGGGCATGGCGGTGTTCGCGTCGAGGGCCGGCTACGCGGTCGACTTCGGCGCCCTGTTCGCGGCGGTCGTGATGACCGTCCTTCCCGTACTCGCCATCTATGTGATCTTCCAGCGCCGGCTCGAGGGCTCGGTCTCACAAGGCACCTTCCGCTAGCCCGCGCACACCCTCCGCACCTAGCCAACCCCTGCACGCCTGTCGCTAGGTGTTCCACCTCCACCAGGAAATGAGGACAGTCTTGCGCGCGACTCTCCGCCGCATGATGGCCGCTGGGCTCATCGTCGCGGCGACGACAACCTGGGGGCTGGTCAACGCCCCCACCCACGCATCGGCGGCCCCGTCGGCGTCGAACATCCCGGCCGACCCGTACGACGTGGCCGGCTACGCCCCGGACGGCACGACCAACGTGGCCGCGAGGGCCAGGGTGACGTCCTCGTCCAGCTACGAGATGGCCAACGAGTCCTGGGCCATGGCGCTGCTCAACAACGAGGTGGCGGGCAAGGCCGACGGCTGGAGCACCAACCCCTACGACAAGGTGCAGGTCCCCACCACGGCGGCCTGGGTGGGCTACGACCTCGGGGCGTCGCACGACATCGACCGCGTCGTCGTGTTCCCGAGGGACAAGAGCTTCCCCGCCGACTACCGCATCGAGGTGTCGTCCGACGGCAACGCGTACCGCAGCGTCTTCACCAGCACCGGCAACGCGGCCGGCCGCACCGCGCCCGAGGTCGTCGACCTGGCCGACGTGGAGGGCCGCTTCCTGCGGCTGTACGTCACCCGCCGCAACGGCGTCGCGACCGGTGACGGATACCTGGTGCAGCTCTCCGAACTGGCCGTCTTCGGCGGGCTCAACGAGACGATCCTGTCCATCGAGAAGCCCGCGCTGCTGCTGGAGACCGGGACCGTCGAACGGCTGCCCTACCGGGCGGTCGCGCCCGGCGGAACCCCGAAGCTTGTCTGGACCTCGTCCAACGCGGGTGTGGCCACCGTTGACGGCTCGGGCGTGGTGACCGCCGTGGCACCGGGCAAGACGGTGATCACGATGGCCGCGCCGCAGCTGGAGAGGTCCGAGTCGATCCCGGTCGAGGTCCGCGACGAGGTGGAACGGGTCGAGGACAAGTTCGTGATCTCGGCCTTCTGGCCACCCACCACGGAACACGTGAACGAGACCCAGTACAGCTACCTGGGCGACGCCGGGATCGACCTGGTGCTCGCGACCCAGCTGCACACCTCCAAGGAAATCAACATGGAGATGGCGCGGCTGGCGCACAAGAACGGCTTCCAGATCATGGTCCAGGACGGCCGCATCGGGCCCGGCATGGTCAACATGACCGACGAGCAGATCCGGCAGGAGGTGCTGGGATACACCAACGTCCCGGGCGTCGGCGGGTTCTTCATCGTGGACGAGCCGTACGACCCGACCCCGTTCGCCCGGGTGTTCAACACCATCAAGGAGGTCGCGCCCGAGTACGACGCCCACCTGAACTTCCTGCCGAGCTTCGCGTACGGGTCCGAGGCCGAGTACACGCGGGTGACGCAGGGGTGGCTCGACCGGGTCGGTAAGCGCGGTTACCTGATGTACGACCGGTACCCGTTCGGCTGGACCGAGAACAGCCTCGACTACACCGGATTCCTGAACAACATGAACACGGTGCGGAAGGTCGGGCTGGCCAACAACGTCAAGACGGCGCAGTACCTGCAGGCTGTCGGGGTTCCCGGCAACTTCCGGCGGATGAACCCGACCGAGATCCGCTACGAGGCCAACATGGCTCTCGCGTACGGGTACAAGAATCTCTCGTACTTCACCTGGTGGACGCCGACCAACCGCGGCGAGGTCTTCACCGACGCCATCATGACCGCCGACGGGCAGAAGACCGAGCTGTTCGAGCCGGTGAAGCAGCTCAACAGCGAGATCCACGCCCTCGGGCCCACCCTGATGAGGCTGGACGCCAAGGAGGTCTACCTCAACGGTCAGACCTGGGGCCAGGAGGCGGTGCCGGCGAACTTCCTGGTGCGCTCGCAGTCGAACGAGGACCTCACCTTCTCGTACATGCGCGACCGCGAGAACGGCCGCAACTACGTGATGGTCGTCAACAACAGCTTCACCCAGGCGAAGGACGTCTCGCTGCGCTTCGGCACCGGGATCGGCTCGCTCGAGGAGATCAGCCGGCAGACCGGCAAGCCGGTCGGCGTCGCGCTGGACAACGGTGCCCTGAACCGCAAGTTCGACAAGGGCGAGGCCGTCCTCTACGCGCTCCCCGCCGGCTACGACTACGAGGCTCGTCCGACCCCGGTGAACGTCAACATCGCCGATCACAAGCCGGTCACCGCCGACAGCACCCAGAGCGGGGGCGACTGGTCGCCGACCGGCGTCACCGACGGGCAGCGCTTCGCGCAGGGCGCCGTGAACGGGTGGAGCACGCCGGCCACCGAAGCCTCCCGGAAGGCGAACCTCACCGTCGACCTCGGCAGGGAAGAGACCCTGAACCGGATCGACCTCTACCCGGCGGGCACCGCCATCGACTACGGCGGCACCTTCCCACGGGACTTCACCATCCAGGTGTCGACGAACGGCGAGTCGTGGCGAACGGTCAAGACCGTGACCGGTCAGGGCCGCGCCGCCGGTCCGCTCAGCTACAGCTTCGACGCCACCAAGGGCCGCTACGTGCGGATCGCCGTGCAGGGGATGAACCGGTGGGGCGGCGGCTACGCCGCGGCGTTGGCCGAGCTGGAGGTGTACCACGACGACGGCGGCACCGCGGCGCCCGAGTCCCCGCCGGCCACGCCCGCGCCACCGCCGTACGTCGAGGGCCAGAACATCGCCAGGAACAAGACGGTGATCGTGTCCTCCACCACCCCCGACAGCACCTACGAGCAGTGGGGCTATGCCTCCAAGTTCCTGGTCGACGGGCGGACGGACAACGGTTGGACCAGTAACATCCGGCGCCACACGACACCCAACGCGCAGGAGTGGGCCGCCGTCGGGCTGCGCGCCGACTACGACGTGAGCGAGGTGAAGGTCCACGCGCTCGGCGCCTTCGCCGTCGACTACAAGGTGCAGCTCTCAACGGACGGCGGCGAGTGGACCACCATCGCCGACGTGACGGGTGACGACGGCAGCACCGCAAAGCCGCGGGTGTTCAAACTGGACAAGCCCGTGCGCGCCGCCTTTGTCCGGGTCGTGAGCAGCAAGCTGCGCATGGGCGGCCATGCGGCCGACGGCTACCTCATGCAGGTGGCGGAGATCGAAGCCTTCGGCACACCGGTCAGCGACCGGCAGGCGCTGCGGAAGCGGATCGCGGAGGCCGAGGGCAAGTCGGAACCGCAGTACACGGCCGAAAGCTGGGCGGGCCTCACCACGGCACTCGCCCAGGCCAGGAAGGTCGCTGCGGCCGCCCACCCCTACCAGTACGAGGTGGACAAGGCCGAGCGGGCGCTGGCCACCGCCCTGGAGGCTCTGGTCCGTCACCCCGACTGGGAACGCACCGTCGAGTACCGCAAGGGCACCCGCGTGATCCACAACGACCGGGCGTACGAGGCCCAGTGGTCGACGCGCGCCGAGGTGCCCGGCGTCTCTCCGTGGGGCGCGTGGGCCGAGGTGGGCGTCCCGGTGGAGACCCCCAAGGGCAAGCACGCCTCGTGGACGAACTCGTGGATCTACACCAGCGGCGACGTCGTGGCCCACGACGGCCACCTGTGGAAGGCGCAGTGGTGGACCCGTAACCAGGAGCCCGGCGATCGGAACGGGCCCTGGCTCGACCTCGGAAGCTACTGACAGGTCGGTGAAGGCCGGGGCGCGGTCGTGACGACCGCGCCCCGGCCCTCGGGTCGTCAGCTCGCGTGACCGCCCGCCGGATGGAGACCGGCTACCTCGTGCACACCGCCGGATCGGGTACCTGGCGGTTCGTCAGCAGCTCCGCGGCGATCGCCCGACGCCGTCGACGGCGCCGGCCGCGCGGGGGGGCGCGGCCGGCGCCGTCGCGCCTGTCCGCCCACGCTGGATTCGGCGCTGCTGGTCGCTGGAGCGGCGCACGACCAGCTCCGGCTGGAACACCACGTGTCGGTGCCGGTGCGTCTCGCCGGACTCGCCCTCCTCGAGCAGCAGTTGCGCTGCGGTGCGGCCGAGCTGCTCGCGGGGTTGACGCACCGACGACAGCGGCACCGCCGCCGCGCCGGCGAACTCGATGTCGTCGTAGCCGACGATGGCCACGTCGGCGGGCACCCGCATGCCGCGCGTGGTCACCTCCTGCAGCACGCCGAGCGCGATCAGGTCGTTGGCGCAGAAGACGGCGGTGGGACGTTGCCGGGCGGGCAGGGCCAGCAGGTCCTCGGCGGCGCGTCGTCCGGCGGCGACGGTCAGGCTGGTGGTCGTCGCGACCCGCAGTTCGGCGCCGTCACCGCGTTCGTCCAGCGCGGCGGCGGCCCCGGCGTGCCGTTCGGCGACCTGGGCGATGGAGAACGGGCCACCGAGGTACGCGATGCGGCGGTGGCCCTGGTCCAGCAGGTGCTCCATGGCCAGCCGGCCGCCGAGCACGTCGTCGACGGCCACCGAGCAGCGGCTGGCCCGGCCCGAGCCCCGGTCGACGAGCACCACCGGAATGCCGCGGTCGATCAGCTTCCCCAGGTTGGGTTGAGAGCCGGGACCGACCGGGGTGATGAGCACGCCACGGACCCGCTGTTCCTCCAGCAGTTCCAGGTGCCGGCGTTCCCGGGCGCTGTCCTCGCCGCTGTTGCAGACGATGAGCATGGCGCCGGCCTTCTCGACCACCTGTTCGGCGCCGCGCACCACGTCGGTGAAGAACGGGTTGGCCACGTCCAGTACGACGATGGCGATGGTGCGGCTCTGTCCGGCGCGCAGTTGGCGAGCGGAGTCGTTGCGGACGTAGCCGAGCTCGGTGATGGCGTCGAGCACCCGCCGGCGGGTGGCGGGGGCGACCGTGTCGGGCCGGTTGAGCACGTTGCTCACCGTGCCGACGGAAACGTCGGCGTGCCGGGCCACCTCTTTGATGTTCGCGGCTGCCATGGCTCCCTCGACGATCGGTGCGGTGGTTTGGTCCGCGGTCGGGGCGCGGGCACCTCGGTCGCGGTGTCTCCTGCTGCCGTACCGGCGGGTCGGAACGGGTCCGACCGGGTGACGGCCGGGAGTCTATAGCGCCTAAAACGTTTCATCCAGCCAACGGACGATGCCCGGCGCGCCCGACTGCTGGCCGTAGGAGCGGTTCCGGACCCGCCTCGCAGGTCCGCTCGGGCGGCAGGCGAGAAATCGCCGGGAAACCCTTGACGACGTGAATGCCTGCCCCTACCGTCCAAGCACGACCAATGAAACGATTCAGGAGGTCGGATGAACCCCGGCGGACCGGGCCCGGACGGCG
Organism: Micromonospora sp. NPDC002296; assembly: GCF_040296145.1. NCBI lineage: Bacteria > Bacillati > Actinomycetota > Actinomycetes > Micromonosporales > Micromonosporaceae > Micromonospora > Micromonospora sp. NPDC002296. The sequence continues at coordinate 264,224 of NZ_JBEOWQ010000002.1, forward strand.
CTCCGCCGCCGGTACTGGAAGCCGTCGGCGAGTTCAGCGTGGTCGTCCTCGGCCCGCCCGCCGTCCTCGACAAGAGCGACATCGACCAGTTTCAGTTCTGACCGCCCACCCGGCGGCACCGGCGCCCGTTGCGTCGGCAACGCCCGGGGGAGGCATCGATGGGAGAACCATGCCCCGTGTCTGCTTCACCCTGCAGGTCGATCCCGCCCGCCTGCACGAGTACCGGGCCCGGCACGCGCGCGTGTGGCCGGAGATGCTCGCCGCCCTGGCCGAGAGCGGATGGCGCGATTACTCCCTCTTCCTCCGTGAAGACGGCCTGCTCGTGGGGTTCCTGGTGACCGACGACTTCGCGGCGGCACAGGCCGCCATGCAGGCCTGCGACGTCAACGCCCGCTGGCAGGCGGAGATGGCGCCCTTCTTCCTCGACCTCCACCAGGGCACGGCCGACCGTGCCATGCGGCCACTGGACGAGGTCTTCAACCTAGAGGCGCAGCTCGCCGCCCGGACGGGAGAAACACCATGACCCAGACCGACGCGCCGACCGACGGGGGAGTCAAGCAGGCCCTGCGCTCGCAGCGCATCGAGACCCCGTCCTGGGCGTACGCGAACTCCGGCACCCGATTCAGGGTCTTCCCGCAGGAAGGTGTGCCCCGCAACCCGTACGAGAAGATCGCCGACGCCGCGACGGTGCACCGGCTGACCGGGGTGGCACCCACGGTGGCCCTGCACATTCCGTGGGACCGGGTCGACGACTACGCCGCGCTGGCGAAGCACGCGACGGACCTGGGGGTGGCGCTTGGCGTGATCAACTCGAACGTGTTCCAGGACCCGGACTACATGCTCGGCAGCGTCACCAATCCGGACGCGCGGGTGCGACGCAAGGCGACCGACCATCTCCTCGAGTGCGTCGACATCATGGACGCCACCGGCTCGCGCGACCTGAAGCTGTGGTTCTCCGACGGCACCAACTACCCGGGCCAGGACGATATCCGCGCCCGGCAGGACCGCCTCGCCGCCGCACTGCGGGAGGTGTACGACCGACTCGGTCCGGATCAGCGGATGCTGCTGGAGTACAAGCTGTTCGAGCCCGCCTTCTACACCACGGACGTGCCGGACTGGGGCACCGCCTACGCGCACTGCCTGGAGCTCGGGCCGAAGGCGCAGGTCGTCATCGACACCGGACACCACGCGCCGGGCACGAACATCGAGTTCATCGTCGCGTTCCTGCTGCGTGCCGGAAAGCTAGGCGCCTTCGACTTCAACTCCCGGTTCTACGCGGACGACGACCTCATGGTCGGCTCCGCGGACCCGTTCCAGCTGTTCCGCATCTTGTACGAGATCGTGCGCGGCGACGCCCTGCGCGCGGAGGCCGGCATCGCCTTCATGCTCGACCAGTGCCACAACATCGAGCCGAAGATCCCCGCGATCATCCGCTCGGTGCTCAACGTGCAGGAGGCCACCGCCAAGGCCCTGCTCGTCGACGCCGCCGCGCTCGCCGCCGCGCAGCAGGCCGGTGACGTGCTCGGCGCCAACGCGGTCCTGATGGACGCCTACAACACCGACGTGCGGCCGCTCCTCGCCGAGCTGCGCACGGAGATGGGCCTGGACCCCGACCCGATCGCCGCCTACGCCCGATCCGGCTACTTCGAGCGCATCCGCGCCGAACGCGCCGGCGGGCAGCAGGCCGGCTGGGGCGCCTGACCACCACCCGAGAACGCATACAGGAGACGTGAGGACGATGCATCCCGAGGTACAGGCACTCATCGCGCGCAGCAACCGGCTGGGTGCCGACAGGACCACCACCAATTACGCCGGCGGCAACACCTCTGCCAGGGGCGAGGACACCGATCCGGTGACCGGTGGCCCCGTCGAGCTGCTCTGGGTCAAGGGCTCGGGCGGGGACCTGGGCACGCTGACCGGGGCCGGCCTGGCCGTGCTCCGGCTCGACCGACTCCGGGCCCTCGTCGATGTCTACCCGGGCGTCGAGCGGGAGGACGAGATGGTCGCCGCGTTCGACTACTGCCTGCACGGGCGGGGTGGGGCTGCGCCGTCGATCGACACGGCGATGCACGGTCTGGTCGACGCCGCGCACGTCGACCACCTGCACCCCGACGCGGGCATCGCGATCGCCGCCGCCGCCGACGGGCCGGAGCTGACCAAGGAGATCTTCGGCGACCGGGTGCTGTGGGTGCCGTGGCGGCGGCCGGGCTTCCAGCTCGGCCTCGACATCGCCGCCGTGGCGAGGGCCAACCCGCAGGCGATCGGGGTGATCCTCGGCGGGCACGGCATCACGGCCTGGGGGGCGAGCAGCGAGGAGTGCGAGCGCAACTCGCTGGAGATCATCCGTACCACCCAGGCGTACCTCGACGACCGGGGCCGGGCCGAGCCGTTCGGCCCGGTGATCCACGGATACGAGCCGCTGCCGACGGACGAGCGGCGGGCCCGCGCGGCGGCGCTGGCACCGGTCCTCCGGGGCCTGGCGTCGACCGACCGTCCGCAGGTCGGCCACTTCACCGACAGCGACGTGGTGCTCGACTTCGTGGCCCGCGAACGGCACCCCGCGCTCGCGGTGCTCGGTACCTCCTGCCCGGACCACTTCCTGCGCACCAAGGTCCGCCCGATGGTGCTCGACCTTGCGCCCACCGCCCCGCTCGAAGACGCGATCGTCCGGCTCAGGGAGTTGCACACCGCCTACCGCGACGACTACCGCGCCTACTACGAGCGGCACGCCACCGGCGACAGCCCGCCGATGCGCGGCGCCGACCCGGCCGTCGTCCTCGTGCCCGGGGTGGGCATGTTCAGCTTCGGGGCCAACAAGCAGACCGCCCGGGTCGCCGGCGAGTTCTACGTCAACGCCATCAACGTCATGCGCGGCGCCGAGTCGGTGTCGCGGTACGCACCGATCGACGAGGCCGAGAAGTTCCGCATCGAGTACTGGGCCCTCGAAGAGGCCAAGCTCGCCCGGATGCCCAAGCCCAGGCCCCTCGCCACCCGGATCGCCCTGGTCACCGGCGCCGGCTCGGGCATCGGCCGGGCCATCGCCCACCGCCTCGCCGCCGAGGGCGCCTGTGTGGTCGTCGCCGACCGGGACGCCGCCGCCGCCGACACCGTCGCCGGTGAGCTGGGCGGGCCGGACGTCGCGGTGGCCGTACCGGTGGACGTCACCGACGCCGAGGCGGTGGCCGCCGCGGTCCGCGCGGCGGTGCTCGCCTACGGCGGCCTGGACCTGGTGGTGAACAACGCCGGGCTGTCGCTGTCGAAGTCGTTGCTGGAGACGACCGAGGCGGACTGGGACGTACAGCACGACGTGATGGCCAAGGGCTCGTTCCTGGTCTCGCGGGAGGCCGCTCGGGTCCTCATCGATCAGGGAATGGGCGGCGACATCGTCTACATCTCCAGCAAGAACTCCCTGTTCGCCGGCCCGAACAACGTCGCCTACGGCGCCGCAAAGGCCGACCAGGCGCACCAGGTCCGCCTGCTCGCCGCCGAACTCGGCGGCTACGGCATCCGGGTCAACGGCATCAACCCCGACGGCGTGGTCCGCGGCTCCGGCATCTTCGCCGGCGGCTGGGGCGCCAAGCGCGCCGCCGTCTACGGAGTGCCGGAGGAGGAGTTGGGGGAGTTCTACGCCCGGCGGACGCTGCTCAAGCGCGAGGTGCTGCCCGAGCACGTGGCCAACGCCGTCCTCACGCTCACCGGCGGCGAGCTGTCCCACACGACGGGTCTGCACATCCCGGTGGACGCCGGCGTCGCTGCGGCCTTCCTCCGCTGACCCGGCGTGGTGCGGGATGAGGACGAGGATGCTCGGAAGGAATCCGGTGCTCGACGAGGACATTCGGCTGCTGCGGTTGCTGGCGATGGGGGCGCCGTTGGAGACGGTGGCGCGCCGATCGGGGATGTCCGAACGGACCGTGCGCCGGCGGATCCGGACCATCTGCGACCGGCCCGGCATGACCGCCCCGATTCAGGCGGTCGTGTGGGCAGATCGGCGGGGAACGCGGTGAGCAGCGTCCGCCTCGCCGCCGTGGACCTGGGCGCGTCCAGCGGCCGGGTCATGCTCGCCCGCGTCGGACCAGGTCACCTGGAGCTGACCGAGGTGCACCGCATGCCCAACGAACCCGTGCGGGTCGGGAACACCTTGCACTGGGACATCCTCGCCCTCTATCGGGGCATCCTCGACGGCCTGCGCGCCGCCGGGCCGGTGACCAGCATCGGCGTCGACTCCTGGGCCGTCGACTACGGGCTGATCGACGCCTCCGGCGCGCTGCTCGGCAACCCGGTGCACTACCGGGACAGCCGCACCGACGGGGTGGCCGAGCGGATCGCCGAACAGCTGGGCGAGGAGCAGCTCTACCCGACCACGGGCCTGCAACAACTGCCGTTCAACACGCTCTACCAGCTCGCCGCCGCGGCCGGCACGCCGCAGCTGGAAATCGCCCACCGGCTGCTGCTGATCCCGGACCTCATCGCGTACTGGCTCACCGGTCAGCTCGGCGCCGAGATCACCAACGCCTCGACGACCCAGCTGTACGACCTGCGCCGGCGGGCCTGGGCCACCGGCCTGATGGCCGACGCCGGCATCCGCAGCGAGCTGTTCCCGCCGCTGCGCGAGCCGGGCACCCGGATCGGCCCGGTCCTGCCCGACCTGGGGCTGCCCGGCTCGCCGCAGGTGGTGGCCGTGGGTTCGCACGACACCGCCTCGGCGGTGGTGGGCGTGCCGGCGGCGGGGAACCGCTTCGCCTACATCTCCTGCGGCACCTGGTCCCTGGTGGGAGTCGAACTCGACGCGCCGGTGCTCACCGAGGCGAGCCGGCAGGCCAACTTCACCAACGAATCCGGCGTCGACGGCACGATCCGCTACCTGCGCAACGTGATGGGTCTGTGGCTGCTGCAGGAATCGCTGCGTGCCTGGGGCGGCCCCGACCTGCCCGACCTGCTGCGGCGGGCGGCCCTCGAACCGGCCTTCCGCTCCGTCGTGGACCCGGACGACCCGGCGTTCCTGCCGCCCGGCGACATGCCCACGCGCATCGCCGACGCCTGCCGGCACGCCGGCGAGCCGGTACCCACCACCCCGACGGCCACCGTCCGCTGCATCCTCGACAGCCTCGCGCTGGCGCACCGGCGGGCCGTCCGCCGGGCGCAGCAGCTCTCCGGCCGGCACGTCGACGCCGTGCACATCGTCGGCGGCGGTGCCCGCAACGAACTGCTGTGCCAGCTCACCGCCGACGCCTGCGGGCTGCCGGTGCTCGCCGGGCCGGTCGAGGCCACCGCGCTCGGCAACGTCCTGGTACAGGCCCGCACCGCCGGTGCCATCGGCGGCGACCTGGCCGCCCTGCGGGCCGTGCTGCGCGAGACCCAACACGTCGTGCGGTACGAGTCGCGCGGCGACGAGGCGGCCTGGCGGGCCGCCGAGACCAGGATGGGTGGGTGAACACATGCGCATCGCCCTGTTCGTGACCTGCCTCGCCGACACCCTCTTTCCCGAGGCGGCGAAGGCGACGGTGCGGTTGTTGGAGCGCCTGGGGCACGAGGTGGTGTTCCCGGCCGATCAGACGTGCTGCGGGCAGATGCACGTGAACACCGGTTACCCGGACGAGGCGTTGCGGCTGGTGCGCCGGCATGTGCGGGTGTTCGCCCCGTACGACGTGGTGGTCGCCCCGTCCGGCTCCTGTGTCGGTTCGGTGCGGCACCAGCACGCGATGCTGGCCCGCCGGGCCGGCGACGAGCGGTTGGCCGGTCGGGCGGAGGAGGTGGGCCGGCGCACGTACGAGCTGTCCGAGCTGCTGGTCGACATGCTGGGGGTGACGGATGTGGGGGCGTACTACCCGCATCGGGTGACGTACCACCCGACCTGTCATTCGTTGCGGATGCTGCGGGTGGGGGACCGGCCGTTGCGATTGTTGCGTGCGGTGCAGGGTTTGGATCTGGTGGAGTTGCCGCAGGCGGACGAGTGTTGCGGGTTCGGTGGGACGTTCGCGGTGAAGAACGCGGACACCTCCACGGCGATGCTGGCGGACAAGATGCGTCATGTGTTGGCGACGCGGGCCGATGTGTGTACGGCGGGGGACGCGTCGTGCCTGATGCACATCGGTGGTGGCCTGTCCCGGCTGAGGGCGGGGGTGCGCACGGTGCATCTGGCGGAGATCCTGGCGAGCACGGAGGGTTCGGGGACGGCGGGGGAGCGGGACCGGTTGGAGGTGCGATCGTGAGCCGTACGTTCCTGGGCATGCCGGCGACGGCGCCGCGCGGGGTGGGACATCTGCGTGGCGACGAGCCGTTCCCCGCGGCGGCCCGGCGGGCGTTGGGTGACGCGCAGCTGCGCCGCAACCTGCGCCACGCCACCACCACCATCCGGGCCAAGTCGGGGGCGGTGATCGACGAGGTGCCGGACTGGGCGGAGCTGCGCGCCGCCGGATCGGCGATCAAGGCCGACAGCATGGCCCGTCTGCCGGAGCTGCTCGAACAGTTGGAGGCGGCGGTCACCGCGGCCGGTGGCACCGTGCACTGGGCGGCCGACGCGGTCGAGGCGAACCGGATCGTGACCGAACTGGTGGCCGCGACCGGCAGTGACCGGGTCATCAAGGTCAAATCAATGGCCACCCAGGAGATCGGCCTCAACGAGGCGCTGGAGGCGGCCGGGATCGAACCGGTGGAGACCGACCTGGCCGAGCTGATCGTGCAGCTCGGCCGGGACCGGCCCAGCCACATCCTGGTGCCGGCGATCCACCGCAACCGGGCGGAGATCCGGGAGATCTTCCGGCGGGAGATGCCCGACGTCGACCCCGGGCTGACCAGCGAGCCGGCGGACCTGGCCGCCGCCGCCCGCCGCTACCTGCGCCGGATCTTCCTGAGCACCCGGGTAGCCGTGTCCGGGGCGAACTTCGCCGTCGCCGAGACCGGCACCCTCGCGGTGGTCGAGTCCGAGGGCAACGGACGGATGTGTCTCACCCTCCCGGAGACCCTGATCACCGTGATGGGCATCGAGAAGGTCATCCCCAGGTGGGCGGACCTCGGGGTGTTCCTGCAACTGCTGCCGAGGGCGTCGACCGGGGAACGGATGAACCCGTACACCTCGATGTGGACCGGGGTCACTCCCGGCGACGGGCCGCAGCAGGTGCACCTGGTGCTGCTGGACAACGGCCGCAGCGCGGTGCTCGCCGACGAGGTCGGCCGGCAGGCGCTGCAATGCATCCGCTGCTCCGCCTGCCTCAACGTCTGCCCGGTCTACGAGCGCACCGGCGGGCACGCCTACGGGTCGGTCTACCCGGGGCCGATCGGGGCGGTGCTGTCCCCTCAGCTGACCGGGGTCGCCGACAACGCCTCCCTGCCGTATGCCTCATCGCTCTGCGGCGCCTGCTACGACGCCTGCCCCGTCATGATCAACATTCCGGAGCTGCTGGTCCACCTGCGCAGCCAGGTCCCCCACCCGCGCGCCGAAGCGGCGGTGATGGCCGCGGCCGCGTACACGATGGACCATCCGGCGCTGTACGCGGCCGCCCAGCGGGCCGCGGGCCTGACCCGGGTCGCCGGCCGCGCCCTGCCCCCACCGCTGAACGGCTGGACCAGCAGCCGCGACCTGCCGCAGCCGCCATCGCAGACCTTCCGCCAGTGGTGGGCCGAGCGGTGAACTCACGCCAGCTTGTGCTCGGCCGGATCCGCGCCGCCCTCGGTGACACCCCGGCGACACCGGTCGATGTGCCACGCGAGTACCGGCCCGCCGGCTCCGCCGCCGACCTCGACCTGCTGGTCCACCGGCTGACCGACTACCGGGCCATCGTCCACCGGTGTGCCGGCGGCGAGGTCGCGCAGGTGATCGGCCGGATCCTCGGCGGCCGGCGCATCGTGATCCCGCCCGGACTGCCCCGCCACTGGTTGCCCGATAGCGTCGCCGCGGTGATCGACGAGAACCTCACCGTGGAACAGATCGCCGCCGTCGACGGGGTCGTCACGGCGGCTGCCGTGGCCGTCGCCGAAACCGGCACCGTGGTCCTCGACGCCGCCCCGGACCAGGGCCGCCGGATCATCAGCCTGCTGCCCGACGTGCACGTCTGCGTGTTGCGGGCCGACCAGGTCGTCGCCGGTGTGCCCGACGCCCTGGCCAGGGTTGCTCCGCACCGGCCGCTGACCTGGATCAGCGGGCCCTCCGCCACCAGTGACATCGAACTCAACCGGGTCGAGGGCGTCCACGGGCCCCGACAGCTGCACGTCGTGGTACTTCCCCCCGCCTAGCGCGGGTGTCCAAATGCGGGGGCCCACCTGCGTCCTCGCGGTCAGAAGAGGGTCAACGGCTCGACCGGTAGCGGTTGGGGCAGCGAATCCAGTTCGGGTACGCGTGCCCGTACGGCGTCGTGGAAGCGGCGGGCGAGCACGGGCGCCTCGGCGTTGTCCGGGGTGTGGACGAACATCGTGGGCGTGCGGCCCTCGCGCAGCCAGCCGACGGTGACGTCGATCCACCGCTGCCAGCCCTCCACGGTCCGGGCGGAGTCGTCGCGGCCGAGATACCGGACGATCGGCCGGTCGGTCAGCGCGCGCGATCGGAGCGGCATGCGCGGCTTCCTGGTCCACGCCTCCCGTTCCGCGTCGCTGGCCGGAGGGCTCTGGAAGAACGCGGTGGTGTCGAACGGGATCCACTCGGCAGCCGCGGCGGCGAGCGCCTTCTCCAGGAGCGCCGTCGAGCGAGGGTCGTCGAAGAACGCGGGGTGCCGGACTTCCACGGCGTACCGGTGGGAACCGGGGAGCCGGCGCAGAAAGCGGGCGAGTACGGCGACGTCAGCCGGGCCGAACGACCCCGGCAACTGGATCCACAGGGCGTGGGCCCGTGGGCCGAGCGGCTCGATCGCGTCCAGGAAGACCCGAAGCGCCTCGTCGGCGTCGGTGAGGCGGCGTTCGTGCGTGATGAGCTTCGGCAGCTTGAGCACGAAGCGGAAGTCGGAATCGGTCTGCTGCGCCCACGAGGCCACGGTGGCCCTGGGCGGGGTCGCGTAGAAGGTCGTGTTCCCCTCGACGGCGTCGCACCAACCGGCGTAGTGCCGCAGGCGCTCGTGGGGCGGAAGCGGATGTGCCAGCAGGCGCCCCTGCCATGCCTTGTGGGTCCACATCGCACAGCCCACGTGAAGACGCGTCACCGCGACCCCTTCCGGCCTGCCGTTGCCGGCGGGCGTCGACCGAACATGACCGGCGGGACTACGACGCCCGCAGCGCGGGGTAGGTCAGCTCCTCGCCGTAGGCGCGCAGCAACTCGGGCAGTACGTAGTAGTCGGGGTGATCCTCGACCAGATGCAACCGCGTCAGCTCGCACACGAGTGGGTACACCTTGGTCACAGAGACCAGGGCGAGGGCGGCAGCGCTCCTCGTCGTGAAGTGGCTCTCCGGGTGGCGGGCCAGCAGTCGGAACAACCGGGCGGCGTCCGGGGTGAGCGCCGCGTACGACCAGGAGAACACCGAACGGATGTTCGTCGCCGGATCGCTGTCGGCGAGGACGTCCAGCCGCCGGCGCGCGTTGCGCAGCCGCACGGCGAGGTAGTCGAGTGAGGTGCTGGGATGCCGGTTCGCGAAGGTGGCCGCGCCGGCCAGCGCCAGGGGCAGCCCCTCGCAGTGCTCGATGATCTCGTCGAGCGCCGGGTGGTCGGCGGACGCCCGTAGGGCCCCGAGCCGGCGGGCGAGCAGTTCCCGGGCCTCGATCAGTGGCATGCGGGACAGCGTCAGCAGGTCGGCGCCGTCGGCGGTGCCCAGACCGGAGAGTCGGTCCCGGCTGGTCACCAGGACCAGCGAGCCTGCCGACCCTGGCAGCAGGGGACGGACCTGTTGGGCATCGCGGGCGTTGTCCAACAGGATCAGCATCCGGCGGTCGGCCATCAGGGTCCGGTATAGGCCGACCTGGGAGTCCGCGTTCGTCGGCATCTGGTGGGACGGGAGATGCAACGCCGCAAGGAGACTGTGCAGTGCCGTGCCGGTCGTCGATGGACTGTGGTGCGGGTCGAACCCGCGCAGGTTGAGATAGATCTGGCCGTCGGGGAACCGGTGGCGCACCCGGTGGGCCCAGTGAACGGCCAGGGCGGTCTTGCCGATTCCGGCGCTGCCCACGATCGCCAGGGTGACCGTCGCGCCGTCTGTCGCGGTCAGGTGGGCATCGAGCAGCCGCATCGGCTCCGCCCGCCCGACGAACGAGGGAATGCTGGCCGGAAGCTGCGCCGGCACCGGACCCGGCATCAATTCCGTCACTGTCCGTGTTGTAAGTGTCCGGGATTTTGTGATCAACGCTGCCGCTTCTTCGTCGCTGAGCGTAAGCGCGTCGGCCAGTTTGCGAAGTGTTCCGGTGTGCGGCTGCTGAATCCGGCCGGTTTCGAGACCGCGGATCGTGCCCACGCTCAACCGCGAGAGACTTGCCAGTTCTTCCTGCGTAAGCAGGGCCCGCCTGCGTAGGGCGCGCACGAGGCCGGCGAGTGAGGCGGCTGACGCGGACGCGTCGTGACTCAGGTCCTCCGCCAAGGCCGTGCCCCCAACTTGATGACTTATTGACGGTTAGTTATCTGGATCTACCCGCATGCTCGGGAGAAAGTGTAGCCACTCTCCGTCGATTTTCAGGAAGGGGGCTCACGCATCCTCATGGCCTCGAACCCGCCTGCCGCCTCGGCTTTCCGGCAACTGCTCAGGTACGTGCGTCCTCACCGTCGGGTCCTGGCGGTCGGCACCGTGGTCAGTTCCGCCGGTGGCGCCGCGGCCCTGGCGACACCGCTGTTGGCCAGGGAATTCGTCGACCGGTTGGGCTCCGGGCGGCCGATCCTGGGGCTGAGCGTCCTGCTCTGCGGGATCGTGCTCGCCGGCGCCGTCGTTGCCGCCGCGGGCCGGTACCTGATCGACCGGACCGCCGAGGAGATCGTCCGTGACGTCCGGTCCGGCCTGGTCACCCGGCTGCTGCGGCTGCGGGTCGGTGCGCTCAACACCACGCCCCCCGGTGACCTGATCTCCCGGGTCACCGCAGACACCACGCTGCTGCGTCACGCGACCACCAACGACCTGGTGGACCTGGTGCTCGGGACGGTCGTCCTGCTCGGGATGGCCGGGTTCATGGCCTACCTGGACCCGGTCCTGTTCGGCGTGGTGGCCGCCGTGATGCTGCTGGTCGGCGGGGCCACCGCCCTGGTCATGCCGCGCCTCGGCGCGGCGAACCGGCGGGCGCAGGATGCCCTCGGCGACATCGGTGGCCAGTTGGAACGCGCTCTCGGCGCGTTGCGCACCATCAAGGCCAACGGTGCGGAGCGGCGCGAGGCCGGGGTGATGCACCGGGCGGTCGACACGGCCCGCGACGAGGGGATCACCGCCGCCCGGTGGAGCGCCATCGCCGGTTCCGCGTCCGGACTGGTCGTTCAGCTGTCCTTCCTCGCCGTGTTCGGGGTCGGCGGTGCCCGGGTGGCCGACGGCAGCCTGCCGGTGTCGTCGTTGATCGCCTTCCTGATGTACCTGTTCTACCTGTACTCACCGATCAACCAGCTGGTGCAGGGGGTCAGCGGGCTGCAGGCCGGGATGGCCGCCGTGCGCCGCATCGAGGAGGTCGAAGCGCTCTCCACCGAGCCGGACGACCGGGTGACCCCCGTCGGCGCCGGACGGGGTGCCCCGGCCTCCGCCGTCGCTCCGAACGGCGCAGTCGGCCGGTACCCCGGCGGCGGCCCGTCCGCCGAGGTCGCCGTCGCCTTCCGCGCGGTCCGCTTCCGGTACGCCCCCGACGGGCCGGACATCCTGTCCGGGGTGGACTTCGAGGTGCCGGTGGGCGGGATGACCGCGCTCGTCGGCCCCTCCGGCGCCGGAAAGTCGACGGTGTTCGCGTTGCTGGAGCGCTTCCACGAGGCGGACTCCGGGGTGGTGGAGTTCGCCGGCCGCGACGTGTGTGACCTGCCCATCCCGCAGCTGCGCGCCGACCTGGGGTACGTGGAGCAGGACGCCCCCGTGCTGTCCGGGACCCTTCGGGAGAACCTCCTCTTCGCCGCGCCGGACGCCTCCGCCGCCCAACTCGCCGAGGCCATGGAACAGACCCGGCTCAACGATCTCGTCCGTCGTCTCCCCGACGGCCTGGACACCCTGGTCGGGCATCGGGGGATGAACCTCTCCGGCGGGGAACGGCAGCGCATCGCGATCGCCAGGGCCCTGTTGCGCCGTCCCCGGGTGCTGCTGCTGGACGAGGCGACCTCCGCCCTGGACGGACTCAACGAGCTGAGCCTGCGCGACGCGATCGCCGAGGTGGCGCGGGTCAGCACCGTGCTGATCATCGCGCACCGACTCTCCACTGTGACCATGGCCCGGCAGATCCTGCTCCTCGACGGGGGCCGGATCCGAGCCCGTGGCACCCACGCCGAGCTGATCGACTCCGACGACCTCTACCGAACCCTCGCGATGACGCAGCTGCTCGACGCGCAGTCCGGCACGGTTCGACGCACGGCCACCGCCTCCTGATCCACTGCGCAACGAAGGATTGGCCAGACAGACATGACACAGCAGGGCGAGATTGCGATCGTCGGGATGGCCGCCCGGGTTCCCGGCGCGGACAACGTCGAGACCTTCTGGAGCAACATCCTCGACGGCCACGAGGCGATGGCCGTCACCGACGACGAAATCGCTCGCCGGCGGGGCGTCAAGGAGTCGACCCTGTCCCGGCCCGAGTACCGGCGGGTCTACGCCGGCGCCGCCGACCTCGACCTGTTCGACGCCGACTTCTTCGGCCTCAGTCCGCGGGAAGCCGCCCTGGCCGACCCGCAGTTCCGTCTCTTCCTGGAGCTGGCCCACTCCAGCCTGACCGCGGGCGGGCACGACCCGGCGGGCGACCTCGGCCGGGTCGGCGTGTACGGGGGCAGCGCGGCCAGCGACTACCGCGAGGACTACATCGAGGCCAACCCGACGGTGGCCGACGCGGCCGGCGGGATGAGCATCCGCATCGGCAACAGCCCCGACTACATCGCCCCCCTGGTGTCGTACAAGCTCGGTTTCCAGGGTCCGAGCCTGTCCGTGTACACCGCCTGCTCCACCTCCCTGGTCGCCGTGCACCTCGGGGTGCAGGCCCTGCTCCTCGGTGAGATCGACGTGGCCGTGGCCGGGGGCGTCCAGGTGGACCTCCCCCTGGACGTGGGCTACGTGTACGAGGCCGGGGGAATCCGTTCCGCCGACGGCCATGTCCGCCCGTTCTCCGCCGACGCCTCCGGCACCATCTTTTCCAACGGCGGAGCGGTGGTGGTGCTCAAGCGGCTGGCTGACGCGCAGGCCGCCGGGGACCTCATCCACGGCGTCCTGCTCGGCTCGGCGATCACCAACGACGGCAACCTCCGGGCCGGGTTCGCCGCGCCCGGCGTGGACGGGCAGGTCAAGGTGGTCCGCGCCGCCCTGGAGCGCGCGGGGCTGACCGCCCGGGCGATCGGGCTGATGGAGGCCCACGGCACCGGCACGGTGGTCGGCGACCCGATCGAGGTGGACGCGCTGACCCAGGCGTACCGGGCGGACACCGACGAGGCCAGCTACTGCGCGCTGGGGTCGGTGAAGGGCAACGTCGGACACCTCGGAGCGGCGGCCGGGGTGGCCGGACTGATCAAGGCGACCCTGGCGGTCCGGGAGGGAATCATCCCGCCGACGATCAACTGGGCCCCGGTGAACCCGGCCATCACGCTGGACGACAGCCCGTTCCGGCTGGCCACCGAGCCTCAGCCGTGGACCGGTGAGGCCCGGCGGGTCGCCGCGGTCAGCTCGTTCGGCATCGGCGGGACCAACGCGCACGTCCTCGTGGCCCCGGCACCGGAGCCCGAGCCGCGGCCCGAGCCGGTCGGGCCGCACCTGCTCACCCTCTCCGCCCGCACGCCGGAGGCGCTCGCCACCGTCGCGGACCGGCTCGCGGCGCACCTGGAGACCACCGACGTCCGCCTCGACGACCTCGAGTTCACCCTGCACGAGGGGCGCACGACGCACCCGGTACGACGGGCGGTGGCGGCCCGGTCGACGACGGAGGCGGTGGACCGGCTGCGGGCCGCCGGTTCCCACCCGGCCGTCCCGGTCACCGGTCACCGCGAGGTCGCCTTCCTCCTGCCCGGACAGGGCGCCCAACACCCCGGGACGGGGCGCGGGCTGTACGCGGCCGAGCCCGCGTACCGGGAAGCGGTCGACGCCTGTAGCGACCTGCTCGCACCCCTGCTCGGCCTGGACCTGCGGACCCTCCTGCACGCCGACCCGACCGACGACGCGGCGCAGGCAGCCCTGGCCCAGACCGCCGTCACCCAGCCGGCCATCTTCACCCTGGAGTGGGCGTTGGCGGCCCTGTGGAAGGCCCGGGGAGTCGTACCGGCCGCGCTGATCGGGCACAGCGTCGGTGAGCTCGCCGCCGCCGCCATCTCCGGGGTCTTCTCCCTGGAGGACGCTCTGCGCGTGGTGGCGGCCCGGGGTCGGCTCATGCAGTCCGTCGCCCCGGGCGCGATGCTCGCCCTGCCGGTCGGCGTCGAAGCCGCGGCCGACCTGCTCCCGCCGGACCTGGAGATCGCCGCCGACAACTCCCCGTCGGCCTGCGTGGTCAGCGGCACCGAGGAGGCGGTGGCCCGGTTCGCCGCCGAGCTGGAGGACATCGGGATCACCGGCACCCCGCTGCGCACCTCGCACGCCTTCCACTCGCGGATGATGGAGCCGATCCTCGACGAGTACGCCGCGGTGGTCGCCGCGGCCCGGCTCGCCGCACCCACCGTGCCGTTCCTGTCCAACGTCACCGGCGACTGGGCCGACCCGGAGCAGGTCACCCAGCCTGGCTACTGGGTCACGCACCTGCGCCGGCCGGTCCGGTTCCGGGCCGCGGCCACCCAGCTGATCCGCCGGGGAAACCCGTTCCTGCTGGAGGTCGGCCCGGGACGCGCGCTCGGTGCGTTCGCCCGACAGACCGCGATCGCGCAGGGCATGACCCCGCAGTGGGCCGGCAGCCTGCCGACCGTGCGGGAGGGCACCGACGAGCGGGACCACATCCTGGCGACCACCGGGGCGTTGTGGGCCGCCGGGGTGCCGGTCGACCTGGCCGCCGTCCGCACCGGGCTGGCGCCCCGCCGGGTCGAGCTGCCCGGGTACCCGTACGAGCGACGGCGGCACTGGGTCGACCCCGACCCGACCGCCCGGACCGTGGTGGCCGAGACCGAGCAGATCCCGAACGAACCGCTGCAGACCCCGTTCTACGTGCCGGTCTGGACCCAGGCGCCGCGCACCGCCGGGGCCGCGGACGTCTTCGGCGAGCACTGGCTGGTCCTCGGGACCGACCCGGCCTTCACCGCCGAGGTCGCCGCCGCGGCCCTCGCTCACGGCGCCAGCGTGACCCGGCTCGACGCGGGGCCGGCGTTGATCGAGGACTTCGGCGTATTCGAGGCCGACCCGGAGGACCCGACTCAGATCCGGGCGGTCATCGAGCAGCTGTGGGACAGCGGCCAGGCACCCGACCGGGTGGTCGTCGGCTACGACGTGCCGGGCCCGGAGGGGCACCCGACCGGCACCGACCCGACCCCGGCGCACCAGTCGTACCGGCGGGCTGCCGTCCTGGCCTGCGCCCTGCTCGACGTGGTCCGCGACCCGGTGGAGCTGGTCGTGGTCACCAGCCGGCTGTTCTCCGTGGCCGGTGAGGAGGCGGTGCCGTTCAGCGCGACCGCACTGGGTCCGTTCCGGGCGCTGCCGCGGGAGGCCTCGCTGGTGACGGTACGTCACATCGACCTGGACGGGATCGGCCCGGCGCGGGTGCTCGCGACCCGACTGATCGACGAGATCCGGCATCCCGCCGACGAGGTGGTCGCGGTGCGCGGGCACCGGCGGGCGATCAGGTCGTACGCCGCCCTGCGACACGGGCCGGTCCACCGGTCCGCCCTGCGCCCCGGCGGGGTCTACGTCATCACCGGTGGTCTCGGCGGCCTCGGCGTCACCATCGCCGAGTCGCTGGCCGAGACGGAACAGGCCCGGCTGGTCCTGGTCGGCCGGACCGGCCTGCCGGAGCGGACCCGGTGGGCGGAGCTGTCCGAGGCGGCGGGGACCGACGAGACGGTGCGCCAACGGATCGCGGCGGTGCTGCGGATGGAGCGCCTCGGCGCCCAGGTGCGGGTGGTCGCCGCTGACATCACCGACCCCGACGCCCTGGCCGCGGTGCTGGGGGAGACCGTGGCGGAGTTCGGTGCCGTGCACGGCATCGTGCACGCCGCCGGGCTGGCCGGTGGGCAGTTGCTCGCCCTGCACGACGAGCAGAACGCGGCGAGGGTCCTGCGTCCGAAGGTGGACGCGGTCCTGGCGCTGTACGACCAACTCACCACCGAGAAGTATCCGGAACTGGACTTCGTCGCGCTGTGCTCGTCCATCATCGCGGTCACCTCCGGGTACGGCCTGTGTGACTACGCCGCGGCGAACCTGTTCATGGACGCGTTCGCGAACTCGGTGGCCGACCGGCCGGGCCGTCCCCGGGTCGTCTCCATCAACTGGGTCGGCTGGCGCGAGGTCGGCATGGTGGCCGACCAGGGCGCGTCCCAGGGGGTGCAGGCACTGCGGGCGATCAGCCAGGGCGGTCGGACGGAACCCCTCGGCCATCCGTTCCTGCAGTCGGTCACCGTGAAGGCGGACGGCACCCATCGGTACCAGGGGATGCTCACCCCGGACGGACACCGCGCCCTCATGGAGCACCGGATCGCCGGCGCGGCGGTGGTCCCGGCGACGATGCTCCTGGAGTCCGTCCGTGCGGCGGCCCACCACGCCCTGGGCGAGGTGCCGGTGCGGATCCAGGACCTCCTCTTCAGCGACCCGATCGTGGTCACCGGTCCGCTCACCCTGAGCCTGTCGTTCGCGCCGGAACGAGCCGCCGAGGGCGCCCCGTTCGAGATCACGGTCGGTGCGGACGGGGCGGGCCCCCGGACGGTGCACTGCCAGGGCGTGCTGCGGACGATCGACAAACTGGCCGGTGAGGCGGTCGACCTGGACCGGGTTCGCGCCGCGCTGCCGGCCGTCGACGCCCGACGGCAGTCCTCCGGGATGGTGGCCTTCGGCCCGTACTTCGACGTGGTCCGGGAGTACTTCCGCGACGGGGACACCGGGCTCGCCCGGCTCGTGGCCGATGACGCCGATCCCCGGCTCTGGTTGCATCCGGCCCTGCTGGACCAGGCCGCCCACGGCCTGTCCGGCGCGGCGGCGAGCTACCTGCCGTTCTCGTACGCGGGTGTGCGGGTGTACGCGCCGATCCCGGCCGAGGCATGGGTGCTGCAGACGCACCGGCAAGATCCGGACCGACCCGAGTTCATCGAGGTCGACGAGGTCATCGTCGACCGCGACGGGCGGATCTGCGTCATGGTGGACAGCTACATCCTGCGCGCCCAGACCGCGGCCGGGGCGGCCTCCGCCTCCGCGGACGCGCCACCGACCCGCCCGGCGGCGACCGGTGGGCCGACCGGGTCGTCGTCGGGTGACTCCCTGATGCTGATCAGCAGCGAGCAGGGGATCGAGCTGTTCCGCCGGATGATCGCGGTGCCGGACCAGCCACAGCTGATCACCTCGGTGGGTCCGCTGCAGAAGCGGATCGACGAGATGCGGGCCTTCTCCGCCGACGCGGTCACGACCCACCAGGACACCACGGCCGGCGCGGGTACCGCCCGCGCGGAGAACCTCGGCGGGTACGTCCCGCCGGAGACCGACGTGGAGAGCGCCATCGCCGAGCTGTGGGCGCAGGCGCTCGGCATCGCCCCGATCGGCCTCGACGACGAGTTCCTCGTCCTCGGCGGCTCGTCGTTGACGGCGGTCCAGCTGTCCTCACGGACCCGGGAGCGGTTCGGCATCCAACTGTCCGTCGCCGAACTGTTCGAGCACTCGACGGTGCGTCGGCTCGCAGTCCTCGTGGACGGCCGGCTCGACGCCCTGTTGGACAGGCTCGTCGACCAGACCGCGGGCTCCGGGGACGGTTGGGCGTGAGCGGGGACCGGCCCACCCGGGCGGAGCTGCGGGCCCAGATCCTCGCCGGACGCCGGTCGTTCATGGCGCCGGCCCCGTCGCGGCCGGCGCCGCTCTCCGGGTATCCGGACCTGTTGCCGATGACGGAGGCGCAGCGGCGGCTCTGGTTCGCCGACCGGCTGGCCGGCCCGCTGCCGGTCTTCACGCTCAGTACGGAGATCGGGGTCTGGCCGGACCGGGACGTGATCGCGGCGGCCTGCCGCACCCTGGTCGACCAGCACGCCGCCCTGCGCAGTGCCGTCGTGGTCGAGGCGGGGGTGCCCTCGATCCGGCTGCGTCCCGCCGCCGACTTCCCGGTGTCCCACGTCGACCTGGGCGGCCTCTCGGCGGTGGCGGCGCAGGCCGAGCTGGCCCGGCACCGTGCCCAGGCCGCCCGGTACCGGTTCGACCTGGAGCACGAGCCGCTGATTCGCTTCACCCACCTGCGACTGCCGGACGGGAAGGGCCGTCTGCTGATCTCCGTGCACCACCTCACCTGCGACGGGCACTCCCTTTCCCTCCTGGCGGAGACGCTGAGCACGGGCCGGCCCACGTCGGAGCGGCTGGACTACCCCGACTACGCGGTCTGGCGCGACTCGGTGGAGCAACGTGCCGTGCTGCGCGCGGAGGTCGACCGGGCGGTGGCGGCACTCGGCGACGCCCCCCACCCCGTACGGATCCCGGCCGACCTCGCCGAGTTCCCGGCCGACCCCGCGCCGGCCGACGGGCCCGTGGCGTCGCAGGTCGGTGTGCCGGCGGACGCCTTCGAGCACGACGTCGCGCTCCCGGCGGAGCTGCACGACGAGGTCCGGGCGGCGGCGCAGGCCCGCCGGACCACCGACACGGTGCTTCTCTTCGCCGCGTGGGCCCGGGTGGTGGCGGCCTGGACGGGCCGTACCGACCTTGTCCTGGGCATGCCGGTCTCGGTGCGCGACCACGAGGACGTGGCCCGGATAGTGGGGCTGTTCGTCAACACCGCGCTGGTCCGGGTCACTGTCGACCCCCTCGCTCCTGCCGGGGACACCGTGGCGGCCTGCGCGGCGGCGGTGGCGAGGGCACTCGGGACCGCCCAGGCCCCCCTGGAGGCGGTCCGGCGGGGCGTCTACGGCCCGTCCGCCGGCCCGTCCGCCGGCCTCGGCGTGTGCTTCAACAAGTTCTCCGTCGACCCGCGTCTGATGGATCTCGTCCCGCGACCCCCCTCTCCGGGGGCTGCCGAGATGCCGGTCGTGCTGGAGATCGCCGACGACAGCCGGTGCTATCACACCAAACTCGTCTTCGACCCGACCCTGTACCGTCCCGCCACGATCGCCCGGCTGGCCCGGGCCTTCCACGCCCAGCTGGCCGAGATGATCGGCTCGACCCCGCCCCCCGCCCACCCCGGCTCGTCCGACCTGGGCCGATCCGCCCCGGACCTGCCCGGCCCCGGGACGTCCGACGTGGAGCCGACCAGTTCCGGACGGCCGGGGGCCGACCCCGCCGGGGGGTCGGAGCTGCGCGACGTCCTGCGCGGGCACGCGGCGGCCGACCCGACGCGCACGGCCGTCGACGGGGAGACCGGGACGCTGACCCGGCAGGACCTGTGGGACGCGGTCGACGACCTCACGGGTCGGCTGCGGGCGGCCGGGGCGCGACCCGGCGACCGGGTGGTGGTGGACACCACGCGGGGCGTGCCGGCCCTGATCGGGCTGCTGGCGTGCCTGGCCGCCGACACGGTGTACGTGCCGCTGTCGCGGCGGCTGCCCGGTCCGCGCCGCGCCGCCGTCGCACAGCAGGCGGCGGCCACCTGGGAGATCACCGACGTGGGCGGCACCGGGCCGACGGTTCGCCCGCTGCCGGGCCGGCCCGGTCCGGAGCTGCCGACCGCCCCCGGATACCTGATCTTCACCTCGGGGAGCACCGGGGTGCCGCGCGGCGTCCACGTCGCGACCGGCACCCTTCTCCGACACGCCCGGGGCATGGTCGAGCGGCTCGCCGTCCGCCCCGCCGACCGGTACCTCCAGTTCGCCGAGCACGGCTTCGACGCGGCCGTCGAGCAGGTCATCGTGCCCCTCCTGGCCGGTGCCACCCTGGTCCTGCGCGGCGAGCAGCCGTGGGATCCCGCCCACTTCGGTCGGATCTCCCGGCGGACCGAGGTGACCGTGGCGAACCTGCCCACGCCATGGTTCGCCCAGTTCACGGGCGCACCGCAGGCGACCTGGGCGGACCTCGCCGGCAGCGCCCTGCGCATCGTCCTGGCCGGCGGGGACGCCCTCACCCCCGAGGCGGTCGCCCGGTGGGCGGCGTCGGCCCCGAGACGCATCGCACTGCTCAACGCGTACGGTCCGACGGAATCGGTGATCACCGCGACGGTCGGCACGGTGTCCGTGACCGCGAACGGTGCGGTGCCGGCGTACCCGTCGATCGGCGCGGCCGTACCCGGCCACGAGGTCCTCGTCGTCGACGCCCGGCTCGACCCGGTCGCCCCCGGGGAGGTCGGGGAGCTGCTCGCCGGAGGGCCGCTCGCCACCGGCTACCTCGCCGATCCCCGGGCGACCGCGTTGGCCTTCGTTCCGCACCCGACGCGACCGGGGGAACGGCTGTACCGGACCGGCGACCTGGTCCGCCACTCGCCGGCCGACGGCGGACTGGAGTTCCTGCGTCGCGCCGACGACCAGGTGAAGGTCCGGGGGGTCCGGATCGAGCTCGGTGACGTCGAGGCCGCGTTGCGCGCCCACCCCGACGTCGCCGAGGCGGTGGCCACGGTCACCGACGGCCCGGACCGGCACTTCGTGGGTTGGGTGGTGCTCCGCCCGGGCCGCGTCGTCGGTGAGGCCGAGCTGCGCACCGCGGCGTCCGGCCGGTTGCCGCAGGTCGGCGCGCCCCGCCGGGTGCACGTCCTGGACCAGCTGCCCAGGAGCGCCGGGGAGAAGCCCGACCGTCAGGCCCTGCGGGAGCGCACCACCGATCCGGCCGCGCCCGCCTCCGCCGTGTCCGCCCCCGCGCCCACCGGTGGCGGCGCCGCGACGGTGGCCGCCCTGGCCGGGGAGCTGCTGGCCACCACCGTCGAGGCGGACAGCGACTTCTTCGCCTGCGGCGGGGACTCGCTGAGCGCGGCGCAGCTCGCCGCCCGGTGCGCCGAGGCATTCCACCGCGACGTCGACCTGGCCACGGTCTTCGCCAACCCGACGCCGAACCGGCTGGCCGCGGCGATCAGCGCGCTGCCGGAGGTCGGGCCGGACGACACCGGCGACGGCCCACCGGTGCCCCGCCGGCCACAGCCGGGCGACCGGACGGCACTGACCCCCACCCAGCAGCGGTTCTGGTTCGCCGCCCGGCTCCAGGGCCCGGCCGCCCAGGTCGTGCCGATCCCGTTGCGGCTGGCCGGCCCGCTCGACGTGGACGCGCTGCGCGCCGCCCTGACCGCCCTGCTCGAACGGCACGGAGTGCTCCGTAGCCGGATCGTCGGGTGGGGCGACGGGGTCCGCGCCGAGGTGCACGGCGTCGACGAGGACGCCCTCGCCGGTCACCTCGCCCTCCGGACCGCCGGGGACGTGGCCGGCGCCGACCGGGCCGTGGCCGCGGAGATCCGGCGGTCGTTCGACCTGCGGGAGTCGTGGTTCCGGCCGTACCTGACCGTGCTCGACGACGGTGAGCACGTTCTGCACCTGGCGGTGCACCACATCGCGGTGGACGGCGACTCGGTCGGCATCCTGGTCCGGGAACTCCTCGACAACTACCGGCGCGCCCGGCGGGGCGAGCCGGTCCAGCGGGACCCGGTGATCCAGTACCCGGACGCCGCCTGGGCGCAGGAGGGGACCCGGCGGGCGGCCGACCGGCTGTCCGACGCCGTACGGGCGCTGGCCGGCACGGTCGACCTCGACCTGTCGGCCGCCGACCCGGACCCGGGGGACGCGGCGGCCCGGCGGCTCACGGTGCCGGTCGACGCGTATCTCGCCGACGCGGTGGCCCGGCGCCACGGCGTCACCCCGTACTCGGTGGTGATGGCCGCCTGGCAGCGGGCGCTGGCCCGGTGGAGCGGCTCCACCGGCTTCGCCGTCGGGCTGCCGGTGTCGCTGCGCGACGCGACCGGCACCGGCATCCCGGGACCGTTCCTCAACACGGCAGCCGTCCGTGCCGTGCCGGCCGGCGGCACCCGCGCCGAGCACCTCGCCCGGGTGCAGGAGAGCCTGACCGCGGCGTACGCGTACCGGTTCGTGCCCTTCGACCGGGTGACGGCGCTCGCCGACCGGCGGCCGGACCGGGCCGTCCCGGCGTTCCGGACGATGGTGGGCTGGGAGCAGGGCCACGAGGCCGCGACCGTGGGTGGACTGCGGGTGGACTGGTTCGAGCCGACCTCGCTCGGCCTGCCCGCGCCGCTGGTGCTCACCGTCACCGCCAGCGGTCGGGCGCACACCCTGGCCGTCCGGTTCGACTCCGGCCAGGTCGGCCGGCGTCGGGCCGCCGACCTGGTGGACCTGCTGGTGGTGGAGCTGGGCGACGACCCGGGCGACGAGACCCACGTCGGGCGGGCCGGGGTGGTCGACCGGTTGGCCGACCGGGTGGCGCGGCAGCCGGGCGGGCCGGCCGTCGTGCAGGGCGAGCGGGTGTACGACTTCGCGGAGCTGGACCGGCAGGTGAGCGCGGTGGCGGCCGGGCTGCGGGCATCGGGTGTCGAACGCGGCGACCGGGTGCTGGTGTCGCTGGCGACCCGGCTGGACACGCTGGTCGTGGCGTACGCGCTGTGGCGGCTCGGCGCGGTGTACGTGCCGCTCGGCCCCACCCCACCGGTGGACCGGGTGCACCGGATCGCCTCGGTCAGCGCCGCCGGATGGCTGGTCGCCGACCGGGACGCCGGCGACGTCCCCGCCCCGGACGGCGGGGCGGAGTTGACCCGGATCGCCTGGCCGCTCGGTGCCCCCGCCGGCCCGTCGGACCACGGCGGGGCCGGGCCCACCGAGGCGTCCGGTTACCGTCCGCTGCCCTCCGAGGCGGCGTACGTCATCCACACGTCCGGTTCGACCGGGGAGCCGAAGGGCGTCGTGGTGGAGCACGGCCAGCTCGCCGCGTTCCTCGACGCCTTCGACGCCTTCGACCCCTGGGCGGGAGCGCGGTGCCTGGTCGGGCCCGCCGCGCCCACCTTCGACGCGAGCGTGCTGGAAATGTGCTGGCCGGCCCTGCGCGGCGGCCCGGTCGTCTACCCGACCGAGTCGGTCACCTTCGACCCGGCCTCGGTGGTACGGGCGTTCGCAACCGCTCGGGGGCATGGCTGGCCCACCGCGGCCTTCGCCACCCCCAGCCTCTGGCAGGAGGTCCTCCGCCTGGACCCCGACGCCGTGCGCGATGTCGTCGTCGGCACCGGCGGCGAGCCGGTGTCGGCCGATCTCCTGTCCGCGCTGCACGCGGTCGGCGCCCGGCCGAGCGTGTTCTACGGCCCGGCCGAGACGACGATCATCTGCGCCGGTGTCCAGGCCGATGCCGAGCCCGGATCGGCGCTGGTCGGTGTGGCCCTCGCACCGGCCCGGCTGTACGTCCTCGACGACGACGCCCGCCCGGCCACCGAGGGCGAGGCGTACGTGGCCGGGCCCCTGGTCGCCCGGGGTTACATCGACGCCCCGCGGGACACCGCCCTGCGGTTCGTGCCCGATCCGGAGGGCACCGGGGCCCGGATGTACCGCACCGGTGACCGGGTTCGTCGCCGTGCCGACGACGTTCTGGTCTTCCTCGGGCGCCGCGACGACCAGGTGAAGGTGCGCGGGGTACGGATCGAGCTGGGGGAGGTGCAGGCGTGCCTGACCGCCCACCCCGGGGTCGAGGCGGCGGCGGTCGTCCTCGTCGGCGAGGGCGGGACGGCGCGGCTGGCCGCCGCCGTGGTCGCCCGCGATCCGGCCGCCGAACCCGGTGACCTGGCCGTCCAGGTGCGGTCCTGGGCCGAGTCCCGGCTCGTCCCGCAGGCCGTGCCGGTCGTCGTGCCGGTCCCGGCCCTGCCGGTGTCCGAGAACGGCAAGATCGACCGACAGGCGTTGCTGGCCCGGCTCGGGGGCGATGACGCCGAGCCCGACCGGACCGCCGCTCTGGGCGACGACCCGGTCGTCCGGCTGGTCGCCGCGGTGTGGCAGGCGCACCTGCACGCCCCGGTCCCGTCGGCCACCACCGACTTCTTCGAAGCCGGTGGACACTCGATCGCGCTCCTGCACGTGGTGGAGACCATCGAGCGCATCTTCAGCATCGACTTCCCGATCGCGCGGGCGTTCGAGGTACGGACGGTCACGGCGATGGCGGACGAGATCCGGGCCATCGCCGGCGACAGCGCCGGGCCGACAGCGGGCATCGCGCTGGAGGTATTCGGAGGCAGCCCGCAATGACGTTGCGACTCAACG
Source organism: Micromonospora sp. NPDC002296 (assembly GCF_040296145.1). Taxonomy (NCBI): domain Bacteria; kingdom Bacillati; phylum Actinomycetota; class Actinomycetes; order Micromonosporales; family Micromonosporaceae; genus Micromonospora; species Micromonospora sp. NPDC002296. The sequence continues at coordinate 288,532 of NZ_JBEOWQ010000002.1, forward strand.
ATCCGGAGCGGATGGCCGAGTTCCAGCGCCGGTTGGCCGCCGCCGGGCTCACGCCCGCGCCGGCGGTGGCGGAGCGGGCCCCCGGCACCGGGGCGGGCGCTGATCGGCGGGCGTTGGAGCCCAGCGAGGCCGGGCTGTGGTTCCTCGACCGGCTGCACCCGGGCAGCCCCGAGTACATCGTCGCCGCCGCCGTCGCCATCCGGGGCGACCTGGACCCGGGTCGGCTCGCCGCCGTGTTCGCCGGGCTCGTCGCCCGACACCCCACGCTGCGCACCCGGTTCGCCGACAACGACGGCACGGCGTACGCCGAGACGATGCCGCAGGCGCACCCCCCGGCTCCGGTCGTCGAGACCCCACCGGACCTGGACACCTGGTTGTCCGCCGCGGCGGCGGAACCGTTCGATCTGCGTACCGCCCCGCTGGCCCGGCTGCGGTTGGCCGGTGACGGCACCCGTACCGTCGCGCTGCTGACCGCCCACCACATCGTGGTCGACGGCGCCGCGCTGGACACCCTGCTCACCGAGCTGTTCGCCGGGTACGCGGGCGCTCCGCAGCACCCCGCGCCGGTCGTGCCCCGCCAGCACCCGCCGATGTCCCGGTCGCCCGAGAGCGCAGCCTGGTGGCGGGCCAGCCTGGACGGGGTCGAGCCGGTGGACCCGCCCACGATCGGCGCCCGCCCGGCCGGTCCCCGCCACGGCCGGCGCGTCGGCCACCGCCTCGACGCCGACCTGAACGAGGGGATCGACGCCCTCGTCCGGCGGTACGGGGTGACCCGGCCGGCGGTTTTCGCCGCCGCGTACCGGCTCGTCCTGCGGGCTTTGTACAGCCACGACGACATCCTCGTCGGCCTCCCGGTCAGTCTCCGCGCCAAGCAGGACGCCGGGGAACTGGGCAACTTCGTCAACCTGGTCTGCCTGCGCAACCCGACCCGGGCGACGACCACCGTCGCCGACCTGCTGCGTGCCGAGCAGCGGGCGCTGATCCAGGCGATCGCCCACCGGGACACCCCGTTCGACGAGGTGGCCGATCACCTCGCCGGAGGGGTCCGGGGCGGCGACCGGACGCTGGTCCGGGCGGTGTTCAGTCACCACCGCACCCAGGACCGGGAGGCGACCCGGGTGGCCGGGCTGGTGGTGGAACGGCTCGACGTCGACCTGGGCACCGCGAAGTTCGACCTGACCCTGCAGGTGGAGGACGTCGGGGCCGGCTCCCGGCTGTGGCTGGAGCACGACATCGCGGCGTACCCCGACGACGTCGCCCGCTCCCTGCTGGACAGCTACCGGCGGGCGCTGACCGCGGTGGTGGCCCGACCGCAGGCCGCCCTGTCGGCGGTCCTCCTCGACGACCGCCGCCCGGCCGTGGCCCCCGGGTGGACCGGACGAGGGAACCGGGGGGTGGTCGGCTGGTTCGAGGAGACCGCCGCCCGCCACCCCGGCCGGATCGCGGTCGCCGACGGGACCACCTACGGCGAACTGGACGCCTGGGCGGACCGGATCGCGGCCCGGCTGCGCCCGGCCGGCCCGGACGCCCCACCGGTCGCCGTCCTCACCGGTCGAACCCCGGGGATGCTCGCCGCCATCCTCGCGGCGGCGAAGGCGGGCCGCACCTACGTCCCGCTGGACGCCGAGCACCCCCGGGACCGGATCCGCCAGATCCTCGACCAGGCGGGCGTCGACACCGTGATCGCCGACGCGGGCAGCTCCGAGGTGCCGTCCGGCCGGCAGGTCGTGGACGTCGACGACTGCCGGCGGTCGCCGCGACCGGACCCCGCACCGGATCGGGCGCCGATTCCGTGGTCCGCCCCGCTGTACCGGATCTACACCTCCGGCTCGACCGGCGCCCCGAAGGGCGTCGCTGTCACCCACGCCAACCTCGGCTCCCTGATCGACGGGGCGCGGGACCTGCTCGACCTGCGCCCCGACGACCGGTGGAGCGTGTTCCACTCGGTCGCGTTCGACTTCTCGGTGTGGGAGATCTGGGCGCCGCTGGTCGACGGCGCCACCGTCGTCCTGGTCGACCGGGACACCGCCCGGACGCCGCAGCGCTTCCTCCGGCTGCTCCACGACGAACGGGTCACCGTCGTCAACCAGACGCCGACCGCGTTCGGGTCGCTGACCCAGGCCGTCACCGAGGACGGTCCCGGCACGCCGGACTCGCTGAGGCTGGTGGTGTTCGGCGGTGAGGCGTTGCGGCCGGCCACCCTGGCGGGCTGGTTCGAACGCCTCGGTGACCGGACCCCTCGCATGGTCAACATGTACGGCATCACCGAGACGACCGTGCACGTGACGTGGCGGGACATCACCCGCGACGACATCGGCGTCGCGAGCCCGATCGGCCGGCCGCTGCCCACCCTCGCCACGATGGTGGTCGACACCGACCTCAACCGCCAGCCCGTCGGGTTCGCCGGGGAACTCATGGTGGCGGGAGCCGGGGTGAGCCTCGGGTACACCGGTTCCCCGGCCCGTACCGCCCTGCGGTTCGTCCCCGACCTCACCGGTGGCGGTGGCCGGATGTACCGCACCGGCGACCGGGTCCGTGAACGCGCGGACGGCGACCTCGACTACCTCGGACGCGTCGACGAGCAGCTCAAGGTGCGCGGATTCCGCATCGAACCCGCCGAGGTCGAGCACGCCCTGCTCGCCCACCCGGACGTGACGGACGCCGCCGTGACCGCCGCCCGGGTCGGGCGTGCCGGCGTCGGGTTGGTCGGCTTCGTGCAGGCCGGCCCGGCGGCCGACCCGGATCAGATCCGTGCCTTCGTCGCCGTCCGGCTCCCCGACCACATGGTTCCCCGGGTGCACCGGCTCGACCGGCTGCCCCGCACCGTCAACGGCAAGCTCGACCGGCGGGCCCTGCTGGCCCTGGCCGCGGACCTGGCCCCCCAGCGGTCCGGCCCGGCCGACGGCGGGCACCCCGTCGATGACCGGGAACGGGCGGCGGTCGCGGTCTGGCAGGACCTCCTCGGCGTCGCCGACGTCCGGGTGACCGACAACTTCTTCGCCCTCGGCGGGGACTCGATCCTGGCGGTCCAGGCGGCCACGGCGATGTCCGCCCGGGGACTGCCGGTCACCGTCGCCGACATCTTCGACCACCAGTCGATCCGGGACGTCATCGCGGCCGTCCCCGGCACGACGGCGGCGGAGCCGACGGAGGCCCCGACCGCACCGGTGGCCCCGGTCGGCCGGGCGGACCATCGGCACCTGCTCGCCACCGGCGACGCCGACCGGCTGCCCGCCGGGGTGGAGGACGCGTACCCGCTGACCCTGCTGCAACAGGGGATGATCTTTCACCAACTGGAACAGAACAGCTACCTGAACGTCACCACCACCCGGGTGCGGTGCGCCGTCTTCGACGGTGAGCTGCTGCGGCAGGCGTTCGACCGGGTCGTCCAGCGGCACCCGGTGCTGCGCAGCGGATTCGACCTCGCCACCTGTTCCGAGCCGCTGCAACTGGTCTGGCGGCACGTCGGCGTCGACCTGCCCGTGGTCGACTGGCGGGACCGGGACGACGCCGAGGTCCAGCGGGACCTGCGGGAATGGATGGCCGAGCAGCGCCGCCGGCCGTTCGACCTGACCCGCCCGCCCCTGGTCCGGTTCACCGCCCACCGCGTCTCCGACACGGAGTTCTGGTTCAGCGCGGTGGAGTGCCACGCCATCCTCGACGGCTGGAGCTTCACCTCCACCCTCACCGAGGTCCTGGAGGAGTACGACCGGGTGTGCGCCGCCGCCCGGGACAACCGGCCACTCGCCCGGCTCGTCCCGCCGCCGGACTCGTTCGGCGACCACGTCTGGCGGGAGCGGCGCACCCTGGCCGACCCGGCGGCGGTCGAGCTGTTCCGGGACGTCATCGCCCGGGCCCGCCCGGTGCGGATCCCGACCCGGACCGAGGGCGGCGCGCCCGGACACCGGCAGCGGGCCCTGCTGCCGCTCGGCCCCGAGGTGCAACGCGGGCTGGAGGCGGCCACGGTCCGGCTGCGCCTGCCGATGAAGAGCCTGCTGCTGGCGGCGCACGCGGTGGTGATGTCCGTCCTGTCCAACGCGGACGTGGTCACCCTGGGGATGGTGACCAACGGCCGGCCGGAGACGGCCGGCAGCACCCAGACCCGGGGCCTGTACCTGAACACCCTGCCGCTGACCGTCGGCGTCGGTGGGCGCACCCTCGCCGATCTGGCCCGGGCCTGCCTGGCCGAGGAGAGCCGGCTGCTGCGCTTCCGTACCTACCCGGGAGTGGCGACGGAACTGGCGTTCGGCCGGCAGCAGCTGATGACGACCGCGTTCAACTACACCCGGTTCCACGCGATGAAGCGGGTGAGCAGCGGCGGCGACGTCCGCCGGGTGGGGCACCTGGAGGAGGAGGCCCCCACCAACTACCCCCTGTACGTGTCGTTCGACCACGGTGCCGCCGACGACAGCGACCACCTGGTCCTCATCCTGATGGCCTCCCCGCGGCACTTCACCGACGCCGCCGTGGCGTCCCTGCTCTCCTGCTACCGCGCCGTGCTCACCGCGATGGCCGCCGACCCGAGCCTGCCGGTGACCGACGTGGCGTGGTCGACGGGGGACACCCCGACCGCCACCCCGGCCCCGGGGCAGGGCGCCCTACCGGGGCTGCACGAGACCGTCATCGACCGGGCTGCCCGCTGGCCGGACCAGGTCGCGGTGCGCGACGCCGGTGGCGCGGTGCTCACGTACGGGCAGCTGGCCGACGCGGTCGGGCGGGCCGCCGGTGGGCTGCGGGCGGCCGGCGTCGGGCGGGGCGACACCGTCGGGGTCTGCCTGCCGCGCGACCACCGGTTGGTGGTGACCATCCTCGCGGTCCTCTGCGTCGGCGCGGTGTACGTCCCGGTCGACCCCGACCTGCCGGTGGCCCGCCAGCGGGTGATCCGCGACCGGGCGTCCCTGCGGTACGTGGTCGCAGCCACCCCCACCCGGCCCCGCCTGGCCCCGGAGATCCCGGTCCTCGACGTCGACGACCTGGCGGCACACCCCACGCCGGCGGGGCCTCCGGTCGCCACGCACCCGGGGGAACTGGCGTACCTGATGTTCACCTCCGGGTCGACCGGGGAGCCGAAGGGCGTCATGATCCCGCACGGCGCGTTGACCGCGTTCGACGCCGCGATCGGCGACCGGTACGGCCCGGGGGCGGTGATGCTGGCCGCCACCAACGCGTCGTTCGACATCTCCGTCGCGGAACTGCTGATCCCGCTGGCCCACGGCGCGGGAGTGGTGGTCTTCGACCGGGGCGGGCGCTTCGACCCGGACGAGTTCGCCACGGCGGTGCGTCGTGCCGGGGTGACCATGGTCCAGGCCACGCCCTCGCTCTGGACCGAACTGCTCGCCGGGGACGCCGACCTGCGCGGGATCGAGGCGTGGACCGGCGGCGAGGCGTTGACCGCCCGGCTGGGGCGGTCGCTGCTGGACCGGGCCGGGGCGGTGCACAACTGGTACGGGCCGACCGAGACCACCATCTGGTCCACCGTCCACCCGGTGACCCCGGACGACCTCGACCCGACGGTGGTGCCGGTCGGTCGGGCGCTGCCCGGTGAGGCCGCCCACGTCATCGGGGCGGGGCTGCGGCAGGTGCCCGACGAGATGGTCGGCGAGGTCTTCATCGGCGGCGCCGGACTGGCCCGTGGCTACCTCGGCGACCCGGCGCGGACCGCCCTGCGGTTCGTCCCCGACCCGTTCGGGGCGCCGGGATCGCGGATGTACCGCACCGGGGACCGGGCCCACCGGCGGGCCGACGGGGTGCTCCACTTCGCCGGTCGCGTCGACGACCAGGTCAAGCTCAACGGGTACCGGATCGAACCGGGGGAGATCGAGGCGGTGCTGGCCGGGCTCGCCGAGGTCGCCCGGGTGGCGGTCGCGGTACGACACGGCCAACTCGTGGCGTTCGTCGTCCCGAGTCAGGACGGGGTCGACCTCGCCGCCCTGCGGGGACGGCTGCGGGACCTGCTCCCGGGTCACCTGGTACCCCGCCTGGTCCGTGCCGACGACCTGCCGTTGAACGCCAACGGCAAGGTCGACCGGGGGCGGTTGCCGGACGTGGTGTTCACCCAGGACGTGTCGACGGCGGAGTTCGTCGCGGCGTCCAACGCCGCCGAACGGACCCTGGCCGACGTGTGGCGGGAGGTCCTCGGCGCCGACCGGATCGGCGTCCACGACAACTTCCTCGACCTCGGCGGGGACTCGATCACCGCATTGCGGACGGTCGCCCGGGTCAAGGCGCGGGGACTTCAGGTCGCGGTCGCCGACATGCTCGGCCCGCAGACCCTGGCGGAGGTGGCTGCGGGGGCGACCACCGTTGCCTCGTCCGCCGAGTCGGCGGCCGGGCCTGACGGCGCAGCCGGGCCTGACGGGCCGGGACCGGCCGACGACGGACGGGCGGGACCGGCTGGGGCGGACGTCCCGGCCGGTTCGGACCCGGCGGGCCGATCCGCCCGGGCCGGCGGCGGGGTGCACCCGAACGCCGGCGGGATCGTCGACCCGGTCGGCGAGCCGGAGCGGGCGGCCCACCCCGCCGCGTCGCTCGACGGCGTCGACGTCAGCCTGGCTGGCCTCGACGAGGAGACCGCCCGTGCCCTGATCGCGCGGTTGAGCAGCAACGGAGAGGAACGTTCCCGATGAGCGGCCCGAGCCTGGTCGAGGCGATCTACCCGCTGACCCCGCTACAGGAGGGGATGCTGCTGGAGTCTCTCGACGCCGGAGATGCCCGTGCGTACCTGAGCCAGGTCCGCTACACCCTGCGCGGGGCGGTGGACGCCGATGCGCTGCGGGCGGCGTGGACCGCGGTCGCCGCCAAGCACCAGGCGCTGCGGGCCTGCGTGGCGTACAAGGGGCTGACCGCCCCGGTGCAGGCCGTGTACCGGCAGCCGTTCGACCTGCTCGAGGTCGTCGACGGGGTGCACGACGACGACGCCCTCGACGAGCACCTCCGGCGGGACCTGGACGCCGGGTTCGACCTGGAACGTGCGCCCCTGCACCGGGTGCGACTACTCGAACGCGCCGACGGCACGTGGGAGATGGTGTGGACCTCCCACCACATCATGATCGACGGTTGGTCCATCCCGATCGTGGTCAGTGACGTCTTCGTCGCGTACGGCCAACGGTGCGCCGGGGCCCCGATCGACCTCCTCCCGACCGCCGACTACCGCGACTACCTGCGGTGGACCGCCGGGCGGGACCGGGGGCAGGTGCTCGATCACTGGCGGCGGGCGCTGCGGGGGTTCACCGAGCCGACGCCCCTGCCGGCGCCGGCGCCCGGTGCGGTCGACCGGGGCCGCCAGGTCCTCGCCGCGACCCTGCCGGCCGTGGAGTCGGACCGGCTCGTCCAACGGGCCAAGCAGGAACGGGTCACCCTCAACACCCTGATCCAGGCCGCCTGGACGGTCGTCCTGGCCCGGTTCAGTGGCCGCGACGACGTGTTGTTCGGCGCCACCGTCTCCGGGCGGCCGGCGGCCGTGCCCGGGGCGGAGACGATGGTCGGCCTGTTCATCAACACCCTCCCGGTACGGGCCCGGCTGCCCCGACGGGTGCCGGTGGCGACCTGGTTGCAGGACCTCCAACGGCGCTTCCTGGCCAGCCGGGAGTACGAGGAGGCGTCGCTGCGCGACATCCGGTCGGTGGCCGAGGTACCCCGGCACCGGAGCCTCTTCGAGACCATCGTGGTGGTCGAGAACTATCCGCTGATCACCGACGAACGGTTCGGTGACCGGCGCCCTCCGGTGGACATCGTCGCGGCCACCTCCCGGGAGGAACTCGCCCACCCGCTCGTGCTCAGCGTGGCGGGCGGGGCGGAGACGGTGGTCGAGTTGTTCCACGACGACGCCAAGGTCTCGGCTCCGGCGGCCCAGGCGATGCTCGACGGGTTCGTCGCGGTCCTCCGGGCCCTGGCCGACGGCAGCGCGTCCGGGGTGGCCGACCTGCTGGCGGCGGTGCCGCCGGCGGCGTCGCTGACCGGCGGGTCGCCGCCTGTCGCGGAGCCGCCGCTGGTGCCGGCGGTGCTCCGGGCCATGGCGGCGGCGTCCCCCGACGCGGTGGCCGTGGTCGACGGTCCCCGCCGGGTGAGCTACGCGGCGCTGCTCCACGCCGCCGACCGGGGGGCCAACCGGCTGCGCCGGCACGGTGTCGTCCCCGGCGGGACGGTCCCCCTGCTCGCCGATCGCGGCGTCGACCGGGTCGCGGCGACCCTGGCGGTGTGGTTCGCCGGCGGCCAGTTCGTGCCGCTGGATCCGGCCTGGCCGGCGGCCCGGACCACCGCGCTGCTGGCCCAGGTCGACCCCACCGTGGTTCTCGCCGACGATCCGGCCGTCGTGGCCACCGACGCCCCGGTGCTGTCCCTGACCGATCTCCTCGCCGACGGCGTCGACGCCCAGGAGCCGGTGGGGGCGGGCCGCACCGACGCGGCGTACACGATCTTCACCTCGGGGACCACCGGGCGATCCAAGCCGGTCGTCGTCGAGCACGGCGCCCTCGCCGCGGCGGTCGCGGGGTGGGAGGCGGCCCACTCGTTCGCCGCCCGTACCCGCAACCACCTGCATCTGGCGAACCCGGCCTTCGACGTGGCGATCGGTGAGGTGCTCCGGGCGCTGTGCGCCGGCCGGACGGTGGTCGTGGCCTCCCGGGCCGCCGGGGAGGACCCGGCGGCGCTGCTCGACCTGATCCTCGACGAGCAGGTCGACGTCGTGGACGTCCCGCCCAGCCTGCTGCGTCCCCTGCTGGACGAGGTGGAGCTGTCCGGGCAGCGCCTCGACCAGCTCAGCACCGTCCTGATCGGCGGGGAGTCCTGGTTCGCCCGCGACTACGTCCGCCTCGCCGAGGTCGCCGGCGCGCGGACCCGGGTGGTCAACGCGTACGGCATCACCGAGACCAGCATCGACAGCGCGTACGCGGTCCTGGGCACCGTCGCCGGCCAGGCCGAGACGCTCTGGCTGGACGCCACGTACCCGGGGGTGGACGCGCTCCTCGTGGACGGGACCGGCAGGCCGGCCCCGGTGGGGGCCCGGGGCGAGGTGTGGCTCAGCGGCCCCACGCTCGCCCGCGGGTACGACCGTGATCCGGCCCGCACCGCCCTGCGGTTCGTCCCCGACGCCCGCCCCGGCCGCGCCGGCGCGCGGGCGTACCGCACCGGTGACCTGGGCACGATCGACGGACGGGGACGGCTGCACCTGCTCGGCCGGGTCGACGCGCAACTGTCGGTGCACGGGCACCGGATCGAGCCGCAGGAGGTGGAGGCGGCACTTCTCGTCCACCCCGACGTGGCCGGCGCCGCGGTCGCGGTGCGCGACGGACACCTGGTGGCCTTCGTGACCTCCCCGACCGCGACCCTGGACACCGAACAGGTACGGGCCCACCTGCGCGCACTGCTGCCGTCGTACGCCGTGCCGATGCTGGTCCAGCTCGACGCCCTGCCGGTCACCGCGAACGGCAAGCTGGACCGCGCCGCGTTGCCGGCCACCGTGGACGGCCGTCCCGCCGTCACCGGTCACGTCGAGCCGTCCACCCCGACGGAGCGGATCCTGGCCGAGGTGTGGCGGGAGGTCCTCGGGGTCGACCTGGTCGGTGTCCGGGACAACTTCTTCGACCTCGGCGGCGACTCGATCGCCGGGTTGCGGGTCAAGGGCCGGGCCGCCGGGCAGGGCATCGACCTGCAACCGCGCGATGTGTTCGCGTACCAGACGGTGGCCGAACTGGCCGCCTACGTGGATTCCCGGGAGCCCGACACGGCCGTGGCGACATCGGTCCACGAGGGCGAGGTCCCGTTGTTGCCGATCCAGCGGCTGTTCCTGGACCACGCCGGCACCGACCCGGCCCACTTCGACATGGCCCAGGGCATCCGGCTGGCCCAGGCCCTCGACCCGGACACCGTACGGGCGGCACTGGAGGCCGTCGCCCGTCGGCACGGCGCCCTGCGGACCCGGTTCCGGCGCACCTCCGACGGATGGCGGCAGTGGGTCGAGGCGGCCCCCGACCCGCTGGTGACCCTCCGGGTGGTGGACCTGCGGGGGCGTCGCGACGATCGGGCGGCCACCCACCGGTCGCTGCTCGCCGGCCACCGTTCCGGCCACGACCTGGCCACCAGCCCGCTCTGGTCCTGCCTGGTGGTGCTCGACGACGAGGAGACCACCCTCTACTTCGCCGTGCACCACCTGGTCATGGACATCTACTCGTGGCGGTTGGTGATCCAGGACTTCCTCGGCAACTACACCGCCCTGGCCGCCGGTGAACCGCCCCGGGACACGCCGCTGGCCGGCTACCCCGAGTACGCCGTCGCGGCGGCCGCGCAGACCAGGTCCCTGCGGGAGTTGGAGTCGGCCTGGCTGTCGACGATCGGCACTCCCCGGCCGGTCCCGACCACGGAGTCGGGCGGAGCGAACACCCTGGCCGGGGTCCGGAGCGTCGAGGGGGCGGTGTCCCCGACGGCCACCGACACGCTGCATCGGTTGCGTGCCGACGGCGGCACCGCCAGCCCCGTCCTGGTCAGCCTGCTGGCCGTCTTCTCCCGGGCCTACAGCCGGTGGTCCGGGGAGGATCTGTACCTGTTCGTGGAGACCCACGGCCGGGACACCACCCTGGGCGGGGTGGACACCAGCGCCGCCGTCGGGTGGTTCACCGCGCTGTACCCGGCGACCGTGCCGTACCGGCCCACCGAGTCCTTCTCCGACACCTGGTGGCGGGTGCGCCGGCTGGTCGAGTCGGTGCCCCGCCCGGTGTCGTCGTTCGGGCTGCTCCGCGACGCCGAACCGCGGTCGGCGCTGGCCGATGTCCCGCTGCCACAGATCGCGCTGAACCACACCGGGACCATGTCGGCCGACGTCGACGGCTCCCAGCGGCACGGGTTGAGCATGGTGCCGGTGCCGTCGCTGATCGCCGACCCGAACACCCGCCGCGACCAGTTGATCGACGTCGAGACCGGCGTCGCGGACGGCCGGTTCCAGTTCGCCGTCAACTACAGCTCCGCGCATTTCGACCAGGCCGGCATCGAGAAGTTCGCCGCCCTGTTCAGCGAGGAGATGGAGAACCTGCCTGACCACATCGAGGAGGAGAAGACTCATGGCGCTGTTTGACGAGGACGACGACACCATCATCTACGCCGTCGTGGTCAACCACGAGGAGCAGTACTCCGTCTGGCCGGTCGACCGGGAGGTACCGGACGGTTGGCGCGAGGTCGGGGTGACCGGACGCGTCCGGGAGTGCCTCGACCACATCGAGAAGGTGTGGGTGGACATGCGCCCGCTCAGCCTCCGCCGAGCACTGGAACCACAGTGACGTTCCCGGCGACGAAGCACACCGCCACCCGGCCCGCCGTGGCCGACGGTGCCCCGCACGAACCGGCCGGCCCGCTGCCGTACGGGCCGGACTGGGCGCTCCTGCCGTCGGTCTTCGCCCGGGTGGCCGGCATGCCGATGGACTGGCTCCTCGTCGAGCCGGGGGGCGACCACGCCGCCGCGCGGGCCGCCGGGGAACGGGCCCTGGCCGAGATCGTCCGGCAGCCGCTGTTCGCCGAGGCGGTGACCTGGCAGAACCGGGGCATGTTCCAGCAGTCGCGGAGCAACCTCGACTCCAGGCGGCCGCAGCGACGCCGGGAGGCGCAGCGTCGGCTCTGGTCGTACGCGGCCCGGTACTGCGCGAAGAACGACACCATCGGCTTCTTCGGGCCGATCGTCTGGGGATCGGTCACCACCGGCGCCACCGACGTCGGTCCGGTGACCGGCCGGCTGCTCCGACGTGGGGTGTTCTTCGAGCACTGGGCGCTGCGGGCGGCGGCCGCCGCGATCGAGACCCGGCACGGCCTCGACGCGTGGACCATCCCGAGGCTGGCCGCCGGGGTGGCCGTCGTCGCCGACGGGGTGCTGCTGGCCGACAACGCCCCGATGCGGCTGGCCGCGCTGCCGCGCCGGGTCGTCGAGGTGTGCGACGGCACCCGGACCGTCGCCGACGTGGTGGACGAACTCGCCGACCATCCCGCGCCGGAGGTCGACGCCGCCCTGACCCGGCTGCGGGCGATGGGAGTCCTCACCGCCGGGCTGGTGGTGCCCCGGCGGGTCGACCCGGAGGCACACCTGCGCGGTCAACTCGCCCGGGTCGCGGATTCGGATCGCCGGGTGGCGGCGCAGGCGGACCTGGCCGCGTTGGTGGCGGCCCGGAACCGGGTCGCCGACGCCGCCGGGGACGCCGACCGGCTCGCCGATGCCCTCGACGGCCTCGACCAGTCGTTCGTCGGAATCACCGGGCATGCCCCCCAGCGGGGTGCCGGCCGTTTCTACGCCGGGCGGGGAGTGGTCTACGAGGACTGCCTCGGCGACCTTCCGGTTCGCCTCGGTGCCGACGTGCTGGACCGGATCCGCCCCGCCCTGGAACTGTTGCTGTTCAGCGCGGCCTGGTTCACCCGTGCGGTGGCCCAGGAGTACGAGCGGTTCGTCGCGGACCTGATCACCGAGCGCGAGCCGGCGCCCGGCACGGGGGTACCGCTGTCGGAGGTCCTGACGGCGGTGGCAGCCACGACCGAGTGGGGGGCCGCGTCCCCGGCCGACGCCGTCGCGCAGCGGCTGCGCCGGACCTGGCACGCCCTCCTGGTCGCCGGGGCCGATCCGGGCCGTCGGCGGATCGGGCACGACGCGGCTGTCCTGCGTCCCCTGGTCGAGTCGGCCTTCGCCCACGATTTGGTGGGCTGGCGCGGCACCCGGTTGTACAGCCCCGACCTGATGATCGCCGCCCGGTCGGCGGCGGACCTGCGCGACGGGCGGTTCCTGGCCGTCCTCGGCGAACTGCACCCGGCCCACAACACCATGGACGTGTTGGCCGCCGACGCCTGGCACCCGGACCGCGACCGGTGGCACGCAATGCTGGACGGCAGCGCCCCCGCCGAACGGGTGACGCCGCTGTACCCGCTGGACCACGAGCAGATCAACTCCCGGACCGTCCCGCCGTCGGCCTACCTGTCGCCGTCCGCCACCTACCTGGGGCTGGGCTCCGGCGCGCCGTACCACCCACGGGACGCCCGGCTGCTCCCGGTGTCGGCGCTGCGCGCGACCCGCGTCGGCGACCGGGTCGTCATCACCTCGTCGGTCGACCCGGAGTACGCCGGCGACGTGCCCACCGTCTTCGGTGAGCTGCTGGCCAACGCGGCGGCCACCCGGTTCGGGGTCCTGCCGGCCGCCGACCACCGCCCCCGGCTGTGCATCGACGACCTGGTGGTGCAGCGGGAGAGCTGGACGCTGCCCTACTCCGAGCTGCCCAATGCGAGGCAGAGCACCGACCGGGCGTACGGCGAGCTGCGGGCCGTCGGCGCGGCCCGGGACATGCCCCGGCACGTGTTCGTCACCGTCGGCGGCGAGCGCAAGCCGTTCCACCTGGACTTCGACAATCCGCTGTCGGTGGAGGTGCTGCTCACGCACATCCGGCGACAGCGCCGTGCCGATCCGACGGGGCGGGTCACCTTCGTGGAGATGCTGCCCGACCCCGATCAGCTCTGGCTGACCGACGGGGCGGGTCGCCGGTACACCGCCGAGTTCCGGATCGCCTGCGTCGACCGGCGAGGCGCCGGCGACGGACACCCCTCGTCCCCGGGAGCGCAACGATGAGTGCCGCCCGTCTCGTCCCCCCGCCGGGCCCCGCCGACGATCGCCCGGTGCTGATCGTCGTCCCGTACGCCGGCAGCGGCGTCGCACCGTTCCGGGACTGGGCCGCCGACCTGGCGAGCCTGGCCACGGTGACCGCCGTCCTGCTCCCGGGCCGGGAACAGCTGTTCGGCAAGCCGGCGCTGACCTCGATGACCGACATCCTGCGCGGGCTGACCCCTCAGGTCGCCGCGCTGCGACCCCGGCCGGTGGTGCTGTTCGGGCACAGTCTGGGCGCGGCGGTCGCCTTCGGACTGGCCCGCGAGCTGTGCCGGGCGGGCGTTCCGCCGGCCGCCCTGATCGTCTCCGGCGCCGGCAGCCCCTGCCGCCGGGACCCCACCGACGTGATGCACCTGCTCAGCGACGACGCCCTGCTGCAACGCACGGTCGACTACGGCGGAATGCCCCCGGAGCTGCTGGCCAGCCGCGATCTGCTGGCCATGTTCACCCCGATCCTGCGCGCCGACTACCAGGTCCTGGAGACCTGGACCGTGGACCCGCTGCCGCCGCTGGACCTCCCGGTGACGGTGCTGCGCGGGGTCAGCGACACCTCGGTCACCGACTACCAGGCCGACGGGTGGCGTACCCACACCGTCGCGCCGCCCGTCGAACGGTTCTTCCCCGGCGGGCACTTCTTCGTCCACACCGCCCGGGAGGAAGTGCTCCACACCGTCCGCGACGTGCTGGCCGCCGTGCCCCGCCGCGTCTACACCTGACCCGCGACACAACGATTAGGAGAAGTACCTTGCACGCGATCTCGTTGACCGGTCACGGCCCCGGAGGCCTGGAGATCCACGACGTACCGGATCCGGTCGCCGCCGGCAACCAGACCCTGCTCCGCGTCCGCAGCGCGGGCGTCAACTTCTCCGACGTCCACATCGTCGAGGGGACCTACTCCCTCAAGCCGCCGCTGCCGTACCGCCCGGGGATCGAGGCGGTGGGCACCACCGCCGACGGCCGCCGGATGCTGGGCCGGGCCAGGCAGGGGGCCTGGGCGGAGGTGTTCGTCGCCGAACAGTTCCTCGAGGTGCCCGATTTCGTCTCCGACCGGGCCGCCCTCGCGATGGCCACCCAGGGGTTCACCGCCTGGCACATCCTGCGGACCATGGCTCGGATCACCCGTGGGGAGACCGTCGCGGTGATGGCCGCCGCCGGCGGGGTCGGGTCGATCGCCGTGCAGCTCGCCAAGGCGTGGGGGGCCCGCCGGGTGATCGGCGCGGCGTCCACCCCGGACAAGCGCGCGCACGCCGCCGCCCTGGGCGCCGACGAGACGGTGGACTCCACCACCACCGACATCGGCGCGGCCCTGGTCGAGGCGAACGGGGGCCGCATGGTCGACGTGATCCTGGAGATGCACGGCGGGCCGCAGCTCGACTCGGCCCTGGCCGCGCTGGCGCCGTGCGGGCGAATGGTGATCTTCGGCTCGACGTCGGGGGAGCTCAGCACCCCGGTCCGGCCCGAGTCGCTGATGGCCGGCACCCGTACCATCGCCGGCTTCTCGGCGTACAACCTGGTCTCCGACCGGCACGAGGTGTTCCCGGAGACCATGGTGGGGCTGTTCGGCATGATCAAGAAGGGGCAGCTCGACATGGAGACGGGCCGGTCGTACCCGTTCAGGGACGTGGCGCAGGCCGTGGCCGACATGCGGGCGCGGGTCACGACCGGCAAGGTCAGCCTGGACTTCGTGGGCTGAGCCGGATGGAAGCCGTCCCCGCCGGGATCCCCGCCGCCCTGGGCCGCGTCGTGGCCGCCCACCCCGACCGCACGGCGCTGGTCGTCGCCGACGACGCTGTCACGTACGCCGAGCTCGGCCGTCGGGTCGACGCGGTGGCCGTCGCGCTGGCCGGGTACGGGGTGGGCCGGGGCGACGTGGTGGGCCTCCGCCTCGACCGTTCCGTCGACATGGTGGTGGCCCTGTTCGGGGTGCTGCGGGCGGGGGCGGCGTACGTGCCGGTGGACCCGGCGCATCCGGCCCGGCGCCAGGCGGCGGTCCTGGCGGAGGCGGGCGTCACCCGGCTGATCACCGAACCGGGCACCCCGACCGGCCCGGACGTCGTGGTGCCGGATCTGGCCGACGCGTTGCGCGGTGAGGTCACCGTCGACGCCGCCGCGCTCGCCCGGCTGCCCGAGGTCACCGACGCCGACCTGGCGTACGTGGTGTTCACCTCCGGTTCCACCGGCCGTCCGAAGGGGGCGATGGTGCCGCACGGGGCGGTCCTGGCGCTGGCCGACGGACTCCTCGCCTGCGGGGCGGCCGGGCCGGGACACGACGTGGTGGCGTGGAACGCCGGCCTCTCCTTCGACGCCTCGGTCCAGCAGTGGCTGCGGCTGCTGCGTGGGGACACCGTGGTCCTGCTCCGCGAGGCCGACCGGCTCGACCCGGCCGCGTTCGCCGAGGTGCTGCGCACCCGTCGGGTCACCGACCTCGACATCACCCCCACCCACCTGCGGGCGCTGCTGCCGTACCTGGACCAGTGCGGGGACCTGCGCATCCTGGTCGGCGGCGAGGCCATCGGGGACGGATTGTGGGCGGAACTGACCGCCCGGGCCGGGACGACGGCGTACAACGTCTACGGGCCGACCGAGTGCACCGTGGACACGGTGGTGGCCCGGGTCGGTGCGGCGGACCTGCCGGTGATCGGCCGGCCCCTGCCGGGCGTCCGCGCCCGGGTAATCGACCCGGCGCTGCGCGAGGTGGGACCGCGGGAACTGGGTGAGCTGCTCCTCGCCGGTCCCCAGGTGTCCTGGGGGTATCTGGGACGGCCGGCGGCGACCGCCCTGGCGTTCGTGCCGGATGCCGACGCCGGGCCGGGCGGGCGGGCGTACCGCACCGGCGACCTGGTGCGGCGGCTGCCCGACGGAAACCTGGCGTACCACGGACGCCGGGACCATCAGGTGAAGATCCGGGGGGTACGGATCGAGTTGGGCGACATCGAGCACGCGCTGCGCCGACTGCCCGGGGTGACCGATGCCGTGGCGCTGGTCCGCGACGGCGCTGTCGTGGCGGTGGTGACCGGGCAACCCGACCCCGGTGCCTGGCGCGCCGACCTGGCCGACGTCCTGCCGGCCGCCGCCGTACCCGCCGACCTGGCGGTCCTGCCGGCGCTGCCGCGCACCGCCGGCGGCAAAGCCGACCGGGCGGCCGTCTCCGCCCTGCTCCGCGCCGGCCGGCCGACCCCGGTCGCCCCCGACCCCGCCGGGTCCGCCGCGCCGCCGATGACCGACCGGGAACGCTACGTCGCCCGGCTCTGGACGGAGGTCTTCGGGGCCCGTGACCTCAACGCGGACAGCGAGTTCGCCGCGCACGGCGGGCACTCCCTGTCCGCGATGGTCGTCGCCGAGCGAGCGGCCCGGGAGACCGGACGGGCCGTCACCGTCGCAGACGTGCTGGCCGAATCCACCGTCGGCGGGTTCGCCGCCGTCCTGGACGTCCGGCCCGCCGTCGCCGTGCCGCCGCGACCCGCCCGCCCGGTCACCGGGGCCCGGCGCAGCGCTCCGCTGGCCCCCCAACAGGAGGGGCTGTTCCTGCTCCACCAGATGTACCCGCACTGCTCCGCCTACCACGTCCCGGCGCTGCTGCGCCTGCGCGGTCCCGTCGACCTGGATCGTCTCGACCGCGCGGTCGCCACCGTGCTGGGGCGGCACGCGGCCCTGCGTACCCGGGTCGGAACGGTCGCCGCCCGGCCGGTCCAACTGGTCGCGGACCCGCCGGAGACCGGCGGCCTGGTGGTGGCCGACCCCACCAACACCGTCGAGGACTGGGCGGCCGAGGTGGTTCGCCGCCCGTTCCGGCTGGACAGCGGCCCCCTGTTCCGGGCGGAGGTGCTGGTGACCGGAGCGGACACCTGCCTCCTTGCCCTGGTCGGGCACCACATCGTGGTCGACGGCTGGTCTGTCGAGGTGGTCCAGCGCGACATCGGCCGGGCGTACCGGGGTGAGAACCTCCCCGAGCCGGTGCAGTTCCCCGCGGTCGCCGCCGCCACCCGTTCCCCGGAGCACCGGGCCGTGGTCGAGTCGGAACTCGCCTGGTGGCGCAAGCGGCTGGCCGACCTGCCCGGGCCGGTCCGGCTGCCGTTCGCCCGCCGCCGTCCGGTCACCCCCCGGTTCCGGGCCGGGCGGGTGGCCCACCGACTGCCCGAGCAGGTGGCCGGAGAGCTGCGCGACCTCGCGATACGTCACCGGGTGCCGCTGTTCCCCCTGCTCGCCCTGGGCCTGGCGACGGTGCTCAACCGGTACACCGGGCAGGACGACCTGGTCATCGGCACCCCCGTCGCGGACCGGGACGACGCGGACCTGGCCGACTCGGTGGGCTTCTTCAACAACTCGCTGGTCCTGCGCCTGGCCGTGGACCGGAACCGGTCGGTGCGGGACAACCTGCGCATGGTGGCCGACGAGGTCGCCACGGCCCTGGCCCACCGGCGCGTGCCCTTCGACGAGTTGGTTCGGGAACTCGCCCCGCCCCGGATCGCCGCGGCCAACCCGATCTTCCAGATCTGGTGCAACCTGCTGTCGTATCCGGCGACGCCGCTGGACCTCGGCCCGGGGACCCGGGTCGAGGTGCTCACCCCGCCGTTGCCGGGGGCGTTGTTCGACATCTCGGCGTACTTCGTGGACGACCGGGACGGTATCGGGCTGGAGCTGGTCTACGACCTGGACCTGTTCGACCACGACCGGATCGAGGCGGTGGCCGACGACTGCGTCCGGGTGCTCGTCGACCTTCCGCGCGACGCTGCCCGGCTGCTCGGTGACGTCGGACGGGCCGACACGGGCACGGTGCGGTCCCCCTGGCGGGCGTACCCGCCCGTCACCTCGTCCGCGGCGGAACTCGGGCGTACCCTCCTGGCCGCCCTGCGGCGCACCGGGAACAGCCCCGCGGTCCTGGCCGGTGACGAGACCGTGACCGGCGACCGGCTCGCCTCGACCGCCGTCGACCTCGGGACGGCGCTGGACCGCGTCGACCCCGGGCGGGGGCGTGCGGTGGCGGTGCTGGGTGGCCGGACTCCGGCGCTGGTCGCGGCGCTGGTCGCCGTGCTGGCCGGAGCCAGGACGTTCCTGCTGGTCGACGCCGGCCTGCCGCCGACCCGCCGAGAGCGGATGCTGGCCGCCGCCGGCGACCCGGTCGTGGTCGATGCCACCGGTGACCGTCCGGTCGTGCGCCCGGACCAGGTCACCGGCACCCCGGCGGCTCGGGCCGGGGCGTCGCCGGTGTCCGGTGCGGGATCGCTGCCGGCCGGGACGGCCTACCTGGCGTTCACCTCCGGCAGCACCGGTCACCCCCGGCCGGTGGCCGCCCCGGCGGCCCCGCTGGCGGCCCTGCTCCAGTGGTACCCGGCCGCGTACCGGCTCACCGGGGAGGACCGGTTCTCCGCGCTCGCCGGGGTCGGCCACGACCCCCTGCTCCGTGAGGTGCTGGTAGCGGTGGCGGTGGGTGCGTCGGTGCACCTGCCGGCAGCCTCGGAGGCCGCGTCGCCGACCGCGCTGGTCCGCTGGCTCGCCGTCCGGCGGATCACCGTTCTGCACCTGAGTCCCGCCCTGGGGCGGCTGCTCGTCGCGGCCGGTCAGGCGTCCGGCGTCCGGCTGGTCGACGTCCGACTGGTCGCCTTCGGCGGCGGCGCGGTGGACGCTCGGGACGTCGCCGGTGTCGCCCGGCTCTGTCCCGGGGCGCGGGTGGTGTCGCACTACGGTGCCACCGAGACCCCCCAGGTGGCCGCCACGATCGACCACGGCCACCCCCGATCCCGGGAGACCGCCGACAACCGACCGCTGGTCGGCCCGGCCTCGCCCACCGCCGAGATCCTGCTCACCGACGACGACGGGCGCCCGGTGCCGGTCAACGTGGTGGGCGAGATCCGGGTCCGCAGCCCGTACCTGGCCCTCGGCTACCCGGGGGACCCGACCGGCACGGCCCACCGGTTCGGGCCGGACCCGCACGGCGAGAAGGGCGTGCGGCTGTACCGGACCGGGGACCTCGGGATGGCCCGGCCGGACGGCACCATCGAGTTCCGGGGCCGGGCCGACCGGCAGGTCAGCCTCAACGGAACCCGGGTCGAGCTGGACGAGATCGAGTCGGTGCTGCGGGAGCACCCCGACGTGACCGACTGCCTCCTGCTCGCCGACGGGCCCGACGGGGTCACCGCGTACGTGGCCGGGCCGCCGGAGCTGACCGGGGAGGGATTGCGCCGGCACCTCGCCGACCTGCTGCCGGCCACCATGCACCCCGGCGACCTGCGGATTCTGGCGGCCATGCCGCTCACCCCGAACGGCAAGCCGGACGTCGCCGCGCTGCGCGCGATCGCTGCCACGGCCACCGCACGCGCCGACGGGCCCATGGTGCCGCTGGTCGAGCGGGTCTGCGCCGCCGCCCTGGGCCGCGACACCCTCGGACCGGATGTCAACTTCTTCGATGCCGGTGGTTCGTCGCTCAGGCTGATCGAGGTGGAGGCCCGGCTCAGCCGTGCCCTGGGCGTTCCCGTCGGGCTGGCCACCCTCTTCCAGAACCCGACCGTCCGATCGCTGGCGGCGGCCGTCGACCGGGTCGCGACCCAACCATCGAAAGGGAGTGTCCCGGGTGAGTAGTCCGGACGATCGGCGGGCCCTGATCCTCGTCGGGTACGTGCAGGGTTGGTTGCCGTTGCTGCGCCGCACCGTCGGCGACCTGCGGGTGATCATCATTGAGGAGCCGGCCGTGGCGTACGCCCGGGGGGCCCGCGCCCACCTCGCCGCCCACTGGCCCGAGTGCGACCTGTACGAACTGGACTTCCGACGCCCGATGGCAGCCGACCTGTTCCACGTCTGGCATCCGGACCTGCGGATCCAGGCCGTCGTCCCGGTCGACGACGCGGGGGTGGTGTTCGCGGCGCGGTTGGCCCAGCGCCTCGGCCTGCCCGGCGCGGGACCGGCGTCGGCGGAGATCCTCGGCGACAAGTTCCTGCTACGCCAGGTGGCGGAGGCCGGTGGCGTCGCCGGCCCGCAGTGGCGGCTCATCCGCTCGCCCGCCGACGCGGTGGCCTTCGCCGAGCGGGTTCCCGGCGGGCTGGTGCTCAAGCCGACCGCGCGGGCGGGCTCGTCCGGGGTGCAGATCGTGCCGGACGCCGCCGACGTTCCTGCGGGCTGGGAGCGGATGGTCGCCCCGCCCGTGCACAGCAGCACGCGCTTCCCGGCGGTGGAGTCCTACCTGGCCGAGCGGCGCATGGTCGGGCGGCAGTACAACGTGAACCTGCTGGTCCGCCGGGGAGAGGTGCTCTTCCGCAACGTCACCGCCACCGATGTCGCCCCCGGGACGCATCCGGTGCCGGTGACCGAGACCATCGACCCGGACCTGCCGCCGGCGCAGTATGCCGAGCTGGTCGCCGCGGCGGAGCGGCTGGTCGCGGCAGTCGACTTCGACACGGGGTTCATCCACAGCGAGTGGATCCTGGAGGACGGCGTGGTCCGGCTGGTGGAGTGCGCGGGACGCCTCGCCGGCGGCCCGATCATGATGATGATCGGATACGCGTACTCCTACGACGTCGTCGCGGCGTACCTGGCGGTGATGTCCGGCGAGCCGCTGGACGTGGCCCCGCCGGCCCAGCCGCGCTCGGCCTCGATGCTGCTGACCAAGCACGTCCGGCCGGGGCGGGTGACGGCGATCACCGGCGTCGAGGCGGCCCGGGATCGGGATGGTGTCCTGGCCCTGGACGTTTTCGTCGCCGAGGGGGACCAGGTGGGGGAACTGGTCTCTCTGCCGAGCGTGGCCGCCAGGGTGGTCACGCTCGGCCGGACCGTCGCCGAGGCCCGGCGGGCCGGCGAGGGCGCCCTCGCCGTCCTCGATGTCAGCACCGCCCCTTCCGGGATGAGCTGATGGCCACGGACGTCTTCAGATCGTCAACTCCGGGTTGACGATCGGGCACGCGTCAACCTATGGTTGACGCATGACGAATCCTGCCCAGATGCCCAGTACGATCCGCCTCGACGACCTCATCGCGGGAATCAAGAAGGCCCACACCGACACCCTCGACCAGCTCTCCGGGGCGGTCGTGGTGGCCGACCACCTCGGCGACCTCGCCGACCACCTGATCGGCCACTTCGTCGACCAGGCCCGCCGCTCCGGCGCGTCCTGGACGGAGATCGGCCGCAGCATGGGGGTGAGCAAGCAGGCGGCGCAGAAGAGGTTCGTGCCCAGGACGTCCACCGAGCCGTCGGCCCTGAACCCTGCCCGCGGGTTCGACAACTTCACCCCCCGGGCCCGTAATGTCGTGATCGCCGCCCAGGAGGCGGCCCGCGCCGCCGGGAACGCCGAGATCCGCCCCGAGCACCTGGTGCTCGGGCTGCTCGGCGAGCCCGACGGCCTCGCCGCGCGGGCGGTCGTCGCCCAGGGCGTACCGCTGGAGCGGTTGCGGGAGGCCGCGACCGCGGCCCTGCCGGCGCCGACCGACACGCTGCCCGCCCTGATCCCGTTCGACCCCGGAGCCAAGAAGGCGCTCGAACTCACCGCGCGGGAGGCGCTGCGGCTCGGTCACCGACACGTCGGCACCGAGCACGTCCTGCTCGGCCTGCTGGAGGTGGAGAACGGTGCCGGCGTGCTCACCGGGCTCGGGGTGGAGAAGGCCGCCACGGAGGCCACCGTCGCCGAGGCTCTCGCCGCCGCACAGGAGTAGGAGGGCCTCCCGCGCCTCCGGCGGGAAGGGCCTTCGCGCCGCCGCCCCGCGACCGCGGGGCGGCGGCGGGGCGTCAGGAGGCCGTGGGCGGCACCGAGGAGATGGTCGCGGCGGCGGGGAAGCCGTACCGGAGCGCGTGCTCGGGATCGGCCGGGTCGACCTGGCGGATGCCGGCGTCGGCGAGCCGCTTGTTGACCTCGTCGAGCTGCTCGCGGACCAGCCGGGCCTCCTCCTCGGTGACCCGGCCCCGGTGCGGCTTGCCGGCGTGCTCGATGGTGCCGTAGTCCGGCTTCTCGGCGCCCTTGCGCGCCTTCGGCGGGCGGACCCGCTCGGCGGTCTTCAGCAGTTGGGCCATCGGCACGTCGGTGGCCATCGCGTCGAACTCGCTGGCGGTCAGCACCACCCGACGGGGCTCGCCGCCGCCGTGCTGGTCGTGGATCTCCACCACCGCGACGTCCAACGTGGCGTCGTCGATGCTCTCCACCTCGGCCGTGGTGGCGTCCAGCTGCACGGGGCCGGCGACCAGGTCGGGGTGCTCCAGCACCACGACCCGGACCACCTCGTCGTCCGCCCGCAGAACGGTGCCGCTGAAGTCGGAGACGTGGATCGTCTTCTTGCCCATGCGCGGAGCTTCTCCTGTCGATGACCGGAATTTCGGACCAGAAGAAGTTACCCGACAGGTGTGCGAAAACCCCGGCTCGACCCGGCCGGGTGTGTCGTCACCGACGTTGATCGTTGCGCCCACGGGGACGGCGGACCATGCTCACCCGATGGCTGATCCATCGGCGACCCACCGGCCACACGGACCCGAGGCGCGAGCTCATCGGCCGCCGCGCACCGAGGCCGAGGCGCTCGCCGTGCAGGACCGGATGCGGCCCCTCGCCGACCTGGTCGGGCCGGGTCCCACCGCGCCCGCGACGGTGGCCGGCCTGGACGTCGCGTACGCCGAGAGCGGCGACCGGCTCGCGGCGGCCGTCACCGTGCTGGACGCCCGGACGCTGGCCGTGGTGGACCGGGCGGTCGGTGTGGGGCGGCCCGCGTTCCCCTACGTCCCCGGGCTGTTCGCCTTCCGGGAGCTGCCCGCGTTGCTGGACGCGTTGGAGAAGCTGACCGTCCGCCCGGAACTGCTGGTCTGCGACGGGCACGGGCTGGCCCACCCGCGCCGGTTCGGGCTCGCCTGCCACCTGGGCGTGGTCACCGGGCTGCCCGCGATCGGGGTGGGCAAGACGCCGCTGGTCGGCGAGTGGGAGCCGCCGGCGGCCCGGCGCGGCGCCTGGTCGCCGCTGCGCGACGGCGGGGAGGTGGTCGGCCGGGTGCTGCGTACCCGCGACGGGGTGAAGCCGGTCTTCGTCAGCGTCGGGCACCGGATGGGCCTGGACAACGCCTGCGCCCGGGTGCTCGCGCTGACGCCGAGGTACCGGCTGCCGGAGACCACCCGCACCGCCGACCGACTCTGCCGCGAGGCGCTGGCCGCCGCCTGCTGACGGACCTGCCGGCCGCCCGCCCCCGCGGCGGGCGGGGGCGGTTTCCGTAACGCAGAGCACATGCGGGGCGCTCGACGAACCACCGGGCCCCACACCCGGTAGTAACCTGACCAGCGGACCCCACCCGGGGAGGAACGGCGAGGTGAGCATGGCGGTACGTCGGCGGGCGACGCGGATCGCGGCGGTCTGCGTGATGCTGGGCGGCCTCGTGGCCGTCGGGGCGACGCCGGCCCTGGCCGACGGCGACTCGGTGCGGGTGCGCTCGGCCGACAGCTTCCGGCCGGGCGGCTCGCCGGGGGCGGTCAACGTCGAGGTGCGCAAGCGCACCGGGGGCTGCGTGCTCGTCCGCACCGGGTTGGGGCTGCGGCTCGACGGCCTCGCCGCGGACCAGGCCTCCGTCCAGGTGGCCGTGGCCGGTCGGTGGCGGCCGGTGTCGGTCTCCGACGGCGGGGGCGGGGTGACCGTGCGTCAGGTTACGCCGACGAACCCCACGCTGTGCAAGGGCAAGAGCCTCACGGTGCGCTACCGGGTGACGTTCCGGGCGGGCACACCGGGCGGCCGGCTGGAGCTGGCCGGTGAGGCGACCAACGCGTTCGGCCGTGCCCTCGGCCGGGACGCCACCGCGGCCCGGGTGGTCGGGGAGAGGAAGACGCCGAGCCCGTCACCCACCTCGTCGCGTACGCCGTCGCCGAGCCCGACCGTGGCGCCGACCGAGGCGGTGAACGTCGGCGGCCCGACCCTGGCCGCTGCCGCCGCCCGGGCCGGCTCGGCCACCCCGGTCGCCGTCGAGGAGGACTCCGGCGGTCTGTCGGTGTTCATGCTCTTCGGCATCGGCCTGGTCGTGGTGGGGATCGGCCTGATCGTGCTGCTGGTGCGCCGGTCCCGGGCCGACAAGGAGCCGGCCGCCGACCGGGGCGAGTACCCGCCGGTGCCGCTGCCGCGCAACCCGGGCGGCACCACGTACCGCTCCGGAGGCGGGACGGCCACCCCGCCCGCGCCGCCCACCGGCGGGGTGTACGGCCGGCCGGCCGCAGCCCCGTCCGGCGGGACGTACGGCGCCCGCCCCGGCCCGCAGGCCGCCCCGCCGGTCAGTGGCGGCGGGGTCTACGGCGGTGGTACGGCGTACCCGGCCGGCGACGCCCCGCCCCGGCAGCCCGGCCCGCCCGAGGCACCGGGACCAAGTGGGACGCCCGGACCCAGTGGGACGCCGGGTCCGAGTGGGCTGCCCGGTCCGGGTGGGCCGCCTGCGCCCGCCGGTGGCGGCGACGCGACGACGATCATGCCCCGCCTCCCCGGCTGAGGCGGGGGAGGCGGGGGCGCTCCGATACGCTCAGATGCGTTGAGGACCTGCGGCCAAGGAGCGGAACCCGTGTCTGATCTGTCCCGGATCGTGAAGGCGTACGACGTCCGGGGCACGGTGCCGGACGAGTGGGACGAGCGGGCGGCCGAGGCGCTCGGCGTCGCCTTCGGTCAGGTGCTCGCCGCCGCCGACGAGCCCGGCGACGCGGTGGTGATCGCGCACGACATGCGGGCCAGCGGTCCGGCCCTGGCCGAGGCGTTCGCCGCCGGTGTCCGGGCGCAGGGGCGGTCGGTGATCGAGTTGGGGCTCGCCTCCACCGACATGCTCTACTACGCCTCCGGCATCCTCGGCCTGCCCGGTGCCATGTTCACGGCCAGCCACAACCCGGCCAAGTACAACGGCATCAAGTTGTGCCGCTCGGCCGCCCGCCCGATCGGGCAGGACAGCGGCCTGGCCGAGATCCGGGACCGGGCGCAGGCGCTGCTCGACTCCGGCGCCGCGCCGCCGGCCGAGGCGCAGACCCGGCCGACCGAGCGGCGCGACCTGCGCCCGGAGTACGCCGCCTACCTGCGCGGGCTGGTCGATCTCTCCGGCATCCGGCCGCTGAAGGTCGTGGTCGACGCCGGCAACGGGATGGGCGGTTGGACGGTGCCCAGCGTGCTCGGCGACGCCGTGCTCCCGGCGCTGCCGCTGGAGATCGTGCCGCTCTACTTCGAGCTGGACGGCACGTTCCCCAACCACGAGGCCAACCCGCTGGACCCGGCGAACCTGGTCGACCTCCAGCGGGCCGTGCGCGAGCACGGCGCCGACCTGGGGCTGGCCTTCGACGGCGACGCCGACCGCTGCTTCGTCGTCGACGAGCGCGGCGAGCCGGTCTCCCCGTCGGCGATCACCGCCCTCGTGGCGGTCCGCGAGCTGGCCCGGCATCCCGGGTCCACGGTGATCCACAACCCGATCACCTCCCGGGCGGTGCCGGAGATCATCGCCGAGCACGGCGGCAAGCCGGTGGTGGCCCGGGTCGGGCACTCCTTCATCAAGGCCGAGATGGCCCGCACCAACGCCGTCTTCGGTGGCGAGCACTCCGCCCATTACTACTTCCGGGACTTCTGGTTCGCCGACACCGGCATGCTGGCCGCGATGCACGCCCTCGCCGCGCTCGGCGAGCAGGACCTACCGCTGTCCGAGCTGGCCCGGGAGTACGAGCGGTACGTCGCGTCCGGCGAGATCAACTCGACGGTGGCCGACCAGGCGGCGAGGGTGGCCGAGGTGCGCGCCGCGTACCCGGAGGCGACCGCCGGCGAGCTGGACGGGCTCACCCTGAGCTTCCCCGACGGCGCCTGGTTCAACCTGCGTGCCAGCAACACCGAGCCGCTGTTGCGGCTGAACGTCGAGGCGCCGACCGAGGAGCGGATGATCTCACTCCGCGACGAGGTGCTCGACCGGGTTCGCCGATAAGATCGCCTGCGCCGGTCGGCACCGTCGACCGCCGTCCCCGCACCGTGGAAGGAGCCGCACCATGGCCCTGGACCCGCAGTTGCTCGAGATCCTCGCCTGTCCGGACACACACCATGCCCCGCTGGACTACGACGCCGGGGCGCAGACGCTGACCTGCACCGAGTGCGGTCGGATCTTCGAGGTGCGCGACGACGTGCCGGTGCTGCTGCTCGACGAGGCGCGCGGCGGACCCGCGCAGCAGCCGTGATGGAGGGAACGGCCGGAGTCAGCGGCCGCCGCGACGCCGACGAGTCCCTGCTGGACGACTCGGACGCCCTCGCGGAGCGCGACCCGGGCGGCATGCTCCGGTTCACCGCCTCCGCCGGGGCACAGGTCCGGGAGTCCGCCGCCCTGACCGCCGAGACGAACCTGACCGCGCTCGCCGACGACGGCCGCCCCCGGGCGGTCGTCATCGCGGGCATCGGCACGGCCGGGCGCACCGGGGACGTGCTGGCCACGGTCGCCGGCCCGCGCTGCCCGGTCCCGGTCATCCCGCACCGCAGCGCCGGCGTGCCCGGTTGGGTGGGCGCGGCCGACGTGGTGATCGCGGTCAGCGCCTCCGGCCGCAGTCCCGAGGCGCTCGGCGCGGCCGAGGCCGCGCACCGCCGGGGCGCCCGGCTGGTCGCCGTCGGCGCCCCCGACTCGCAGTTGCAGGCGGCGGCCGAGCGGGCCCGCGCGCCGTTCATCCCGGTGCCCCGCCGCGCCCCGGCCCGGGCCAGCCTGTGGGCGCTCACCGTGCCGGTTCTGCTCGCCGCCCGTACGCTCGGGCTCGTGAAGGTCAACGAGGCGGATCTGGCCGAGACGGCGGCGCGGCTCGACGCGGACGCCGACCGGTGCCGTGCCACGGCCGAGGCGTTCGTCAACCCCGCGAAGTCGCTGGCCCTCGGGCTGGCGGGGTCGATCCCCATCGTCTGGGGCTCGTCGCCGTTGGCCACCGTGGCGGCCCGCCGGTTCGGTGACACCCTGTCGGCCAACGCCCGCTATCCCGTGGTCAGCGGGGCGCTCGGTGAGGCCGGCCGGGGGCGGGTCGGCCTGCTCGACGGCGTGTTCGGCGGCCTCGCCGAGGGAGAGCGGGACATCTTCGCCGACCCGGAGGAGACCGAGGTGGCGGGCACCCGGCTGCGGCTGGTGCTGCTGCGCGACGGCGGCCTCAACGCCGAGGACGACGCCGACGAGCCGCTGGCGGTCGAGGAACGTCGGGCCGACGCCGTGCAGACCCTCGCCGAGCGGCGCGGGGTGCGCTGCGACGTGGTGACCGCCGAGGGCGGCTCCGCGCTGGAGCGGCTCGCCTCGCTGGTGGCGGTGCCGGACTTCGCCTCCGTCTACCTCGCCCTGGCACACGGACTGGACCCGATGGCGGTTCCGGCCATCACAGAGATGAAGGAGCTGGCAAACCAGTGAGCACGTGCGGCATCGAACGGGGACCGGCATGAGCGCCGACGGCGGTACAAAGGCGATCGTCGCGGCGCTGTTCGCGAACGTGGGCATCGCGATCACGAAATTCATCGCGTTCCTGTTGACCGGCTCCTCGTCGATGCTGGCCGAGTCGATCCACTCGGTGGCCGACTCCGGCAACCAGGGCCTGCTGCTGCTCGGCGGCCGGCGGGCCAAGCGCGCCGCGACCCCCGAGCACCCCTTCGGGTACGGCCGGGAGCGCTACATCTACGCGTTCATCGTGTCGATCGTGCTGTTCAGCGTCGGCGGCCTGTTCGCGTTGTACGAGGCGTGGCACAAGGCGGCCGACCCGCACGGGATCACGGAATGGCACTGGGTGCCGGTCGTCGTGCTGGTCGCGGCCATCGTGATGGAGAGCTTCTCCTTCCGTACGGCGATCAAGGAGTCCAACCACATCCGGGGCAACCAGTCCTGGGTGCACTTCATCCGCCGGTCCAAGGCCCCGGAGCTGCCGGTGGTGCTGCTGGAGGACTTCGGCGCGCTGGTCGGTCTGGTCTTCGCGCTGTTCGGCGTGGGGATGACCCTGATCACCGGCAACGGCATGTGGGACGCGGCCGGTACTGCCATGATCGGCGTCCTGCTGGTGCTCATCGCGATCGTCCTGGCGATCGAGACGAAGAGCCTGCTGCTCGGTGAGGGCGCCGAGCCGAAGGACGTGGCCGCGATCGAGCGGGCCGTCACCGCCGGCCCGGAGGTCGAGCGGATCATCCACATGAAGACGCTCTACCTGGGCCCGGAGGAACTGCTGGTGGCCGCGAAGGTCGCGGTCCCGGCGTGCGAGAGCGCCGAGGAGCTGGCACGGGGGATCAACGCCGTCGAGACGCGGATCCGCGCGGCCGTCCCGGTCGCCCGGGTGATCTATCTGGAGCCGGACATCTGGTCCGCCGCGGCTGAGCGGGCCGGCACCGGCACCGCGGCTCCCACGGCCACCCCGGACGCCGCGGTGCCGCACGCGACGAAGACCGCCGGCGACGAGACCCGCACCGGGAGCTGAGGTGGAACCGCTGCACGGGCCGATCCGGGACTACGCCTGGGGCTCCCGTTCAGCGATCGCCGAGTTGCAGGGGCGCCCGGTGCCCAGCGCGGGGCCGGAGGCCGAGCTGTGGCTGGGTGCCCACCCGGGCGCGCCGGCCACGGTGCGGCGCGGTGGTGCGGCGGCGAGCCTGGTCGACCTGCTGGCCGCCGAGCCGGGGCACTGGCTCGGCGACCGGGTGGTCGAACGGTTCGGCCCCCGGCTGCCGTTCCTGCTCAAGGTTCTCGCCGCGGACGCCCCGCTGAGCCTTCAGGCCCACCCGGACCCGGAGCAGGCCCGTGCCGGGTACGCGGCCGACGCGGCGCGCCCGGCGGGGGAGCGCAACTACGTCGACCCGCACCACAAGCCGGAGTTGCTGGTCGCGCTCTCGCCGTTCGAGGCGCTCTGCGGGTTCCGCGACCCGGCGGAGTCGGCCGAGGCGTTGGCCGCGTTCGGCGTACCGGCGTTGGGGGCGGTGGTGTCGACGCTGCGCGGCGGCCCGGCGGGGCTGCGGGAGGCCGTACGGCTGTTGCTGAGCTGGCCGGCGGCGGAACGGGCCGGGCTGGTGGCGGACGTGCTGGCGGCGCAGGCCGCGGGGCCGGACGCGGAGCTGGCCCGAGCGCTGGCCGGCCACTACCCGGGCGACCCCGGGGTGCTGGTGGCGCTGCTGCTCAACCACCTCCGGCTCGCCCCCGGGGAGGCGATCTGGATGCCGGCCGGCAACCTGCACGCCTACCTGCGGGGCACGGGCGTGGAGATCATGGCGGCCAGCGACAACGTGCTGCGTGGCGGGCTGACCCCGAAGCGGGTGGACGTCGACGAGCTGCTGCGGGTGCTCCGCTTCGAGGTGCTCGACGACCCGCGGGTGGCCCCGGAGCCGGTGTCCGCCGGGGTGGTCCGCTGGCCGGTGCCCGTCGAGGATTTCGCGCTGCACCGGGTGCGGCTGGACGCCGGCGCGCTGCCGGTCCGGCTCACGGTGCCGGGGCCCCGCGTGGTGTTCTGCCGGGCCGGGCGGCTCTCGGTCGACGACGGTCGGGGCGTTGTCGCTCTTGTGCCGGGGCGGTCCGCGATCGGCCCGGCCGACGCCGGTCCGCTCGTCCTCGACGGCGAGGGCGAGGCGTACGTGGCCACCCCCGGCCTCGATTGACCGTCACTCCTGTCGAGGGAAGGCCGCCGAGGCCAGCCGACACATATCCGAAATTTCCGGAATAGCTTGACGTTGCTCTGGCTCAGTGTGACTCTATTGGTACGCAGCGTTAACGCGACGAAGGTCCGGGGGCGCGCGGGGAACCAAACCGGGGGGATGCGCGGGGCGGCCGGACAGTGGGCGGAAAGTCCGTTCACGACCGACCGCCCCGCGCGCTGTCCGCTCTCGCGCGTAAGGTGAAGGGTCGCGCAGCACTCCGTTCGTTCGACAGGAGCTTCTATGACCAGCACCCTCCCGGCTACCCCCAGCGGCAGGCCGTCCGAGGCCCGGCCGAGCACCCTCGCCGAGGGCGACTTCAAGGTGGCGGATCTGTCGCTCGCCGAGTTCGGGCGTAAGGAGATCCAGCTCGCCGAGCATGAGATGCCGGGTCTGATGGCGATCCGCCGTGAGTTCGCGCAGGCGCAGCCCCTCGCCGGGGCGCGGATCACCGGTTCGCTGCACATGACCATTCAGACGGCCGTGTTGATCGAGACGCTGGTGGCGCTCGGTGCTGAGGTTCGTTGGGCGTCGTGCAACATCTTCTCCACCCAGGACCATGCCGCCGCTGCGATCGTCGTCGGCCCGGACGGCACGCCTGAGGCCCCGGCCGGTGTTCCGGTGTACGCCTGGAAGGGTGAGAGTCTTCAGGA